>JBEKDV010000443.1:0-6469 GCA_050014175.1 Candidatus Solibacter sp. | reverse complement strand
GCGAAGCCTTCCCCGAACGACTTCACGGGCGTTTGATGGTGTGAAGGGGATTTGTACTAACCCGCTTGCGCGGGAGTATCATGGAATCGTGCCGTACATTCGGCCTCTTCTCCTCGTTCGACAGTCATCTCCTTTGTACGCATAAGCTTACGATTGAATCCCCATAGGCGGGTTCAGTACAAATCACCGTATCGGCAATACTCCGGCACCGGCCGCAGCCACATCCCTCAGAGCTTGCCCGCCGGAGCACTGCCGATACAGCTCTAGTGATTTCGCGCCAGCTATGGCGGCTGAAAGGTCACACGGTCGGGTACGGGCGTGATTTATTCTTGCGCCGGAACGAATCGCCATAACGTGGAGCGCATGCTGATGCGCAGGGCGACCATGCGTCCATCCGGCAGCCAGGCCATGTTAGCGTAATCGCTGGTTTTATCGAACGGCAGAGGCTGCACGTGGCCGTTCCTGGTATCCAGCACGGCAGGCGCGGCGAACCACGTCTCGTGGAGGGAAACCAGGAGGCGGCCGTCCGCATTCCAGCTACCGGGCGAAAGATGCGAATACCTGGGCGCATGGGATGCATCGGCGGCGATCTCGGTCTCCGGCGACCCGTCCAGAGGGACGCGAAAGAGCCGCATATTGGGGCTTTCCAGGATGGTGACGAGCAGCGCCCGGCCGGAGGGGTCGGCCACAACGCGATCGCCGGCTCGAATCTTCCGCGCTTGACCACCCGCGGAAGGAATCGACCAGATGGTGCCCCCGGTCGCGAAATACAGTGTGCCGCCATCCGGGGAGGCGGCCAGCGAGACGATTTCGCCCTTGCCTGGAGCGATGCGGCGCGTAATGCGCCCGGTTTCCACGTCCGCGAACGCCACGGTGGCTCGCGGTACAGGACCAATCAGGAACGCAATCTCGCGAGGGCCGGTGACGGTGATTGGGGTCGAGTTTTCCTCCGTAGTCGCGACCATGGCAACCGGCTTCTTCCCCGCCTCCGCTACCATCAGGCGCGGCCGATCCGAATAGAGGACTGTCACCACCACGCGCCCATCCGGCAGGACGGCGAGCAAATCGGGATCCGAGACCTCCGGAAACCGGGCCCACGTTTCCGTCTGATCGCGATCCAGCGGTCGGCTCACCAGTTCCGCCGGGAGGTCCGTTACGCAGGAATACAGGCTTCCATCGGGGGCGCTATCCAAACCCCAGACTTCATGCGTGGCGGTAAACAGCGTTTGAGCCGGCCCGCGTCCGTGGGTGGAGATGGCAAGCACCCGCGTAAACCCTCCAAGCTCCAAAGTGACAAATGCGGATTTCCCATCGCGGCTCACCGCGAAATCGGGCGCACCTGTGCCTCTCGGAACACCGGGCGCCAGCGGCCGCGTGGCGCCGGTGGCCAGATTGACCACCAGCAGGCTCATGCCGTCGGCTTCGCGCCCCAGCGGCGCTCCATCGATCAAGGCTTCGTTGCCGTCCGGGAACACGCGGGGATTGGAGAGACTATCCTGGGGATCCACCCCTACGACGGGCAAATCCTGTACCCGCCCGGTTGCAGGCCAAAAGTGAAAGAGTTGCCACTCACGCGCGGAATTCAGCTTCACCGCCAGTAAACTCCCGTCCGGGACCATCTCCGGCCGGAACGCCCGCGGGAACACGAGCCGCTCGTCGCCGCCAAGCACGGGTACGCTGTAGATCCCCTCTGGCACGGCCTGTATGCGGTCGTAATATATGGAGGAGCCGTCCGGCGCCCACGCGACATTGGTGACGTTTCCGTGCTGCCGGCTATGGGTAAGCATCGACCAGTTGCCGGTTTCCGGTGTCATCACGCCCACCTGCGTGTAGCCTGCATCCACGGCGAAGAATGCCACCAGATGACCGTCCGGCGAGGGGCGTGGTCTAAACGCGATTTCGGGTCCGCCCAAAAGTGCTCCAGTCCAGTTGGTGGGAACGGGCGGCGGCGCCACGAATCGGTAAACGGCAATACTCAGCACGATCAACGAAACCGCCCCGGCGGCCGCCAGCGTCCGGCGGCGCCAGCGCCACGTTCCAGGCAACTTCGGGGCAGTGCCGCTCTGGCTCGTCCCTGGCGACATCGCCGCCACCGCGAACGACAGGTCGCGCGCCGATTGAAACCGGTTATCGGGATCTTTCTCCAGGCAGTGGTGAACGATCTGCCGCACACCTGAAGGCACCGAGTCCGGGAGATCGGGCGGTTCCTGCTTGAGTATCGCGGTCATCGTTTCCGCGGCGGTGTCGCCGTGAAAGGCACGGTGGCCGCTTAACATTTCGTATAGGATTGCGCCATAGCTGAAGATGTCGGAACGAGGATCGGCTTCCTTGCCGCGAACCTGTTCCGGCGACATATAGCCCACCGTGCCCATCACCATGCCCGGTTCGGTTTGAACCGTCAGCGTCTCGGTGGCTGCGTCAGCCGTTGGCGGGGCGTTCAGCCTGGCCAACCCGAAGTCCAGGATTTTGACGCGCCCGTCCCGGGTCAACATAATGTTCTCGGGCTTCAAGTCCCGGTGGACGATTCCCGCCGCGTGGGCGGCAGCAATCCCGTTGGCGATCTGGACGGCGCAACCGAGGCTCTTCCGTAATCCGAGTGAGCTTCCACGGAGCGGTTGGCCCTCAATCAGCTCACTCACGATATACGACACACCGTCTTCCGCACCCACGTCGTAGATGGCGACGATGTTGGGATGATTCAGGGCAGCTACTGTGCGCGCCTCGAATTCGAACCGCTGGCGCCGGGAAGAGTCCGTGGCGGCCGCCATCGGAAGAATCTTCACGGCTACCTCGCGTTTCAGCCGCCCGTCGCGCGCACGATACACCTCGCCCATGCCACCGGCACCGATCATCGCGAGGATCTCATACGGCCCAAGACGAGTTCCAGGAGTGAGGGACATGAGCGTCTCACGATTGTATCCTGGCAGACGTCGTACTTGGATGGGGAACGGATTACGCTACTCGGAGAGAGGGCCCATCCGTCTTGCGAACACGGCGCTACCGATATTGTCCGCTAACGCCGGTCATGCTGGGGACTTTTTAGAGTTGCGTTCTTTACATCATGCAAAATGGTTCCATGCCAGCGAGGCTCGACCTTAAGCTCGTCAGACAGCTCGCCGGGTGTTTCCCGGACAACGCCCAAGTCTGGCGAACGCTTTCAACTCGGGATTTTATTGCCGATCGCGCCGGACGTTTCTTTTCCGACTGGAGCTCGATAAAACACCTTGAAGAGATCGGTGGCGTCTACGCCATCCTCCTCCCGGTCGCTTGGTTTTCGGCACCCCGAACACTTCACCTACACGCCCCGCACAGCCACAAAGGAGTCCCTATCCCTTTTGAGTTCACAATCCCGGAACTCACGATTGACGGATACGGGGTGGTTTACGTTGGACGCAGTGCGAATCTCGCCCAACGTTGGCGTGGCCACCTGACACCGGGTGATCGAAACAAGGGCGGCCAAGTGAAATATGGATTGGCCGATTGTGAATTTGAGGCCGATCTCACAAGGGCCCTGCAAGCACTGCGCGAAAATGCCAGAATCGTCTACACAGTACTATCCGGCCCCGACCAGTGCGCCAACCGTGACATCTTGGAATGTTCGCTGTGCGCGCGATTCGGTCCCCCTTTCAATATCAAGTCGGAACGATAAATGCTCAAGGTGTCCGCGCACGCCCAGCCCACAGCGGTCGACAGAACCCGCGATAACCCCCGCGATCACGTGGCTACCGATAATAACGAATATCGCACACGTGGAGCCCGGCACCACTACCGCCCGGCAGGGGGTGATTCAGTGGTTTGCCGACCATCCCCCAAAGCGCTTCTCGTGAGAGGCGTTTCGCGAACTCAAGGCGCGTCAAACCCCACGCAGCGACATGGGCCGCGGCTCGCTTGAGGACGAAGGGTGAACGACATACCCCAGCGACCGCGGAAGATGGTATACCAGGGTCTGGTACCCGGGGAGGCAAAATCTGAGTCCCGGGTCAGAGGTTGTTCCATGCGTCGCCACACCTACTTCGCCCTATCCTTTGCCGGGTTGATTTTGGTCTTCGCGGCATTCTGTCAAAACCTCCCGCAAGGCGTTCAGAAGGTCACCTCCGTCGAGGGCCTCACGGAGTATGCCTATCCGAACGGTCTTCATCTGCTCCTTTTCCCGGACTCTTCCAAGCCCAAACTGACCGTCAACGTCACTTACCTGGTGGGCTCGCGTCATGAAGGCTCCGGTGAAGGGGGCATGGCCCACCTCCTCGAGCACATGCTTTTCCTCCGCACCAAGAGCGGAAAAGACGTGAAGAAGGAACTAACGGATCATGGCGCGCAATGGAACGGCACCACATCCGATGACCGCACCAACTATTTCGAGACAGTAACCGCCGGCGACGACAATCTCCGCTGGGCAATTGGGCTGGAAGCTGAACGTATGGTGAGCATGCGCATGGAAAAACAGCTCCTGGATACGGAGATGACGGTGGTGCGGAACGAATTCGAGTTAAATGAGAACAACCCGTTCGGGGTCCTGAACCAGCGCGTGGCCAATGCTGCGTTCACGGCCCATAGCTATGGTAGATCCACCATTGGCAACCGCTCCGACATCGAACATGTACCGATTGAGCGGCTGGACGCGTTCTACCAGAAGTATTACCAGCCGGACAACGCCGTTCTTCTCATCGCGGGCCAGTTCGACGAGTCCAAAGCGCTGGCCTTGGTTGCGCAGACCATCGGCGCCATTCCCCGGCCGCAGCGCAAGCTCGAACCCACCTATACGGTGGAGCCCCCGCAGGATGGCGAACGTCAGATCACATTGCGACGCGTTGGCGACAACAAGGCAATCATGGTGGTCTACCACACGCCGGCTGCCGTGCACCCGGATAACGCCGCCCTTGAGGTGCTCGCCACAGTCCTCGGCGACCAGCCCTCAGGCCGGCTTTATAAGGCCTTGGTGGACAACAAAAAGGCCGTGGTTGCCGCGATGAACCACCAGGAAGCTCACGATCCCGGCGTAATACAGGCAGTGGCCATTCTTCAGGTCGACCAGTCGATCGACGAGGCTCGCGAGACCCTGCTCAAGACTGTGGAGGGATTCGCCAGCGAGCCGCCTTCGAAAGAAGAGGTCGAACGCGGCAAAGCCCGGCTGCTCAAACAGTTCGATCTGAACCTGAACAATTCCGAACGGATCGGCCTGTTCCTGAGCGAGTACGAGGCGATGGGCGATTGGCGCCTGTATTTCCATTCGCGCGATCAGATCAGGAATGTGACCGAGCAGGATGTGCTCCGCGTGGCCAAGGCATACCTCAAGGAGTCGAACCGTACCCTCGGCCAGTTCATCCCGACCAAGACGCCGGATCGCGCCGAAGTTCCCGCCGCTCCGAGTGTGGCCACGGTGCTGAAGGACTATACCGGCGGAGCTGCCATTTCGCAGGGAGAAGTCTTCGCTCCCACGCCCGCCAACATTGAGAGCCGCGCGATTCGCAAGACCCTGCCGGGTGGTCTCAAGCTGGTGATGCTGCCCAAGAAAACCAGGGGCGGCGCGGTTTTCGCCCAGGTCAACCTGCGTTTCGGAGACCGGGCCTCGCTGTCGGGAAAGGCAATGATCGCGTCGTTCACAGGGCAGATCCTGATTCGTGGCACGAAGACCAAGTCGCGGCAGCAGATCCAGGATGAAATCGACCGTTTGAAGGCCAGGATCAACGTAGGCGGCTCCGGCACTGGAGCCTCAGCCAATATCGAAACGGTGGAGGCCAACCTGGCAGGGTCCCTGCGCCTGGCGGCCGAAATACTGCGCGAACCAGCGTTCCCGGAAAGCGAACTCGAACCGATGCGGCAGCTCCGGATTGCGGCTACGGAGAGCGGTAAGAGCGAACCAACCTCGATCGCTTCGCTCGAGTTCAGCCGCCACTTGAACCCCTGGCCTCGCGACGACGTCCGATACGTCGGTACATTCGACGAGCAGGTGGCCGATGCCAGGAAGGTCACGCTCGATGAGATGCGCCGGTTTTACCAGCAGTTCTACGGCGCTTCGAACGGCGAAATCGTGGTGGTAGGACAGTTTGATCCGGCGCAAGTGGAAAAACTGGCTGGGGAGCTGTTCAACAACTGGAAGAGTCCCAACCGGTACGAGCGCATGACCAATGTCTACCGCAAGATTGAACCAATTGACACGAAGTTTGAAACGCCGGACAAACAGAACGCCCTGTTCCTGGCTGGGCTGAAGGTCAAGATGAACGACGACGATCCCGACTATCCAGCCATGATCCTGGGCAACTACATTCTCGGCGGCTCCGGGGGCTCTCGGCTCTTCAAACGAGTCCGCGACAAGGAGGGCTTGAGCTACGGCGTCAGTTCGTCATTTAACGCGCCTACCAAGGATGACGACGCCATGTTCGTGACCAATGCCATCTGCAACCCGATGAACCTGCCTAAGGCCGAGGCGAGCATCAAAGACGAGTTGGCGCGCACGGTCAAGGACGGCTTC
>JBEKDV010000442.1:0-6493 GCA_050014175.1 Candidatus Solibacter sp. | reverse complement strand
TTTTCGAATACGGTGACGTCGTGGCCGGCGCGCGCCAGTTGCTGCGCCGCCGCCAGTCCGGCGGGTCCGCTGCCGATCACCGCGGCGCGCTTGCCGCTGGGCCTGACGGGGGGCTCCGGACCGATGTGGCCGGCTTCGAAGGCGCGGTCGATGATGGTCTTCTCGATCTGCTTGATGGTCACCGCCGGCTCGTTGATGGCCAGCACGCAGGAGGCTTCACAAGGCGCCGGACAGATGCGCCCGGTGAATTCGGGGAAATTGTTGGTGGCGTGCAACTGGCGCACCGCCTCCTTCCACCGCCCTTTGTAGACCAGATCGTTCCAATCGGGAATGATGTTGGTCAGCGGGCAGCCGGTGTGGCAGAAGGGCACGCCGCAATCCATGCAGCGGGCCGCCTGGGTGCGCAGATGGTCCTCGGGGAACGGCAGGTAGATCTCGAACCAGTCCTTGATGCGCACGGCGGGGTCGCGGCGCTGGGGCAACTCCCGCGTATATTCCATGAAGCCGGTGACTTTTCCCATGCCGGTCTCCTATGCCACCGCCACCTGCTGGCGCACAATGCCCAGCACCCGCTTGTACTCCCGCGGGAAAACCTTGACGAATTGGGGCAGCATGTTCTCCCAGTTTTCCAGCACCCACTTGCCCCGCGGGCTGCCCGTGACCTCCACGTGCCTGTCGATCATGGCGCGCAGCAGGTCGACGTCCTCCGCCGGGACCGACTCCAAATCCACCGCCGCGCCATTGCAGCGCTTCTCCTTGAAGTCGCCCTTCTCATCCAGCACGTAGGCGATGCCGCCGCTCATCCCGGCGGCGAAATTGCGCCCGCACTTGCCCAGCACCACCACCTTGCCGCCCGTCATGTACTCGCAGCCGTGGTCGCCCAGGCCTTCCACCACCGCAAGCGCCCCCGAATTGCGCACGGCGAAGCGTTCGCCGCCCATGCCGTTGAAGAACGCCTCCCCGCTGGTGGCCCCGTACAGTGCCACGTTGCCGATGAGGATGTTCTCTTCCGGCTGGAACGTCGCCGTGCGCGGCGGATAGACAATCAGGCGTCCGCCGGAGAGGCCCTTGCCCACATAATCGTTGGCGTCGCCTTCCAGTTCCAGCGTCACACCCTTGGCCAGGAATGCGCCGAAACTCTGGCCGGCGCTACCGGAGAACTGGAAACGGATGGTGTCGTCGGGCAGCCCGGCGGAGCCGTGGCGCCGGGCGATTTCGCCGCTCAGCATGGCCCCCACCGTGCGGTGGACGTTGCGGATGGGCAGCTTGATCTCCATGGGCGTGCCGTTATCGATGGAATCGCGCGCGAACTCGATCAGCTTGTAGTCGAGCGCCTCGGAAAGCCCATGATCCTGCTCCTGCACGCAGCGGCGAGCGATGCGGCTCGGCATTTCGGGATAGTAGAGGATGGCCGAGAGGTCGAGATCCTTGGCTTTCCAGTGATCGTGGGCCGGCCGCGTGTCCAGCATGTCCACCCGTCCCACCATTTCGTCGAAGGAGCGGAAGCCCATCTGGGCCATGTACTGCCGCACCTGCTCGGCGATGAAGAAGAAAAAGTTGATGGCGTTTTCCGGCGTGCCCCGGAATTTGGCGCGCAGCACCGGATCCTGCGTGGCGATGCCTACCGGGCAGGTGTTGAGGTGGCACTTGCGCATCATGATGCAGCCCAGCGCCACCAGCGGGGCGGTGGAGAAGCCGAACTCCTCGGCGCCCAGCAGCGCGGCGATCGTCACGTCGCGGCCGGTCTGCAGCTTGCCGTCGGTCTGCAGCCGGATGCGCCCGCGCAGATCGTTCATGACCAGCACCTGGTGCGCTTCGGCGAGGCCGAGCTCCCAGGGCGCCCCCGCGTGCTTGATGGAACTCAGCGGGCTGGCCCCGGTGCCGCCCGAATCGCCGGAGATCAGGATCACGTCGGCATGGGCTTTGGCCACGCCGGCCGCCACGGTCCCCACGCCCACTTCGGCCACCAGCTTCACCGAAATGCGGGCGCGCGGGTTGACGTTCTTGAGATCGTAAATGAGCTGCGCCAGATCCTCGATGGAGTAAATGTCGTGGTGCGGCGGCGGCGAGATCAGGCCGACGCCGGGCGTGGAGTGGCGCACCCGCGCGATGGTTTCATCCACCTTGTGGCCGGGCAACTGGCCGCCCTCGCCGGGCTTGGCCCCTTGCGCCATCTTGATCTGCAGCTCGTCGGCGTTGATCAGGTAATTGGTGGTGACGCCGAAGCGGCCGCTGGCCACCTGCTTGATGGCGCTGCGCCGTTCGGTGCCGAATCGCGCCTCGTCCTCGCCGCCTTCGCCGGTATTGCTCTTGCCCCCGATGCGGTTCATGGCGATGGCCAGCGTCTCGTGCGCCTCTTTGGAGATGGAGCCGTAGCTCATGGCGCCGGTGGCGAATCGCTTGACGATTTCGCTGGCCGGTTCCACCTCTTCCAAGGGAACCGGTTCGGCGGCCGTCTTGATCTCCAGCAGGCCGCGCAGGGTGCACAGTTGGCGCGTCTGGTTGTCGATCAGGTCGGTGTATTCCTGGAAGTTGGAAAAGCTCTCCGTGCGCACCGCAGCTTGCAGCTTTTGTATGGTCTGCGGGTTATACAGGTGGTAATCGCCGCGCACCCGGAACTGATAGCTGCCGCTCACCTCCAGCTCCGTATCGAACTCCGTCTGCGGCGCGAATGCGTACTGGTGTTTGAGAATGGCCTCCTGCGCCAGCGCTTCCAGCCCCACGCCTTCGATCCGGCTGGACGTGCCGGTGAAGTATTTGTCCACCAGAAGCTTGCTGAGCCCGATGGCCTCGAACACCTGCGCGCCGCGATAGCTTTGCAGCGTCGAGATGCCCATCTTGCTGAACGTCTTCAACAGGCCCTTGTTGATGCTCTTGACGTAGTTGGCCATCGCCTTCTCATCGGGGCCGACCGTCTCCAGCGCCAGATACGGGTTCACGGCGCTCGCCCCGTAACCGATCAGCAGGGCGAAGTGCATGACCTCGCGCGGCTCGCCGGTTTCCAGGATGAGCGCCACCTGCGTGCGCGTCTCTTCGCGCACGAGGTGGTTGTGCACCGCCGTCATCGCCAGCAGGCTGGGGATCGGCGCCCATTCTTCATCCAGCCCGCGGTCGGAAAGAATCAACAGCGTGTAGCCCGATTGGATGGCCAGCGATGCGCGCCGGCAGAGCTGTGTGAGCGCCCGCTCCAGCCCTTTGGCGCCATCTTCCACCGCGAACAGCATGGGCAGCGTGGTGGCCAGAAAATCGCCTTGGCTGACGCGCCGCATCTTTTCCAGGTCGCGGTTGGTGAGAATCGGATGCGGCAGCTTCAGCGTGTGGCAGTGCTGCGCCGTCTCTTGCAGGATGTTGCGCTCGGTGCCGATATAGCTGGTCAGCGACATCACCATCTCTTCACGGATGGGGTCGATCGGCGGGTTGGTGACCTGGGCGAAAAGCTGCTTGAAGTAATGGAACAGCGGCTGCGGCTTGTCGGAGAGACAGGCCAGCGGCGTATCGGTGCCCATGGATCCGATCGGCTCCTCGCCCTTTTCCGCCATCGGGCCCATGACGATGCGGATGTCTTCGTCGGTGTAGCCGAAGGCGCGCTGCCGCCGCACCAGCGTTTTGTGATCCGCGCCGTGCGCCCGCGGCGGCTCGGCCAGTTGATCGAGCGTGATCTGGTTTTCTTTGATCCACAACTGGTACGGATTGCGCCCGTAGAGCGCGCGTTTCAATTCGCGGTCGCTGACAATGCGCCCGTCCACGGTGTCCACCAGCAGCATCTTGCCGGGCTGGAGGCGCCCCTTCAGCTTTACGTCCTCCGGCTTCACCGCCAGCACGCCGGTCTCCGACGCCATGATGATGAGATCGTCCTTCGTCACCAGGTAGCGCGCCGGACGCAGGCCGTTGCGATCGAGCGTCGCTCCAATCGACCGGCCGTCGGTGAATGCGATGGCCGCCGGACCGTCCCAGGGCTCCATCAGCGAGGCGTGATATTCGTAGAACGCCCGCTTCTGCGGGTTCATGTGTTCGTTCTTCGCCCACGCTTCGGGAATCAGCATCGCCATGGCGTGCGGCAACGCGCGGCCCGACAGCACCAGCAGTTCCAGCGCGTTATCGAACGCCGCCGAATCGCTGCCTCCCGGCTGAATGATGGGGAACAGCTTTTTCATGTCGTCGCCGAACAAGGGCGAGGACAGCACGCTCTGCCTGGCGTGCATCCAGTTGACGTTGCCGCGCACCGTGTTGATCTCGCCGTTGTGCGCGATGTAGCGGTAGGGGTGGGCCAGTTGCCATGTGGGAAACGTGTTGGTGCTGAAGCGCTGGTGTACCAGGCACAGCGCGCTCACCACTTCGGGGTCCTTCAGCTCGGGGTAGAAGTTGGCGATCTGCGGCGCCAGCAGCAGGCCCTTGTAGATAATCGTCCGCGCCGAAAGCGACGGAACGTAGAAAAAGCTCTTCTCCGGGATGTCGCTCTTGGCGATTTCGTTCTCCGCCCGCTTGCGCACCAGGTACAGCTTGCGCTCCAGTTGGTCCTCGGTCATGCCCTTGCCGCGGGCCACGAAGATCTGCTGGATGTAGGGCTGCGAGTTCCGCGCCACGCGGCCGATGGCCGCGCCATTGATGGGCGTATCGCGCCAACCCAGCACGCGCAACCCTTCCTCCACTACGATGCGCTCCACAATGCCCTCCGTGCGTAGCCGCGCGTGCGGCTCCACCGGAAGAAACGTCATGCCCACGCCGTACTCCCCCGCCGGCGGCAGCGTGAAACCCAGTTTGGCGCATTCCCGCGCGAAGAACTTGTGCGGGATCTGGATGAGCACCCCCGCCCCATCGCCGGTTTCCGGATCGCAGCCGCAGGCGCCGCGATGCGTGAGGTTGATGAGCACCTGGATGCCCTTCACGATAATATCGTGCGATTTCTGCCCCTTGATGTTGGCTACGAAGCCGATTCCGCAGGCATCGTGCTCATGGCGCGGATCGTACAGTCCCCGCGCCGCTGGTAGACCGGTGCTTACACTGTTCTCGCTCATAGTGTCAGTCTCCGATACTCCGCTTTCAGGAGGGTAGTCCGGTGGCGGTGTCTTCCAATACGGCGGTGGCCTTGAGGCTAGTGTATCAGCCGCTCTAGTATTAGGCAATAGGAAATTATTAAACATGTAAAATTAGCAACGCTTATGCTATCCTGTCCCTGTGGAGTTCTGGGAACAGAGGCTTTTCAGAGAGATAGCGGCTACCAGGAGCATGAGCCGGGGTGCCGAGCACTGTGGCGTCAGCCAATCGGCGGCCAGCCAGCACGTGCAGGAGGTGGAACGTCGTCTCGGCGTGATTTTGCTCGACCGCGGCAAGCGCCCCCTCGAACTCACCCCGGCGGGCCGCATCTACAGCGATTTCTGCCGCGACGTTCTGCGCCGCGAAGAAGAGTTCTCCCTCTCGCTCGAATCGCTCAAGGGCGACGTCGAAGGCACGGTTCGGGTGGTGTCCATCTACTCCATGGGTCTGAGCGAAATGAGCCGCCTTCGCACCCGGTTCGCCGCCAAATATCCCACCGCGCAATTGCACGTCGAGTACATGCGCCCCGACAAGATCTACGCAGCCCTGCGCGACGATGCCGCCGACCTCGGCCTCGTCAGCTATCCGGAATCCACGCGCGAGATTGCCGCCATCCCCTGGCGGGAGGAGGAAATGCACGTCGCCGTACCGCCCAACCACCCGCTGGCGGCGCGCGCGGAGGTGTATACGGCCGACCTCAACGGCCACGCCTTCATCGGCTTCGACGAGGACTTGCGCATCCGCCGCGAGTTGGATCGTTTCCTGCGGGCGCAGGGCGTCGAGGTCAACCTGGTGATGCACTTCGATAATATCCAGATGATCAAGGAAGCCGTGGCCCTGGGGCAGGGAATCAGCATCCTGCCGGCCCGCACCATGCAGGCCGAGATCGATCAGGGACGGCTCGTGGCAGTCAGGCTGAATGCCCCCGGTTTGGTGCGCCCGGTGGGCATCGTGCACCGCCGCCGCAAGAAGTTCAATCGCGCCACCGAGGCCTTGCTCGCCATGCTTCTGGCTTCGCGCGAGCGCTGAGACGCCGCCGATCGCTTCACCCTTCGAACGGGCAGCCAGTCCTCGCTGCCGGCCGCCTTCCCTCCCGTATTTGCGTGATTCCCTCCCTTCCAATAGCGCACCGGCCGCGGGGCAACCACCCCAAGCCGCGTCCGCCGACACCGTGCGCATGAGCCTGATCGGGGCAAATCCGCAGACTCGTCTCGGCGCTTCTGTCCCACTTACCGGAGCCGGCCCGTTCGTGGGCCGCTGGAATCGCTCGCGATGGAACCAATGAGAGAAACAGCTCCGATATATACAAATTGGGAGTTATGCTTTATTGTGGCCAGGAATCCCAAGGTGGTATTCCCGGCTGGTGAAGTCCGGAAGGAAGGACAACGAGTATGACCAGCGAACGGTCTTCGGTTGCACTCCAGCCGCGTGCGCTTCGGGCAGTAACGGCGCTCGCAAT
>JBEKDV010000441.1:0-6520 GCA_050014175.1 Candidatus Solibacter sp. | reverse complement strand
AAGAAGGGATTGTCCACCACGTGAATGAAAGCCTTCATCCAGGGGTGCTGGTTGCACTTCACCGGCACGCTGACCTCGGCCCGGCTGAAGCTCTGCATGATCGGGTCGGCCTTGGGCGGCTGCGACACGTTCCACTCCCGATTCACTTTGGGCATGGGGTGGATGTTATGGGTGGTGTCGTCGCTGGTCACGACCTTGAGATTCTGCCTGGCACGGATCCCCATCACGTGCGGCTTGTACTGGCAGCCATCCTGGTCGATGGTCACCGGGTCGGCCGGTACGGCGAAGGTCTTGCCTTCGAGGCCGGTCTTCACGTAGACGAAAACATTGCGCAGTGTGGCGTTCTTGTTGGCAACCACGGTCTCGGGATAAACCGGCTCTTTGTGCTTGGCGGCGCACACCGAGTCGGCGTCCATGAGAATAGCTTTGACTTTGGGGGCCTGCCCCGGGAAAGCCACCTTTCCCGTGATGGTCCCCTCGTCGCCGGTGGGCTGATAGACCCCTCCTTCGGCCGCCGCCGGCTGCTTCTCGGCGGTCTTGGTTTCGCTGCCGCCACCGCAGCCGGTTAAAGCCCAGGCCATCGCGGCCACTCCGCATACCACAATCGAATTCCGTTTCATTTTCCCCTCTCCTTGTCCTACTTGCCCCGCGCCGGCAGCATCTGGGTTAAACGACGCTGTTCTTCCGGCGTAATCTGAAACATGTAGCGCACCAACAACTGAACGTGATCTCCCTTGAATTTTTGGAAGGCCTCCGGCGTCGGGCCGGCGAAGACCCAGCGCGCGCCATCGCGGCGGAAGAGGCCCGACGGCATGGCGGTACCGGGTGAGATGGCCTGCGGATCCAGCATCCAGCGAGCCGTCCAGGTGGGCTTCAGCCTCTCCCTGGCGACCAGGAAACTAGGCGCCGTGGCGAAACGGTCGCGGTTGGCATCGCCCACCAGGTGGCACTTCAGACAGGGCGCCGCCGTCGAAGTGAAGAGCGCGCGGGCGAGCGTACGTTCCTCTTCGCCCAGGGGCACGAGCTGCTCCGCAATGTAGGGCGCCGACTGCGCCGCGCGCGCCATGAAGAACCGGGTCAGTATCTGAATCTCGTGCGTCGAGAAGCTGAAAGTGGGCATCCGCGCGTGCAGGTAGGTGCGCACGCCGTTGCCTTCTTTCTTGGCGTTCAGAGAAGGATTGTCCAGAAAACGCGTCAGCCATGCGGGGTCGACCCGCGCGCCTTCCTGCAACAATGCGGGCGGAATCTGTTCCTTCCAGTCCGGATCCTGGTAGCGCGGCAACCCGCTTAAGATCGACTTCTGGCCGGCCTGAAGCTCGTGGCAGCCCATGCAGTTGTACTTCTTCACCAGCCACCAGCCCTCCTGGATATCGCGCTGCTGGTCGGTGGGGATATAGCGGAAGCTCGCGGGAATGGACTCGAACTCGCCGAAAAACGGCGAGTCCACACTGCCCAACAGGAGCGTGGTCAGAGCCCGGATGTCGTCTGTTGCGAGGTTGATTTTGGGCATCCGCAACTGATCTTCGGGAGCCCGCTGGCGCCCCTGGTCGTACACCGCGGGATTCTCCAGCTTGTGCTCGAAGAAGCCCTTGTGGGTATACCACTCCTCCTCTTTCGCCTTGTGCTCGAGCAGACCGAAATCCAGTTGCTCCATCGGCTTGCTGGCCTCCTTGGTCAGCTCCGTGCCGATCCGCGGCGCGTCTTCGAGGGAGCGGATCTCGTGGCAACTGGCACAGCCGTAGCGTGCCACCAACTGCCGCCCGCGCTGCGCCAGTTGCGGATCGTCCATGAACGCCGCGTCGGGATAGTCCGCGTCGGCGTGCCGGCGCGAGACGAGATAGGAAGCGATGTCGCGCGCTTCCTCCGCGGTGAGCCGCAGACTGGGCATCACCGTCATGTTCTGCACCTGCAGCTCGGCGCCGTCGTTGGGACACTGCGAGTGTTCCAGGTCGAAGACGAACGGCAGTCCGTTTTTGGCGTAATCCTCCGGACCCAGGTCTTTGGCTTCGCGCGGGCAGTAGGGGCGAGTGCGCTGCCGTGGGTTGTGGACCCAACGCACCACGTAGTCGTAGCCGTTCTTTTCGCCCACCCGGGAGAGGTTGGCGGCGAAATCTCCGCCCATCCGGCTGCCGCCCTCGCCCATCGAATGACAGGCCAGACAGCCGCGGGTCTCAAACAGCTCTTTGCCGCGCGCGGCATCGCCGGGCTTCTCCTGAGGCGCCGCCGGACCGGTCCATCCCGATTGCCACACGAACGCGGAGAGAGCGCGGATTTCGTCGCCGGAGAGGCGGAAGGACGGCATCTTGGTGCCCGGGCGAAACGCCTGCGGATCTTTCAGCCAGACCGGAATCCATTCCTTGCGCAGTTTCAGCCGGACGTCTTTGAGATTGGGGCCGACCTTCTTGACGTCCTGCATGAGGAACTTGGCTTTCGACTCCAGTTCGGCGACTTTGGCCTCGATGTTACTGGCGCCTATGCGCAGATATTCCGCGGTGGCGAAGTGCTTTTTCGCGTTTTCGTCGGTGTCGGCGGCGTCGCCCAGCTTTACCTCGCGGTCCGCCTCGATGCGTGCGTCCTTCTGGCGCGTAACCAGGGTCTGGATCTCTTTGGTGGTGGTGGTCAGCGCATCCGCCTCGCGGTCGAACGATTCGTGGCGGTGGCAGCCCATGCAGCCTCTTACCTGGAAAAGGTCCCGGCCGCGCGTGAGAACGGGGGCAAACTCGAGCACGCGGTCACCGGAGTGGCACTGAACGCAGCCGGCTTCGGTGTTGGCGGCGGGGAACATCGGCCACAGCCAGTGCTCGTTGTTGCCGTGCGCCTTCTCTACGCTCGAGGTGGCGCGCCCGTTGCCGTTGTGACAGGGCGTGCAGCCGAAACGCTCCACATCGTGGAGGGTCATCAGCGGCTTGTTGGGGTGGCTGATGAAGAGGCGCTGGCCGCCCATATCGGCCGCCGTAAGCACGAGCGGCTCGCGTATGCCCAGGTGGCAACTCTCGCAACGCTCCACCAGGCCGGCTTCCTCGACGTGAATCTGCTTGATCTCCACCACGAAGGCCTGCGTCTTGCGCAGCAGGCCGTCGATTTGCTGCTGGGTGAGCCCATCCAGGTGGTCGCCCTGGTACTCGGCGCGCTGCCGCCGCAGTTCCCGCGCTTCTTTCGACAGGTTGTTCTGTTCCGCCGTCAGTTGCGCTTCGCGGGCCTTGAGGCTGATGAAGAGCTTGTCGACCGCCTCGAAACTGAGCTCCTGGCGGACGGTTCCCTGCCTGCCGCCGCCGGCCGGCAGATCGAGCTTCATGGCCGCACGGCGAGTTTGATCGATGTCCTGGCGGATACTTTGCTTGCCCCTCTCACTCGAGGCGTGGTCGAGCTCATATGTCAGCGAGGCGATCTTTGCGCGGGCGTCCTGGAACGGATCTTTGATCGCCACCAGCTGCCCGCGAATTTCCGCCAGTTCTTTGTCGATGGCGGCCAGGCGGGCGGCAGCGGTCCGCTCGGCGGCCTGAATCTGCTGGTCGAGTCTCTTGTACTCGGGCGAGGCGTAGACGGCGTTTTCCGCCGCTGCCTGGCGGGGACGCAGTTTTTTCAAATGCGCCGCATAGAGTTTCGTAAACTGCTGCTGATATCGCTTCCAGGGCCGCTCGAAACCGATTTCGTCGAACAGCGCCCAGACCAGCGAGAAAAACAGCAGTACCGAGAAGACTACGATCTGCCCGCTCAGCGACCCGTCGACCACCGGATCGGGTGTCTTCGCCGGCCCGGCTGCTTCCAGTTTGTCGTCGTCTGCCATATGTGCGCCGCTAAATGTTGAACCAAGGCGTGATCAGCACGTAATGCACCCTGAATACCAGCCGCAAGATCATCTTCGCCGGCAGCCCGGCCAATACCGTAATCGCGAAGAACTGGAATGTCGCGTACTGCACCAGGCTGGTCCGCTCGTAAAGCGTTCGGTTCAGGCCGGGCCTGGTCAGCCACTTGTGAATGGCCCACCCGGTCCCGGCGTAGAACCCCGCCACCGCGATTACCCCCAGGATTCCCGCCAACCACAGGTTATGGATCCCGAACACGTCGGGCAGATTCCGGTTCACCTCGTATATGACCCGGGTGTGATCCCAGCGCTGACCCGGCCAAAACCACATCCAGCCGGGCCCGCGCACGAACGTGCCGATGAAGATCAACAGCAGCCAGAGGAAGAATCCGACACCGAAGCTGACCAGCGGAACTACGCGCTGCTTGATGGTGTAGTAGCCCAAGCCCAGAGGATTCGTGTCCACGTAGGGAAAAACCATCAGGCCGACGACAATCAGAGAGGGCAGGACCACGCCCGCGAACCAGGGGTCGAAGTACACCAGCATCTCCTGCAACCCCACGAAGTACCAGGGCGCTTTGGACGGGTTCATGGTGAAATTCGGGTTGGCCGGTTCTTCCAGCGGAGCGTTCAACGTGATGGACCAGATCATCAGGATCAGGGTGACGATGATGGCGGCGAGAAATTCGATCTTCAGCAGATACGGCCAGACCGGCACTTCCCGCGCCCACTCCGGCAGATAGGGATGGATCTTGCGATGATGCGTCTTGGCCATGGCCGGGTCGCGCTGCAGGCGGCCGATCAGCTTATCCGTGGCGATCGCCTGGCGCAGCCCGTACCAGGTGTAGAACGGCACCAGGATGGCCAACAACGTGATGGGCACGTTGTCCGGCACCGAAAGAATTTTCCAAATCTGCGCCCAATCCATAAGATCACCGCCCCTTGGCCGGAGGTTTTATCTCCGACTCCAGCATCGCCGGCGACGGGCCGGAGATACCGCCGTCTTTGCGCACCCGCCAGAAGTGCACGATCATGAAGACCGAGGCCAGCACGGGAATCGCGATGCAGTGCCAGATGTAGGCCCGGAGCAGCGCATTGGCATCCACGATCGAGCCGCCCAGCAAGGCGAAACGCACGTCGTTATACGGCGTCATCCCAAGCGCCGGTCCGAACGGTCCCTCGTTGCCGAGCAAGGGTGTGGCGCGGGCCATGTTGGTGCCCACCGTAACCGCCCAGAAGCCGAGCTGATCGTCCGGCAGCAGGTATCCGGTGAAGGAGAGCAACAGCGTCAAGACCAGCAGGATCACGCCGACGCACCAGTTGAACTCGCGCGGCCGGCGATACGATCCGGTCAGCACTACGCGGAACATATGCAGCCACAGCGTGATGATCATCAGGTGGGCAGCCCAGCGGTGCATGTTGCGGCTCAGTTTGCCGAAGGGCACGTCGTGCTCGAGGTAGAGAATGTCGCGGAACGCTTGCAGCTTGGTGGGATGGTAATAGAACATGAGCAGCACCCCGGTGAAGGTCAGCACCAGGTACAGGTAGAAGGTGATGCCGCCCATGCCCCAGGTGTAGCTGTAGCGCACGGCATCGCGATTGATGCGGCCCGGATGGAGGTGGAGGAAGACGTTCCCCAGTACGCCCAACGACCGCGTGCGGGGGTCGCTGCGCTCGTGCTTGACGCGGAAAATCGACTTCCAGATTTGCGTCCGCTGCGGATCCTTGATGTCCTCCCGCAGCCCCTGAAGAGCTTCCTTCGCCGTCTTCAGCAAGGTAGTAGACTTCGGCTCGCCCGTGGGCTTCGACGACGACATGACAAGGTCCCCCTCCGCTAGCCCTCAATCCAAGACACGTCCGGTGCGCCAGCCGTAATTCAACCGGCTACGACACGATCAGGTACGAATTCGGATTGGTTTCAAACTGACACTCCCCCCCGGGGGGACATGTTGACAACCGGCTCGTATCGACTACAATCTGACCTTCAGCATCCAGCTCGATAAAGGCGCGGTCCATGGGACGCGGCGCCGGCCCCTCGAAATTCCTGCCCTCCATGTCGTACCCGCTTCCATGGCACGGGCACTTGAACTTGTTCTCGCTTTCGATCCAGTTCGGCGTGCAGCCCAGATGGGTGCACTTGCCAAACACCACGAACAGCCGGTCCGGCCGGCGAACTACCCAGATCCGGTGGGACTGTTTGAAGCGTTCATCCACGCCGGGGCCGAAATCGGACGGATAGCCGATGCGGAACTTGGTGCTCGGTTCCAACAGCGTGCGGGGGAAAAAGAAGCGCAGGAACATCAGAAAATTCGTGATCAGGAACGCCGAGATCGCCGTCCAGACGATCCGGCGCCGCGACTTGCGTATGTCCGCTGCCACGGTGGTCTGAGCCGGCGGCGTCCGGGAGCTCGTGAGGAGTCCGGCGTCGGAGGAAGGCGCGCCGGCGAGGGCGGAAGTTTTCGTTGGAACGGGCGTCGGCCTGGGCCCAGTTCCCGAGTTGACAGTATCCATAGCTCTGAGTGCAGCAGAGTTTTTCGTGTGGTGAAGGCATTGTATGTTTCCGCGGGCCGCTTGTCAACTGTGAGTATTCTCTATGTCAAGGCAAAGTAGAAATGTCCTATTCCCAGCAAAGTAGAAATGTCCTGTTTTGAGAGGGCCTCCTGGGAAGCGGGCTTACAGTGGATTCGATGTTCTGGGGGAGTCGCGCTCCCTGGG
>JBEKDV010000440.1:0-6559 GCA_050014175.1 Candidatus Solibacter sp. | reverse complement strand
TTTACACCACGCTCCCGGGCGTGGACATGGAGCGCCTGTCGCCGGCACAGGCCGAGGCGGTGCTTAAGAAGCTCAACGTTCGGCGTTGCCATTGCGGGTGTATGCGCAGTGTGGCAAGCTGCCGGAACCACCATGACTCCTGCACCGAGAGCATCGTCGCTGCCCAGGACGAGGTGAACGCCGCCAGAGGACGTTGAGGCCGGCCTCATCCAGCCATAGCGTTTCAGGCGACGCCGCGCCAGGCACCCTAGCCCGCCCGTCTGCCCCCAAAACTTGCCCGCTCATGGAGCGATGTGGGACGCTCGTGATTTAGTACTGTCAATCCCCCGCCGGATGACGTAGACCTGACAGAGATGGGCCATCGGCTGATTACGACTCTGATTGTGGACGACGAGCCCGTAGCGCGCCGGGTCCTGCGCGAGGGCTTGGAGTTAATCCCCGGGATCGAAATCGTCGGCGAAGCTGCCAACGGTAGAGAAGCCCTTCAGCAGATCGCCACACTCAAGCCCGACTTGGTCTTTCTCGACCTCCAGATGCCGGTGATGAGTGGGTTTGAAGTGGTCAGGGGCCTCGTGGAGCCCCCTTTGCCGGTCATCGTGATCGTGACCGCCTTCGACCAGCATGCCGTTCAGGCTTTCGAGGCCGGAGCCGTCGACTACCTGCTCAAGCCGGTCACCGAAGCGCGCTTGCAGAAGGCCGTAGAGCGCGCCGCGAGTATGGTGAACCGGCCTGCCGAGATTGCCAACCAGGTCGCCGGCATCGCCTCTATTGCCACTCCGGAGCATCCCACCAGGATCCGCAAGGTCGTCGGCCGCAGCGGATCCGACTATGTACTGCTGGATGCCGATGAGGTGCTCGCCTTTCAAGCCGAGCGGGAACTGGTCTGGATCATCACCGCCAAACAGCGCCTGTTCGCTACGCAGTCGCTGAGGGCCATCGAGGATCGCCTGGGCGGGCCTCAGTTCCAGCGGGTGCACCGCAACGCCATCGTGAATGTGAATCACGTCCGCAAGCTTTCGGCGCTCAGCAGCCAGCGCTGGTACATTACTCTCAGTAACTCCCTTCAGATAGTGGTCAGCTAGCGCCAGGCCCATAAGATCCGGCAGATCCTCCAGTGGTGAGTTGATCCGCCGGCGATGTGCCCGCTCACGGTAGTTTCCAGCCCGCTCATGGCTGATCCCGTCCGGTGGTGAGATAAGACTAGGCTTGGCGTCTTTGACTCCCAATACTGGGTAATATGAAGATGACCCTCGCTCTGGGTGCGCTACTCCTCCTCTTTGCAGTCGTTGTCCACCCTGTGTTCGGCCAGTCGCTCGGAAACGCAGGCACCATTGAAGGAAGCGTGGTCGATCCTTCCGGCGCGGCCGTCGCCAATGCCACGGTGACCATCCATAATGCGGTCACCGGCTACAAACAGGC
The DNA here is from genome assembly GCA_050014175.1 of Candidatus Solibacter sp. Lineage (GTDB taxonomy): Bacteria > Acidobacteriota > Terriglobia > Bryobacterales > Bryobacteraceae > Solibacter. The sequence continues at coordinate 5,140 of JBEKDV010000440.1, read as the reverse complement.
CACGGTCGCTGGCGCCGACGGCACGTTCCGATTCAGGAATATTCCGCCGAATCCATATCACCTGGAAGTCACGGCATCCGGCTTTGCGGTCTTCGCGCAGGATGTGAACATCCGCAGCGCCATCCCCATCCAGTTCAAAGCCAAACTGGCCCTGGCCGGAGCCCAGACCAGTGTCACGGTGGAGGGCTCGGGGGACCTCATCGAGGTGGATCCCTCCGCTCACATAGATGCCGACCGGTCGCTGATCATGAAGCTACCCTCGGTCGATCCCGCCGGCGGCTTGAGCCAGGCAATCACGTATAGCACCGGTGGCGTTGCGGCCGATGGCAACGGTCTCTTCCATCCCCTGGGCGATCACGCGCAGAGCACCTTTGTAATCGACGGCCAGCCGATTAGCGACCAGCAGAGCAAAGTTTTTTCCACCCAGCTTCCCACCAGCGCCATTCAGAGCATGGAGGTGGTAACCGGCACGCCGGATGCCGAATTTGGCGACAAGAGCAGCCTGGTCGCCAACATCACCACGCGCTCCGGCCTGGGCACGCCGCGGCTGTTTGGCAATGTCGACGCCACCTACGGCTCGTTCGGCACCCCTGGCGGATCGGTGGGACTCGGCTTCGGAAATGCCAAGATCGGCAACTTCCTGGCGCTGGAAGGCGTGCGCAGCGGCCGCTTCCTGGACACCCCGGAGTTCACACCCTTCCACGACATAGGCAACAGCGAAACCATCTTCGACCGCTTCGATTATCAGCCCAACGGGCAGAACGTATTTCACCTGAATCTGTTCGCGGCCCGCAACTGGATCCAGATTCCCAATACCTACGACACGCTCGGCCAGGATCAGCACCAGCGCGTGTTGACCTGGAGCCTGGCTCCCGGTTTCCAGCACACCTTCAACTCTCATACCTTGTTGACCATCAATCCGTACATCCGCAAGGACCAATTCAATTACTATGCCAGCCGCGATCCCTTCGCCGACACTCCCTCGACGCAGAGTCAGGCGCGTCAGCTCCTGAACTGGGGCGTCAAGAGCGATCTTTCCCTCTCATCCGGCCCGCACGATCTGAAGATCGGCATCGACATGAAGCAGACCAGGCTGTTGGAGAACTTCGGTTTCGGCATTACCGACCCGTCGTTCAACCCGGTCTGCCTGGACAACAACGGCGATGCGGCAGGCCCGGGAAACCTCATCGATCCCACCAGATGCGCGAGCGCCGGATTCGTGGCCAACCCCAATGTGTCTTTGGGTCTGATTCCATTCGACCTCACGCGCGGCGGAAGCTTGTTCTCATTCCACGCGGCCCACAACATCAACCAGGTCGCGTTCTATGTGCAGGACGCAATCAAGGCGGGCAACTTCCTGTTCAAAATCGGCTTTCGCGGGGAGCACTACGACGGCCTGGTGTCCGCCAACGGCTTCGATCCGCGCGCCGGCATTGCCTATAACATCAAGAAGACGGGAACAGTATTGCGCGTAGCCTACGCCAGGACCTTCGAAACCCCGTTCAACGAGAACCTGCTTCTCTCTAACGCCACCGGCGTCGGCGGGCTGGACCATAACGTCTTCGGCGCCAATTCGGTGGCCATCCAGCCAGGCCAACGTAACCAGTTCAACACGGGTTTGCAGCAGTCCATCGGCAGGTACCTGCTTCTCGACGCCGATTACTTCTGGAAGTTCACCCACAGCTCGTACGACTTCAGCACGCTGCTCAACACCACCCTGACGTTCCCGATTTCCTGGCACAACTCCAAGCTCGATGGCGTCACCGGCCGGCTGAGTACCACCAACATGCACGGCTTCCAGGCCTACTGGACCTTCGGCCACACGCGCGCGCGGTATTTTCCGCCCGAGGTGGGAGGGCTGATCTCCCAGGGAGCACCGCTGGCTGGCGGCGTGTTCCGCATCGACCACGACCAGGCATTCCAATCCACCGGGGTCTTCCGATATCAGCGCAAGACCTACGAATGGGTTTCGCTCACCTGGCGTTACGATAGCGGTCTCGTGGTGAGCGGTGTGCCGGATTCCACCGCCGCACTGGCCCTGACGGCCGCGCAACAGACCTCCATCGGTCTGGCCTGCGGCAATGTGTTCGCCACGTACAGCAATCCCATCACTTCGTGCAATGGCACGGTGACGTCGAAATTAATCACTTTGCCGCAAGCCGGCCAGGAGAACGACGACCACAATCCCGATCGCGTCAAGCCGCGCAACGTCTTCAACCTGGGCGTCGGCAGCGACAACCTGTTCCACACGGAGAGGCACGAAAAGTTTACCGGGTCTTTCGAGGTCGCCAACCTGACCAACAAGGTCGCGCTGTATAACTTTTTGTCGACCTTCAGCGGCACCCACTTTTTGCAGCCGCGAACCCTGGTCGCCCGGTTCGGCTTCACGTTCTGATCGTTCCGGCCTGAGGTGGCCGGAGTCCGCCTCCAATTGAAAACTGAGCAATGCAGATTCAGGGGGTTCCAGACGGCTATCTCGAACGCAACCCGACGGCGGCCAGCGTCTTGCTTGTTATCGCGGTCGGGATAATGGTCTTGGCCGTCTACCTTCTCCCCTCGATTGCCGGTCGCCGGAAACAGAAGGCCGGTGCCATCACCTGGCTAAACCTGCTTCTCGGGTGGACTGTGATCGGCTGGGTCGTGGTCATGCTTTGGGCGATAAAGGCGGATGATGGCCGGGCCGAACGCCGGGCCGAACGATAAGAGCGCCGCATTGCCTTCACCGCCCGCTACCTATCCTCATTGCGGCGGCAAGCGCCGTTGTTGGCCCCGGCTGCGGCAATAACCGTTGACCGCGACCGACAAACATTTCCAGAGCGTCGCAAGTCGCAACGCCCGGATCGGCTGCCCCGGACGTCATGCTCCGGCCCGCCCGAGCGGACTGATTCCCCGCGTGTAGTCGCCCAGCGTTTACCAATCTTCCGCCTCCGGACGGTTGACGGCCTACTCGCAAACAGCGCGCACCGCCGTGCGGCTACCGATATCACCAGATAATGCTCCACTTTCCGCCTGCTGGCCTGTCCCGACGTCCTGCTGAACGCCAGGTGAACAAGGCCGCCGCGCGCCTGATGGACCGGGATTGAAACAAAAAATATGCCCTGCTTCTTGTCTTGGCGTAATCTAGTGGAAGGAGAACGACCATGGCTGACGAGATCTCACGAGTTGTGTATTCCGTAGCAGCGATACCTCACAAGGCCGGGGAAGCCGCTCGGGTCTTGACGGCTTTCAAAGACGCAGGAATGAACCTGATGGGCTGCCTGGGCTACCGGAAAACGGCCCGGAGCGCCGAAATGATCTTTGTTCTGGATGAGAAGACGCCGGGAGTCGGTGCCGTAGGCAAGAAAGCCGGTCTCACCCTGGGTAAGAAGCAGAGGGCGTTTCTGGTAAACGGCGAAGACCGTCCCGGCGCAGTGGCCGAATTGATGTGCAAACTGGCGGAAGCGGGCATCAACGTAACCTCGCTGCATGCCCTCTGCGCCGGCGCGGGCCGCTTCGGCGCACTCATTGCCGTAGAGTCGGCCGACGTGCGCAAAGCGGCTAAGGCTCTGGGCGTGGCGTAGATTGCCGAGGACCTATTGAAAGGGAAGTGGGTAGATGCCGGTCGGGCTGTCTTTAGTCCGCAGCATCGTTGCATCCAGCTCCTTGAGGCCGAACACGAGGCGCGACCGGCGGTCAATTTGAAGCCCGGTTCTCGATATGCCGCCACCCTTTCCGCTCACCGTCTGGCCCTCCCCCCAACGTCGGCGCCGCGACACTTGGGCAGCCGCGACCATTTCGTCGGCCGGAGGGCCGGGGCTCGGCGGCGCAACATCCTGCCGGGCGATTTAGCCGGCGTAGGGACCTTGAGGAAATCAGATCGCCCGAGATTCAAGGTACAATCAGAGTCCGTCAAACACCCCCTATTGAAAGTGTTTTGAAAATGTTCAGAACCAGAGAACCCTCCCTTGTGCCTCCCGAAACCCAGGCCTACACCAGTGCCGAGGTCGCGCGGATTGCCCGCGTTAGCCTTCGTCAGTTGCAGTGGTGGGATGAACGCAGAGTCGTCTCGCCCGACCAGGACAATCATAAGCGCCTATACCAGCCGAACCAGGTGATCGAGGTTTCGGTGATCGCCGAGTTGCGGCGGAAAGGCTTTTCGCTGCAAAACATTCGCCGCGTGCTGCGCTTCTTAGAAAAGGAGCTGCGGAAGCGGCTGAGCGAGGTAGTGGCGCCCGATTCGGAAATACACCTGTTGACCGACGGGAAATCGATTTATCTGGAGGACGCACCGGAGCGCATCATCGATTTGCTGAAGGACGCACGGCAACCGATGTTTTTGGTTTGCGTGACGGATCAGGCCCGCCGTCTGGCGACTGCTGCTCAGAGGAAACCGCCAAAATCGGAAGCGCCCAGCCCGGCCCGAAGGTCAATAGTTGGCTGATGAGGCCGCGCAAGCGGTCTGGCGGGCTGCCACGCTTTCCGCTCACCGTCCGTCCACCCAACTGCCGGTAGTGCTGGAACGTTTGCGTGGGTCGCCAAACGCTCATTCCAAATCGAAATTCCCGGCGATGATCGCCGCCCGCAACGTGTCAACGTATGCGGCGGCTTCCTCCGCCCGTTCAACGCACTTGGGGCAGGCCAGCGATCCAGTTGTCGGGGAAGTTCTTGACATCCTCTGAGATACCGGCATCCATGTAAAACAACGCCTTTTCATAATTCCGAAGATCGAAGGCCAGCCATGACATGAATCCAAGAGGCGTCCCCTTGTGCATTTTCTGATACTTGTCGCGGTCCGTTGCCATTAAGCGGACCAGTAGTTCCTCATAATCGCTGAACCGCTCGAACGGCCGGTCAGGGTTCGAGACAATGTTGCCCGGCCCGAACACTTCGAAGAACTGATTACCTTGTTGGGGGGTGCCGAATTCGGTAGCCTTGCCCCACGGTGACTCACTGCACCAGGCCCGCAACGGCGTGCCCCGGCCCGCCGGGCACCTCAGGTTCAGAACGTGTACAACAGCGTGCCCGGCGCCGGCTCGGCTGGCGCCGTACCGGCCGTTACTGCGGCTTCGGCCTCCGGTGCGTTCACCTGGCGGTAGTAAATCCCCGTGTCGCCGAGGTAAACTTCCAGGTCCGCGGGGCGCGGAAGCGTGCCCTGGATCAG
>JBEKDV010000439.1:0-6567 GCA_050014175.1 Candidatus Solibacter sp. | reverse complement strand
AGCTGCTCCATGACCGAGACAACCGCGGAGGGTATCGCCGCTCGATTCGGTTCAGTCTTCTTCGCAGAACTCTTCGAAGTGTTCATCAACCAATTCCTCAATGCGCGTTCTGATTTCAGCGTCCGACAGCGTGGGCTTATCACAAAGCTGCTGTACCAATATCGGTCGGATCCTTTGCTTCAGCTTGTCTCGCAGACGCCCCAGGTCGACGCAGTCGTCAAATTCGATGTCGCCTTTCTTTTCCAGCTCTCGAAGGCCCGTTTCCACGTAGTAGAGAAAGGAGTCGGCCCGCCGTTCGGCTCGTTGTCGGTCCCATTCCCGCGCCTGTCGGTCCCGCTCCCGCGCCCGTTCCTCGGCTTCCTTCTGCCGCGCGTCTTCCTTCCGCTGTTGAATCGCGGATTTGAGCGGGGCTAACACTTTGTCCTTCTCCGCCCACAGTGCGGCCTGATTGGCTGTAGGTGGTAGCTGTGCGAGCGCGCTTCGGACGATCTGATTTGCTTGATCGAGTTCGGCGGCAGTGGCCTCGTACGGCATAGACATCAGCAACACCGTTTGGTCTATCAGACGTTGGTGGTTCTCCAATTGCCGTTTGTGCTCCTCCTGCGCCCGCCTTCGGTTGACCTGCTCCACGATTTGGGCGATGGCGTTTTCATGCACACGCCGCAACTGGCGGTCGGGGGCGCCCACGGGCACGGCTTCGGAATCCGCGAGCGCTGCTCGTGCCACGTCTTGCGCCTGTTCGCACTCTGCTGCGGTTGCACCATACGGAAGGGGTAGCGCCTGCAACTCGCGCGTGATCCTCCTGCGGTGCTCGCAAACCGCATTGATCTCATCAATGGCAGCGTTCGCGGCGGCGTACATATCCTGGTAGCTGGCGCGCTCTGGTAGACGGTAGACGGCGTTCTCCGCCTTGGATCGAGCCCCCTCTTTCAGCCGGTGGTTTGCCTGGGCGTCACGGTCTAGGCGTCGTCGGAGAGCTTCTTCGATTGCCCGGTTCTGTTCCTGGCGCCGCCTCAATGGACGCAGCGCGTTGTCGATAAGTTCGGCTACTTTGGCCGTGACGTTGCTACGCGGCGGCACACTGTTTAGGAGGTCCTCAACCTTGGCACAGACATCTACGCATAGGCCAGCCGGTACCTTTTCAACCACCAGGCGCACATGCCCATCACGCCATTCCTGGGTCATTTGCCGCTCGCGCGCACGCGTCTGCTCTTCCTGGGCGGCTCGGTCGATTTCTCGGCTCTGTTGCTGGAGCTTTTTCGCCTCGACGGTGTGCTCCAGCCGGATGACCTTTTCCTTGCTTTTGGCGAGTTGCCGGGAGGGTTCGGCATATAGATCCTGGGTGAGACGACTGCGGGCGGCCGGGCGGCCGTCTGGCCTTTGTTGCCGGTCTGCGTCCTGGCTATCGTTCTCGTCGGGATCGTCAACCGGGGGGTTCGCCGGCATCGCTGGCAGACCCTCATTCTGTAGCCGCTCAACCTCGCGCCCCGGTATGTACCGATACCCATTCCTCACTTCGGACTCGATCAGTCCGGCCCGGGCCAGTTCTCTGATTTTGTGGGGCGAGGTCCCCAGCGTCTTCGCGACGGCGCCAGTCCGGTACCAGTTCTCTTTCTCGGTGTTCTTGAGCGTTCAATCTCCCTCTGAGAACGGTCAAAAAACTGAGCAATTTCTGACGGATCCGCGCTTTCTTCAGCCTTTTGTGGCTGGTGTTTGCTCATTTACGTGCAATTCTTCGATCCAGCGCCGGAGTCGGTCTGCTGGAACCCGAACGCTCTTCCCGATCCGCACGGACGGAATAGTGCCGGCGGCGATCAGGGAATACGTTTTTGATTTCCCCATCCCGGTCAGGTCGCTCACTTCGGACGGTTTGAGCAGAAGTTTTTCCATAGGGTCTCTTTGTGTCCATTGTGTGTTATCATTTGTCAGATGCTAACAAATCGTACATCGATGTAAACATATGCCATTTGCAAACACTTGTCAAGAGGAGGTTTGTTGAGGTCATGGCGAACAAGAAAACTCAGATCGGATTTCGGGTCACTGGAGCGGTTCGCAGGCAAGTTGAAGCCGAGTGCCTCAAAAGAGGGCTTTCGGTTCAGGATCTCTTCACTTCAGCGTTCGAGCACTACCGGGAGGAGACCACCGGCAAGGAGATAATCATAAACCTCGACGATGAGGAACTCACCGAAGAACTCGGTTGGATGACGCTTTGGGAGAACTACATTGAGATCATGCCACGCGAGCAGATTCTCATCTTTGCGGATGCGATGAAATTCGGTCTTCAGCAATACAAGAGTTCAAGGCGGAAGAAACGCAGCGGGCGCCCAGGACGAACAAGCCAGAGGGCGGGCGGACAGGACAATCGGCCGGGAAAGGAAGGCTTAGAATGAGCAGACGCGGCAAGAATGAAGGCTCGATCTACCAGCGAGAGGACGGGCGATGGGTGTCCGTGGTCTCCGACGGATACAAGAACGGGAAGCGGCGCCGCAAGTCGATCTATGGTGCGACCCGCAAGGAAGTCCAGGAAGAACTGATGCGGGCGCTGCGTTCCCAGCAGCTCGGCTTGCCGGTGGAGTCCTACCGCCTCACCGTCGGAACTTGGCTCAAGCAGTGGCTAAAACAGCAGGAGCCGCCGGCCACGAGGCCGAAATCCTACGAAGACTACGAGACCCATGTACGAATCCACTTGATGCCAGCCTTCGAGAACAAACCACTGACGAAGCTCCAACCCCAGGATGTCCGGGAATTCATGCGAGAGAAATCCGAGGCCGGATATGGGCCGAAATCAGTCCGCCATTATCGAGCCACGCTCCGCGCGGCGCTCAACGTCGCGATGGGGGATGGACTGATTGCCAGGAACGCCGCCGCGCTCGCGAAGCCCCCACGTCTGGAAAAGCCCGTGCCGCAGTCCTTCACCAAGGAAGAAGCACAGCGTTTTCTGGCTCTCGTCCAAGGGCATCGCTTGGAAGCATTGTTCTCGGTCGCCCTGGCGCTCGGCCTCCGGGAAGGCGAGGCGCTCGGGCTACGTTGGCAGGATGTTGACCTCGAAGCCGCCGAGCTTCACGTTTCGTACGCGCTGCAAAGGATCAAGAGGCCAGGCGAGGCGCGAGGCCGGCTTGAATTGATCGCACCGAAGACAGATCGCAGCCGCCGCATGATCGCGCTCCCCGAGGTGTCAGTTTCGGTGCTGCGCGCCCATCGCACCCGGCAGGCAGTAGAGCGCAGCCTGTGCGGCGAGCACTGGCACGATACGGGCATGGTGTTCACCACGACGACCGGGACGATGTTGGACCCGCGCAATATGCTGCGGTCCTTCTACGCGATCATGAGCACCCCGGACCCAAACGACCCTGAGCCGGACCCGAAAAAGAAACGCAAACTGCTTCCCCGCCTGCGCTTCCATGATTTGCGCCACAGCGCCGCAACACTGCTGCTCGCCCAGGGGGTTGATGCGCGGTACATCATGGAGCTTTTGGGCCACTCTTCAATCACCCTGACCATGAACACGTACGCGCACGTCCTCAAAGAAATGCACCGGGAAACCGCGCGCCAGACAGATGCCGTGTTCGGCGCGCCGAAGAAAACGAGCGGGTTGGACATCATGCCGCGCAGCATTCAGTGAGCATGATTGTCCGCGCTGGTCATAGGTTTGCGCTAACATCGCAATGGGGCGAAAAGCACTGATGCCGGACGAGTTGTTGCAGAACAAGCGCTGCAGTCAATGCGGTGAGGCGGTTCCATCTGGATTTGAGTTCTGCGGGATGTGCGGCGCGAAGTTGGGCACGACACCGCTCGTGTCGAAAGACTCCCGAGAACGAAAACTCCTAGAGTACGACATCGGAGAAGCAGTTACAGACCGCCTCCTTAAGTGGGGAAAGCTCGCCGGTGGAGCAGTCGCCGCCGCGCTTGCAATCTTGGCCTTGAGTCTTGGCTTTTGGGGCTTCACTTCTATATCGGATTTTAGGAAGAACATCGAATCCCGCACGGAACAAATCGATGGCCGAGCAAAAGCGGCGATCAGCCAAATTGGAAGCGCCGAGGAACACGCCCGATCCATCATCGAAACATCAAAGGGAGTGGAGAAGGACCTAGATAGCGCTCGACGGGTCGTCGCACAAGTGCAAAAACTGCGGACCGATGTTGATTCCCTCCAAACGCAAGTTGAAGGTTTTTACAGAACACAAATCCGAGAGTTGTTCGGCGGGCATCAGAACGAAGGAAGGTATTCGGGGAGTCAGGATCATTGGGTCGTTATCCTCCAGAAGCAGCCGATACCAGCCAGCTTGAGAGTGCGTTGCGGAGCCATCGAGCTCTACCCGGAAAACTACCAGTTGGCCGGCACGAAACTCACAGTTAGGTGCAGCGAGGACTTGACGCCAACCACTTCGCCGGGGAATCAGTTCTCCGAGCAGTCGTTTATCGAAGTTCTTTATCACTCGCGAAGCTAGCGGTTGGGCTCGTGTCCGCGTGGGGGTCACGCGTCACCTGCCCGGCACGTCCTCAAAGAAATGCAACGGGAAACCGCGCGCCAAACCGACGCCATTCTGAATCCTATGGCTGTCAAATTGGCTGTCAAACCGGTAGCGGAGAGGGTCAACTGAAGGGTAAGTACTTTAGAATGTGGTGCGCCCGGACAGAGTCGAACTGCCGACCTTCTGGTTCGTAGCCAGACGCTCTATCCAGCTGAGCTACGGGCGCACACGGTGAAGGGCCAACTCCTTTAATGTACCTTCTCCCAATGCGTTATGCAACCAGCCCCTTCGCGTACTTCGCGGAACCGCGCCGCTCCGTCACTGCTCGCTCACCGTGAGCCGCCGGAAATCCAGCGTGCGGCGCATTTTGCCGTACTTCAGTATCAGTTGCTCCGAGTCCACCGCCGCTTCTACGTACGGCCCGCCAAATAACGGCCAGTGCGCGTAATCGAGCGCGGCGCCCTCCACCCGCGGCGTCTGCCCGTAGGTGAACTCCAGCATCCTGCCGCGCAACGAGCGGAAACGCACGCTCGGCGTCGGAGTCAGTTGCACCGCGAGGGGCAGCGCCAGAATCGCCCGGCGGAACGCGTCCATATCCTGATATTCCGATCGCGCCGCCACCTGCACCACCATCCCGTTCTTCAGGTAGGGACTGAATAGCCGCCGGCCGCCTCCCTCGATCGGCTTCCAGGTGTACGGTTGGAGCGGACGGCAGGCGATCAAGGCGTCGCCGCCGCGTGCGAAAATCCACCCCGATGGGTCCTCGCGGACTTCCGCCAGGTCCTTGGAGAAGAATCCGTTGATGTGCGGAAAACGCGTCTCCGCCGGGATGTCGTACAGCACGATCACCGAATCCTCGTCCTGGAAGATCTGCTCGTAGGGCGAGCCGCCCACCAGCTTGTCGGGCGAATCGTAACTCTTCTTGGAACTCACCACGTCGGCCAGTCCCTGATCCGGTGGAAACGTGAAGTAAGTCTGCAATTCCCGCAGCGACGAATAGGGATGCACGGTGAAAAACGTGTTGTGCACGCCCCGCGGGTCGGGCACGCTCCAGGTCACATCCCACGAGTGTTCCTGGATGGGTTGCAGCGTGCCGCCCTGGTCGGAACCCACCGCGTACTCGCGCCGCACGTAAGTGGTCTTATACACCGGCCCGTGCAGCTCGTCGAAAAACCGCCAGCGGTTGCGCGTCCGCTTGCGTTCGTAGTGGGTGTACGGGTGCTCCCGGTCGGTGGCGATCCGTTGCAGAATCTCCGGCGGCTCGTAGGCGTGTCCCAGCAGAAAGCAGAGCACGTAGTTGCCCGGCGGCTCCGTGGGACGCCCGAGTCCGAACAGCACCCAGCCGAAATCGCTGGAAACGTTCAACCATTTTTCCACCGCCGGACGGTCGTACACCCGCGCGTGCGCGCCCACAAAAATGCCGTCCAGGTTCTCCGCCGCATAGTCGGCCGTCAGGTAATCCAGCATCATGGTGGCGCGCTGCTTCATCGCCGGATCCTTGGCCCACTCCGCCAGATAGGACATGGAAAGGAAGAACAGGCCCATATAGTGCGGGCTGTCGTACTCGCCCTGCCCGCGCGTGGTGGTCAGCCGCACCCACGATTCGATCCACCCCGCCGCTTCGCGCATGTTTTCGGCGGACGATTTGCCGGTGTACCATTGGTCGCCATCCTGGTCCGGCCACAGTTGCGCCATCAGGTAGAGCGACGTGTAATACAGCAGCCAGTGGTTCTCCGTGTCGCCCCGGTAGGGCATGTAGGTTTTGAACGAGCGGCGCAGCGCCTCGCGGGCGGAACCGGAGAGTTGGCCCTGGTCCAAATACGCCACCGCCGTGATCGGGAACATCCAGAACATGTCGCCCGTCGGACCCTCCGCCAGCAGTTCTTCCAGGCGGCGCGAGCACAGCGCGGCATCTTCATGCAGCTTGAGTTTCGCCGCGATATTCAGATACCCCAGCGGGCCGGCGGTCTTCGGGTGCGCGTAGGCGTCGATCACAAACCGCGCGCGCTCCTGGAACGCCGGACTCTGCGCCCGCAGCGGGAGACACACGAGAAGGAGGAGTGGCACGAGGCTCCGCATTGTGCACCAGCCGAGT
>JBEKDV010000438.1:0-6598 GCA_050014175.1 Candidatus Solibacter sp. | reverse complement strand
GCGCAAGGTGAGCTAGGCGATGGCCGGCGTGGGCAGCGCCGACAACGCTTTCGCCCAGTTGAACCGCTTCGAACAGACGGTATCCAAGGAAGAAGCCACCGCCAAGGCTTTCGACCAGTTGGCCAACGCCGGCACGGACAACGATCTGGAGAAGGAATTCGCGCAACTCGGCACGCACGGCGTGGATTCCGAACTGGCCGCGCTGAAGGCCGAGCGCCAGAAGGCGAACCAGCCGCCGCCTCCTTATATCCCGAAGGAACTGGCCGGACCCGGCGGGCAGGTGACCATCGACGTCAAGGCCGATCAAAAGGCCGGGGCGTAACTCAAACCGGCGCCAACCCTGGATGAACTCATGATCACGTTTACCCTCGTTGCCATTCTGGGAGTGCTCCTGGTAATCGTTCTGATGAACCTGTTTAAGAAAGACCCGAAGCCGATCCCCACGCCCATACGGCCGGTGGAGGATCTGGCGAACCTGAAAGTCACCGACGCGCGCACGGGAGATGTCCTCTCCGTGGCGGGCGCGGGCGACAACATGACCGACCTGGATTACACGGTGGACCGCGGCACGCGATATGAAGCGGGTTCGCGCACCTGGGTGGAACTCTCGGGGCCGTACAAGGACCGCCGTGTGAGCTTGCGAATCGGCGGGGATGAAGAGGTGGAAGTCTTCCTGCACGCCGAGGCGCGCAAGGTCTCGCTGGAAGATCTCGGCCTGAGCGAGGACGACCTGGCGCAGATGGACGAGCGGCAGAATCCGTCGGACTCGTTCGATTTCGACGGCGCAACCTGGATGTACCGGCTGAGCCGCGAAGTACAAGCGTGGCGCGACAACCAACCGGCGCCCACGGGCTTTTACTACTGGGAGTTTTTGACCCAGGACGGCAAGCGCCTGCTGGGAATCAGGAAGGCCGAAGGCGAGCCGTTCACAGTCACGCTGTCCACGTGGCTCAACGCGGGAGACGTCACGGTGTACCGGAAGACGTAAGAGAAATAGCCGCCGATAAACGCCGATGAACGCTGATGAAAACAAGATGCTTATCTGCGTTCATCTGCGTTCATCGGCGGCCCATAAGTGCTTTTTTCTCGGGTTTCGAAGCAGGCAAATTTTATGAGTAAGTCGTCATTGCGTGTTCTGGCGGTGCTGTTGAGCGCCGCCATCATAGCAGTCCTGTTCGCCGGGCTCGACGGTTTGCCGGGCGCGGTCAAGGCGCAGATCGCGACGGAACGCAAATCGCTCACGGCGGCGCAGGCGCAAGTCCAATCGGCGCAGGGCGAAGTTTCGCGCACGCTGGCCAGTGAGAGCGCTCTGTTCCATGCCCTGCCTTCGGCGCGGGAGTATCCGGACCGCCTCGGGCGGGCCGCCAGCTCGCTGGCTTCGGCCGGCCAGTCTCTGGCGGAGCTGGAGAAGCTGGAGAAACAGAACCGGCGAAGCGACCGCGCGCGTGCCGAGTCGCTGCTGGCGCAGGAGAAACAGGTCCGCGCTTCGGCGGTTGCCGATGCCGAGAGCGTGCGCAAAGACGCCGCGCACTGGGTCGACCTGAAGCAGCATCTGCCGCAGGAAGTGCAGGACATGGAGCGCGACTATCAGGCGATCCATGCGGTGGATCTGGCGGCGGCCGCGGCGCCCGTGCAGAAGGCCGAAGCCGATTGGCCGGAGAAGAAGAACGATCTGGAATCGCGCCTGGCCACGGCGCGCGGCATGCAGACGCGCAGCGAAGAGCTATGGCAATCCACTACGGATGCGCGGCGCGCGGCGGCGGCCAACGATTACAACAAGGTGGATTTCGGTACCCTGTTCGCGGCGGCGGACACGCTCAAGACCGGCGCGGCGGAGTTGCCGAAGCAAGCCGGGCAGCTCAAGACGCTGAGCGCGCAATTGTACCAATCGTGGGACAAGGTGCTGGTGGATATGGAAGTCCGCGGCACGGGCAACGCGCGCGCGTACGACCAGAAGATCAAGACGGTGCGCACCACGGTGGCCGACGCCACGGGAAAGTCGGGCGCCACCACCAGCGATGAGAAATGGGTAGACGTCACGCCGGCACAATACCAGGCCATGGAAAAAGACCTGGGAATGACGATCGAACACAAGCCCGCTGGTAAGTACGACACGGAAAGCGAGCGGGTGGCGCAACCGGCCGGTTTCGCCTACATGGCGCCGCCGGGGCAGAGCAACCAGTACGGCCACTGGGAGCAGAACAACGGCACGAGTTTCTGGGTCTTCTACGGACAGTACGCGCTGATGCGCGACCTGCTGTTCAATCACAGCTACCGTCCGCTGGACTACCGCGAATATCACGACTATTACACCTATCGCCAGCGCAACGAGACTTACTACGGCCGCGATGCGGCGACGCAGGCGCCCAAATACGGCACGTCCGGAACGGCCACCCAGGAACATTATTCGGGCAGCACGTTCGCCAAGAGCGGCGGCTTCAAGGATTCCAAGTACGCCAGCAAGCCGGGCGGATATAGCAGTTCGCAGTACGCCACGCCGATGGCCAGGGATCCGGGCGGGGATCACAGCCCGCGCAAGTTCGGCAGCGGCAGCGGTCCGGCCGCGCCACCGGCGCGGAGCTACCGGCCCGCGCCTTCGCGGCCGTCCATGCCGCGAAGTCCGGGACGCAGTTTCGGAAGCCGGCGGAGGTAGAAGAGATCGGTTGGCAGGCGAAAGCGCCTGCCCCACTTGGTGTATAGTTGACAATCATGAAGATGAGGGTCAACTCTACACTCCTTCTGGGAACCTTTCTCGCCTCCGCCGTTCTGGGCGCCGGGGGCGGCACGCCTTCAAGAGCGCTGCTGGTACTTGCCAAGAGTGACAACACGCTGGCCATCGTGGATCCGGTGAGCCTGACCGTGCTGGCGCGCATGCCTTCGGGTCCCGATCCGCATGAGGTGATCGCTTCCGCCGACGGCAAATTCGCCTATGTCTCCAACTATGGTGGGGGCGCGTACAACACGATCACGGTGATCGACCTGGTGGCGCAAAAGACGCTGCCCGCGGTGGATCTGGGCCCGCTGCGCGGACCGCACGGCCTCGCCTTCGCGGGAGGAAAGGTCTGGTTCACGGCGGAAGGCGCCAAGGTGATCGGCAGCTACGATCCGGCGACGCAGAAGGTGGATTGGGTGCTCGGGACCGGGCAGAACCGGACCCACATGATTTTTGTTTCGGAAGACCTGAAGCGCATAGTGACCTCTAATGTGAGCTCCGCCACCATGACGCTGATCGAGAAAAGCGCGGGCGGCGGGCGCGCCGGTGGTCCGGGGCGTGGCCCCGCGCCGGGCCGTGGCGGTCCGGGCGGTCCGCCGCAAGGGGACTGGGACGAGACGGTGGTCGCGGTGGGCCGGGGCGCGGAAGGTTTTGACGTGTCTCCCGATGGCAAGGAGATATGGGCGGCGAATGCGCAGGACGGCACCATCTCCATTCTCGACGTGGCCGGCAAGAAGGTGGTGCAGACGCTGGCCGCCGACGTGATGGGGGCCAACCGCCTGAAGTTCACGCCCGATGGCAAGCGGGTGTTCGTCTCGACATTGAGCGGAGCGGACGTCTCCGTCTTCGACGCCTCCACGCGCGCCGTGGTCAAGCGCGTCAAAGTGGGACGCGGCGCGGCCGGCATCCAGATGCAACCGGACGGGACGGTAGCGTACGTGGCATGCACGCCGGACGACTACGTCGCCATCATCGATCTGAAATCGCTCGCCGTCACCGGTCACATCGACGCCGGGAAGCAGCCCGACGGACTGGCCTGGGCAGTGCGCTGAGTGGCATAAGGCTCCGCCTTGTGCATCCGAGCGCCAGCTTGGACGTCTCCCCGGATTTTTCCTCTTGACAGTTATCGCAATTTGCAATACAGTAATTACAGATTGCGATATGACGCTAGGCGAAAAACTTCGTTACCTCCGGGAAGTGGAGGGCACCATCCGCGGCCTCGACCGCGAATTGTCGCAGGGCGAGCTGGCGCGCATGATCGAGAAGGAGCTCGGAAAATCGATCAGCCAGAGCTACCTGTCGCAGATTGAGAGCGGCTCCCGCCCGCACCTGACCAACTCGACGCGGATGCTGCTGGCGCGCTTCTTTAAGGTGCATCCGGGGTACCTGGTGGACGATCCCGAGGGTTTTTCGAACGAGCTGGTGAGCGATCTGGGCGCGGTGGAAGACAAGCTCGATTTGTGGTTGATTTCCGGCGCGGAGCGCTTCAGCCGCGACGTGGAACTGCATCACGCGCTGTTGACCGCCGCCAAACATGAGGATTCGCGAATGTGCCTGATACTTTTGGGGACGATCCTGGAGAATCCGGGGCTGGCGGAGCGATTGATTGAAGTGTTGAAGGCGCCGCCTTCCACGCCCGCGCCGAAACCGAGGAGGCGTTCATGACCTGGTCGGCTTTTTATCTTATTTGTTTCCTGGTGGGGTTCGGCATGAGCGCGTTGTCGCTCTTGAGCGGCAGCGTGCACCTGCACATGCCCCACATGCACTTCGATCACGGCGTGCATCTGGGGCACGGGCACGGCGGCGGCGGGCAGAACAGCGCGTCGTGGTTCAATCTGGGCACGATGGCGGCGTTTCTGGCATGGTTCGGCGGCACCGGCTACCTGCTGGACCACTACTACGGCGTGTGGTTCGTAGTGGCGCTGGGCGTGGCCACGCTGAGCGGCCTGGGCGGCGCCAGCGTGGTGTTCTGGTTTCTGGCCAAGGTGCTGATGTCGCGCGAGGAAGCGCTGGACCCGGCGGATTACGATATGGTCGGGGTGCTGGGGAAACTGAGCATGCCGATCCGCGCCGGCGGAATCGGAGAACTGATTTACACGCAGGGTGGCACGCGCCGCGTATCGGGCGCGCGTGCCGAATCGGGCGCCGCGATCGATAAGGGCACCGAGGTCGTAGTCACCCGCTACGAGAAAGGGATCGCTTACGTTCGCCCGTGGGAAGAATTCGCGGGTGATGTGGAGCAACAGGCGTAAGAGGAGAAATGCAGGTTATGGACAACCAGGTGTTTGTGATCGCGGCGCTGATGGTTTTGGCGCTGATGTTTCTGATGATGATGTTCGCCAAGCTGTTCCGCAAGGCGGGGCCGCACGAGGCGATCATCGTTTACGGGTTCCGCGGCACGCGCGTAATCAAGGGCCGCGGCACGGTGATCTTTCCCATGGTGGAGTCTGCCCGCGGCCTCTCGCTGGAGCTGATGAGCTTCGACGTGGCGCCGAAGCAGGACCTGTACACGCGGCAGGGCGTGGCGGTGACGGTGGAAGCGGTGGCGCAGATCAAGGTAAAGAGCGATCCGGAGTCCATTCTGACGGCCGCGGAGCAGTTCCTCACCAAATCGCCGGACGAGCGGGAAGGGCTGATCCGCCTGGTGATGGAAGGCCATTTGCGCGGCATTATCGGGCAGTTGGCGGTGGAAGAGATCGTCAAACAGCCGGAGATGGTGGGCGAGCGAATGCGCGGCACCTGCGCCGACGACATGAACAAGATGGGCCTGGAGGTGATCTCGTTCACTATCAAGGAAGTGCGCGACAAGAACGAGTACATCACCAACATGGGCCGGCCAGATGTTGCGCGCATCAAGCGCGATGCCGACGTGGCCACCGCCGAAGCCGATCGCGATACCGCGATTCGGCGCGCCATCGCGTTGCGAGAGTCGGCGACTGCCAAAGCTCAAGCCGACCAGGAGCGGGTCGCGGCGGAGACTGCTTCGCTTGCCCGCCAGGCCGAGGCGCAACGCGACCTGGAAGTGAAGAAGGCAACCTACAACGAACTGGTGAAGCGCCAGCAGGCACAGGCTGACAAGGCGTATGAGATCCAGACCAACGTGATGCAACAACAGGTCGTCGCCGAGTCGGTCAAAGTGCAGCAGGTGGAAAAAGAGCAGCAGGTGAAGGTGCAAGAAGCCGAGATCCTGCGCCGCGAAAAAGAGTTGATCGCAACTGTGCTGAAAGGCGCGGAGATCGAGCGCCAACGGATTCAGACGCTTGCCGAAGCCGAGAAGTCGAGAACGATGGTGGAAGCTGAAGGCCGTGCCAGCGCCATCCGCGCGCAAGGCGAGGCCGAAGCCGAAATCATCTTCAAGAAGGGAGACGCCGAAGCTCGTGCCATGAACCTGAAGGCGGAAGCGTTTCAGGAGTACAACCAGGCCGCGGTCGTCGACAAATTGCTCACCGGATTGCCGGAGATCGTTAAAGCTCTGGCGAGCCCGTTGTCGAATGTCGACAAGATCACCATCGTCTCGACTGGCAACGGTCATTCGGCCGGGATGAACAAGATCACCGGCGACATTACTGAAATGGCCGCGCAAGTGCCGGCGCTTTTCGAGGCGCTGTCGGGGATGCAGATGTCGGACCTGCTAGGCAAGATCCGGACGATTGGCGACAAGTCGCCAAAGCCGGATACGTTGCCGCCAGCGGATGACGGCAAGGCGAAGGCGGCAGGTGCTGGAAAGTAGTTCGTGAGTGTCCCGCCCGGGAGAAAAGCAGGATCGTTATGTTCTCCGAAGACGGCAGCACGCATTTTGTGGGAACGCTTGCATTGATAGGAACGCTGTTGGGTGTGGTGTTGCGGTTCGTCACTCACTCCAGCATTGCAGTTCTGGTTGGAGCC
>JBEKDV010000437.1:0-6620 GCA_050014175.1 Candidatus Solibacter sp. | reverse complement strand
GTACCTGCGCGAAGCCCAGTTCCTGGTGGAAGAGGGGGCATCGGTGGCGGAGGTCAACCAGGCGCTGTACGATTTCGGCATGGCGATGGGTCCGCTGGCGATGAGCGACCTGGCCGGGCTCGACGTGGGCTGGCGCATTCGCCAGGAGTTCCGGCACCTGGAGCCGCCCGGCGTGCGCCAGCCTCTGGTGGCCGACCGTTTGTGCGAGATGGGCCGCTTCGGGCAAAAGACAGGGCGCGGCTGGTCGCAGTACGATGAGAACCGCACCGCCGCGCCCGATCCGGAAACGGAGGCACTGATCGAGAAGACGGCGCGCGAGGCGGGAATCGAGCGCCGCAAGATTGCGCCCGCCGAGATCGTCGACCGCTGCGTGCTGGCGCTGATCAACGAAGGCGCGAGGCTTCTGGAAGAGGGTGTTGCGCTGCGCGCTTCCGATATCGATGTGGTCTACCTCAATGGCTACGGATTCCCCGCCTGGCGCGGCGGGCCGATGTGCTACGCGGACACGGTCGGGCTGGATGTTGTTCTGGCGCGGCTGGAGGAGTTCGAAGCGCGGCATGGCGCCGCGTTGTGGAGCCCGGCGCCGCTGTTGAAGCGGTTGGCCGCGAGCGATGGGACGTTTTCGGGTTGGGACCACGAGGCAGCCCCGGTTACCGGGTAGGTTCCCCATGGCAGGCACGCGACTGCGGCTGGTGGCGCGGGCGGTTTCGCCTGTGCGGCTCGCCTCTTTCCCACCTTCTCACGGCCGGTAGAGGTGGTTGACGATCGCGGGCGGCTCGTGGATCGCGGGGTTCCACAGCACCAGGGGCTCGGTCACCAGCGCCTGCGCCAGGTCGGCGGGATTGGCAATCGACGGGCGCCAGACCAGATCGAACTGAAACTCCATGGTTCCGTGGCTATCGGCGACGAAGTTGGTGTGCCACGAGTTGTCGAAGACCATGGCCAGAATGCGGTGTGTTGCAGCCGGCTCTTTCTGGTGCAGTTCCACGACGTGCGGCGAGCCCACACACACCAGCGGCGCGTCGCGCGTGACCCAGAGCCAGTGACCTTCGTTGGTGGGATAGTGCGCCCAGCCATCGATGGCGAAGTAGTCGCGGCACGCGCCGGGCAACTGGTCGCGGTATGGCGTGAACGGGACTCCGCCGCTGGCGAACACGGGCATGGGGCTGCCTTCGGGGAGAGCGAAGGCGAGGAAGAAGACTTCGGGCGGCAGCGACGACAGCCGGTCGAAGCGGACGATGAGCCGGGCGCGCGGTTCGCGCCTCCACAGTTCCAGCCTGCGAGTGGCTTGCGCCAGGCGGTCATGGCGGATTTCCTGCTGGTAGACGAGGGTGTGAAACGTTGACTGCGCGGTGGCAGCGGCATAGGCGGCGGCTGTCTCGCGGAAGCTTACGCGGCGAATGGCTTCGCGTTTTTCGGCGTCGGGGTTGGCATGCAAGCGCGCGATGGTGGTGCGGTCGGCCGGCGGCACGACACCCACGCTGAGGAAGTCTCCCAAGGCGCCATCGAACAAGGGCCGCTTCATGCCGGGCCAGGCGGCGGAGAGCGGCCATCCGAGAGGATCCAGCTTGAGCTCCGGCTTCTCGTCCGAAACGGGCGCCGCAACGGCGGAATTCCCGGCACGCCAGGCACGCACCGAGTTGGCCGGCAGCTTATCCAGCCAGAAGCGGAACGACGCGCCTTCGCGGCGCAATTCCACGCGCTGGCCGCTGGCGGCGTCCACCAGGCTTTGCGATTGCGCGGGCAGGGCGCTGGCGCCGATGGTGGCCCAATCGCTCACCTCCGCGGGCGCGGCATTCACCACGTAGAGGCCCTCGGGCAGGGGATCCACCTTAGCGTGCAGGCGGCGGGAGAGCAGGGCCTCGGACAGGCCCATGGGCTTGTACGCCAGGTCGCTCTTCTCCACGAATTGACCGAGCGTGGGCAGGCTGTAGGGCGCTGAAACGCTACTGGACGCGCCCCAGGTGTGCTCGTCGAAGAGGCAGAGGTCCTTGAGGATGCCAACCACTGTCGGCTGGGCCTGGAGCGGCATCGTTCCAAAGACCGGCGCCTCGGCCGCGGCGAGGGAGCGTTTGGCGCGGCGGCTGGCGGCCACTTCGCGCGGCGCGGAGGCATCGCCATTGGCCCACCAGTCGGTCCACTCGCCCTGCATTTCGGGAATCTGGTCCGCGATGGCTTTCTCCATGTCAAAGACCGCCTGGGTGGCGGTGGCGAGACGCAACGATGGCGCGAGTTGCAGGCGGTTCCAGGCGGCGATAAACGGGGCGAGCGACGGGACCGGTCCGCCATTGTCATAGGCCACCGGATTGGTGAAGGTGAGAATCAAACGTTGGTGAGCGTAGCCTTCGGCCTGGATGGCTGCGAGGCGCTTGACGAAATCGGCGTGGGCGGCGCGGACGGATGGCTCATCGGTGAGCATGCGGTCGCCGTCGCGAGCGGCCTTCAGGTAGGCCATGACGCTGCCGTAGTGTTCGCCCAGCCAGACGAAGAGGCGGCGGGTGTCGGGCATTTTCCACCAGAAGGCGGAGGGACGCCGAAAGGGAGGGCCGCCGCTATCCGGATTCAGGCCCATCAGGAAACGGTGGATGCCATGATCGAGCAGGGCCATGGCGCCGGCACGGGGAAAGCCGTTGACGTCGTTCTGCATGGCGGCCCGGATATTCATGGAACGCCACAGGGTGTCGGGGATCCACGACATCATCTGCCGCCACTGGCGGGCGTTCAGGAAAGGCGTCTGGTTGAAGGGCAGCCCCATGACATCGATGTGGCCGGCTTGCACCAGGGCGGTCAACTGGAGGCGGCGGGCGGGTGAAGAGGCACGCCACCAGTCGTCCAGGCCCAGCAGCGATTCCACGGTCCAGCGGAAGGCGGGGTCGGCGTGGCAGGCATCGACGGCGACATCGAGGTAGCGCTTTTGCAGGTCGCGCACCACGGTGGGCAAAGCGGTGTATCCCACGTCCGTATGGGTGTGGTGGACGATATCGACATGGCGGATTGACAATCCGGTTTGTGCGGCGGCGGCTTGTACGAGGGCGGCGCCGGCGGGCGCGGCGGCGAGGAACTGCCTGCGGCTGAGCATGGTGAAATCCTTACAGGCAGCAGTGTAACGGGATGCGGCGCGCGGCGCCAGCCTCCATAGAGGGAGCGTCGCGGCCGAGAGGCCTTTCCGTGACTCCAAGGAAAAAGCGAGACCAAGCCCTGTGTTTACGGGAGTCCGATTCCGGTCCGAAACTTGCCGTTGGTGGAACGCGGGGAGGGTAGCTGGCGGGGGCTTGCATTAATTTGATAATTCTATTATTGTGGAATCATACAATGAGGAGGTTGAATGGCGGCCAGCAAGAAACAGACAGAAGAACAGGTGGCCCGGTTTGCGGATATGTTCTCCGCCCTCGGTACGGAGCCGCGTCTGCGTATTATGCGGCTCCTTCTGTCGGCGCACCCTGACGGCATGGTGGTCGGCGACATCATTACGGAGCTTGGTATTACGGCCTCCACGCTCTCGCACCATCTGGAAAAACTGAAGAACGAGGATCTGGTGAAGGTCCGGCGCGAAAGCACCTTTCTTTGGTATTCGGCCAACGCGGATGCGCTGCAAGAGCTTCTGGGTTTCCTTTACGCCGAATGCTGTACCCGCAACAAGGCGATTGCGCCACAGGCGATTGTGAGGCTGTGCCGTTGAGGGCATGGAAGACCCCGCGGCGGCGGAAAGCGGGGAGGAACACCGGGCGTTGGTACGCCATGCCAGAGCCGAAATCCGGCGGCATGTCGTGAAGTTCATTCAGGAACAGGCATAGAAAGGCAAAACAATGGAAATCAAAGAAGTTGTGAAAGAGAAATACGGACAGGCGGCGCTACGCGTGCAATCTGGCGGTAGCTCCTGCTGCGGGGCCAGTGGCGCGCTGGATGGATGCTGCGACCCTATTACCTCAAATCTTTATGACGCGCTGCAAACCGGCGCTGTGCCGGAAGAAGCGGTGCTGGCCTCGCTCGGCTGTGGCAATCCCACGGCGCTGGCCCAACTCAACGCAGGTGAAACCGTCCTTGATCTCGGCTCGGGGGGCGGCCTCGATGTACTGCTTTCGGCGCGTCGGGTCGGCCTCACGGGAAAAGCCTACGGCCTCGACATGACGGATGAAATGCTGGCGCTGGCGCGTGAAAATCAGCGCAAGGCCGGAGTGGAGAACGTGGAATTTCTGAAGGGCGAAATCGAGCATATCCCGCTGCCGGATAACTCGGTCGATGTGGTCATTTCGAACTGTGTGATCAACCTCTCCGCCGATAAAGACCAGGTGTTGCGCGAGGCATTCCGTGTTTTGAAACCGGGGGGCCGCTTGGCGGTCTCCGATGTGGTCACACGCGGGGACGTTCCCGCCGAGGTGCGGCAAAACATGCTTTTGTGGGTCGGCTGCATCGCGGGCGCTTTGCAGGACTCGGAATATGCCGCCAAACTCGCAACGGCAGGATTCGACGGCATCGAGATTGAACCAACGCGCGTTTACAGCATCGAGGATGCAAGGAGGTTTTTAAGCGGGCAAAGCATCGACGTAGA
This sequence comes from Candidatus Solibacter sp., assembly GCA_050014175.1. Taxonomy (GTDB): domain Bacteria; phylum Acidobacteriota; class Terriglobia; order Bryobacterales; family Bryobacteraceae; genus Solibacter. The sequence continues at coordinate 2,071 of JBEKDV010000437.1, read as the reverse complement.
CGCCGTGGCATCCGCGGTCGAAGGCAAGTTCATCAGCGCCTTTATTCGTGCCACGAAGCCCGCAAAGCGCTTTGCGCCGGGTTGCTGAGCGTGCACGCTTTTAGCGAGGCAAGACATGGCTGAAGCAATCACCACAAAGCCCGCGCAGGCAGGCGGCTTGGGTGCGTTCGAGCGCTATCTTTCGGTCTGGGTAGCGCTCTGCATGGCGGCGGGCATCGGTATAGGAAAGCTGCTGCCCGGCGCTATCGCGAGCCTGCGGGGTATCGAATTCGCCAGGGGAAGCCAGATCAACGCCCCGATTGCCGTGCTGATCTGGCTCATGATTACGCCGATGATGATGAAGGTTGATTTCTCGTCGGTGAAAAACGTCGGGAGGCGTCCCGCGGGGCTGCTGGTGACGCTGTTCATCAATTGGGTGGTTAAACCCTTCTCGATGGCGCTGCTGGCATGGGCCTTTTTCCGGGTCGTTTTCGCCGCCTTCATCACTCCCGCCGAAGCCGACCAGTACATTGCGGGCTGCATCATTCTGGCGGCTGCGCCCTGTACGGCAATGGTTTTTGTCTGGAGCCATCTGACCCATGGGGACGCGGCCTATACGCTCGTTCAGGTGTCGGTGAACGATCTCATCATGCTGGTGCTGTTCGTCCCCATAGTGCAATTTCTGGTGCATGGGGCCTCAACGCTGACCGTCCCTTTCAACGTGCTGCTGACTTCCGTACTGGTGTTTATCGTCGCGCCTCTGGTGGCCGGGGTCGTGCTGCGGTCAGTCCTGCTGCGCCGGCACGGGCAAGCATGGTTTGAAGGAGTGCTGCTGCCAAAATTCGCGCCGGTGACCATCGCGGCGCTGCTCGGCACGCTTGTCCTGATATTCGCGTTTCAGGCGGACAACATCACCGGGCGGTTTTTCCATGTGGTGCTGATCGCGGTTCCGATTACCCTGCAGGTGTACCTCAATGCGGGCCTCGCCTACAGCCTCATGAAGTGGCTCAAGGTTGAACATTCCGTGGCCGCGCCGGGTGCGCTCATCGGAGCATCGAATTTCTTTGAACTGGCCGTGGCAACCGCTATCGCGCTGTTCGGACCGGAGTCCGGCGCGGCGCTGGCTACGGTTGTAGGCGTTCTGGTGGAAGTGCCGGTCATGCTTTCAGTCTGCGCGGCGTGCAATCGGACGCGGCATTGGTTTCCCGCGGAGCAAACGAGTTGATCCATGGAAAAGAAACGGGTTCTAATTCTCTGTACCGGCAATTCAGCGCGAAGCCAGATGGCGGAAGGTTTGCTGCGCCACGATGCCGGGGAACGGTTCGACGTGGAAAGCGCGGGTACAAAACCCGGTATCGTCAGACCTGAAGCCATTGCCGCGATGAAAGAGCTAGGCATCGATATTTCCGGGCATCGTTCGAAGCATGTCGAGGAATTCGAGGGACAACGGTTCGATTACGTCATTACCGTTTGCGACAACGCCAAGGAGGCGTGTCCTGTTTTCCTCGGTGCGGCGAGGCGGCTCCATCGCAGTTTCGACGACCCCGCCGCGCTTAACGGCCCGGAGGAAGACCGGCTGGCTCTATTCCGGCGCGTCCGGGGTGAGCTGCGTACCTATCTGGCCGACTTCGCAAGCCAAATCGAATTGACCACTCCTTAACCTAACACCAATGGAGGAATACCCCGCAACCCGAAGGGTCACGCTACTGGCCGGACGGCGGAGTGCAGGCTGGCCAGCTTATTCAAGCCATCGATATACGCCTTGGCGCTGGCTTCGATGACATCGGTGGAAGCGCCGCGGCCCACCACTTTGCGGCCGCCGTCCTCGAGTTGCACGGTCACCTCGCCCATGGCTTCGGTGCCGCTGGTGACGCCGTGAATTTCATACCGCTGGAGCTTGGCGGCGGTGCCGGTGACCTGCGCAATGGCCCGGCAGACGGCATCCACCGGACCGTCTCCAATGGCGGCGCCTTCCACGGTGGCGCCCTTGACGCGCATTCTCACAGTCGCGGTAGGAATGGCCGACGTTCCGCTGTAGATGTGCAGGTACTGGAGTTCAAAGGCCGCCGGCAGCAGGTGGATCTCGTCATAC
>JBEKDV010000436.1:0-6629 GCA_050014175.1 Candidatus Solibacter sp. | reverse complement strand
GCGAAAGCCGCTGACGAGGGTTTTCAGGAGAGCCGGATGCGGGAAATCTGCACGTCCGGTTCGACGAGGGGACAGTGGGTCGCGAGGACCGTCGCTCACTGTCCTACTCTACCGGCCCAATGCTCTTTCCGGCAATGATATGCTCGGTTAGAGGGCCGGGATGGAATTTCGGAAGGCATTGCGCGGGGCGGCTTGCGGCTTGCTGTGCCTGAGCGCGCTGTGCGCCTTCCAGCGGCCGTTCCGCCAGTTTCCCGGAGTCGAGTACTATTCCTTCGAGCTCACGCCCGATTGGCAGGAAAAAACCGAGTTCGCTTTCGCCCGCCTCATGTTCCCGCCCGGTCCCTTGAACGGCTATCGCGGCCGCGATGCCGAATGGCACCAGGGCATCTCCCTCTGGACCCAGGACTACCCGCGCGCCGACCGCCATTTTTCGCAGGCGATGCGGCGCCTCACCCGCCTCCACACGCGCAGCGTCGAACAACCCGTGAACCTCGATGAAGGCGATGCCTACGATTGGCCGTGGCTCTACGCCGTCCAGGTGGGCGAATGGGGGCTCACCGATCCCCAGGGGAAGTTGCTGCGCGAATTCTGCCTGCGCGGCGGCTTCTTCATGGCCGACGATTTTCACGGCCAGGCGGAGTGGTACGAGTTCGAAAGCCGCATAAAGAAGGCGTTTCCCGAATTCCCCATCCGCGACATCGAAGATGGCGACGCCATCTTTCACACCGTATACGACCTCAACGATCGCTACCAGATTCCGGGGCAGGCGCACCTCTACAACGGCTACAAGGGCGGCGCCGACGGGCGCGGCGCCCACTGGCGCGGCATTTTCGACACGCAGGGCCGCATCATGGTGGCCATTTCGTATAACTCCGATATCGGGGACGCCTGGGAATTCGCCGACGATCCGCGCTATCCGGCGAAATTCGCGGACCTGGCCATCCGGCTGGGCGTGAATTACATCATCTACGCGATGACGCACTGAGGGCGCGGGGCGCGTTGGTGAGACGGCGGAAGAACCGGTTTAGCGCGGCCCCCAGGGTTTTCATGTGATGCGGCCTTCAGATTCGTTGAAAGACCGGCTATCGATACCTGCCCGCTGCCGGCAAGTCGGGATAATTTTCGTGGATTTCATCCAACGGAGAGCCAAAGCTCGGCGTCCTGAACGATTGTATCCGCGAGAATGCGTGTGCCGCGCACGATGGGGCGTCCCGATCCGACAAACCCGCTCAACTATCGAGAACGCCGACTCGATCACATTGGTGCTTGCCACTTGGCGCGATGTTGTCGCGATTCCCGGAATCTCTCTGCCCCAACCGTCCTGCCGCAATGCCCGGGTCACCGCGCACTCGGACGTTGGGCGGACGGAAGCCACCCTTCCGTATCACGCCCTGCCCGCCGAAGTGGTCCGAAAGGAGCTACAGGAAGTACTGGTATTGCTAATTTAGGGAGGCCTTCTCTGAATTCGCCCCGGTCCCGTACAATCTATGGTGGAGATTCACATGCGTTTCACTGTTTTTATCTTCGTCCTGCTTGCCGTAGCCTTGCCTGCCTCCGCAGGCGTCCTGACCGAGGATTTCAACGCGCCGTTCCCGGCCTGGGAGTCCGGCTGGTTGGGCGTGAATTCGAACCTGGTGAACTACTATGTCGCGGATGGCGACCTGAATACGTACCGCGGCAACAATCCGGACGGGTTGTGGCTTGCCGACAGCACGACAGCACACAGCGGCAATGTGATCATTTCGTTCCTGCCGTCGTTCGCCGCGACTCTAACCTCGCTATCCATCGACATCGCAGGATACGTTCCTGCGCAGTTTGAGATCTTTGATGCGACGGGCCAGGCTTTGCTGAGCGACCCGCTGACGCTCACGAGCGGCGCCGAAACTCTCCCCGGGGTGTACAGCCACTATTCCGTCACTTCCACCACCGGCATCGGCGGCTTCCGCTTCCTCGGAGACTCAATCGAGGGCAACACCAGCATTGACAATGTCGTCGTGAACCAGGGTGAAACCTCATCAGTCCCCGAGCCAGCAGCGCTAGGCCTCATCGGCGGGGGTCTGCTTGCGCTCGCCGGCATAGGCAGGCGGCGGCGCGCGCGCTGATTCTTCAACGCTTCCGGTTTTCGTTCCTGGCAGTCTTGCCAGGAGTCACGCAGGTCGGACAGCGAGTGCGCCTTCATGCGACCGGCCGCGCACCGTGCCTAAGCCGACTATTTGGTGACCGACGCGAATCATGAGCCCGGCTGCAACCGGGATTTACGCCGTACCTTCCGCGCCGCGGCAATCTCGGCATCGATCTCTTCCGCGGAAAGCCGGTCCAGGCCCTATTTCCTTCCACGCCTCCAGGCTTCACCTCCACTCACTTCCGCCGCGCCAAAGCCTCCGCCTTTCGTATAACCTTCTCGCGCATCTCCCAGGCATCGATCGCCATCTGCGCGCCTTCGCACGCCATGCTGGTGCTCATGCGCCGGTCGGCCTCGTCGAACTGCGCTTCCGCCGCGTCGCGCGCCTGACGCGCTTCTTCGTCGTCCTTGTACAAGCGTTCCAGCGCCTCTTTCACCTCGGGGTCGAGAGCGGCATAACGCCGCGACTTCGGATGACCGTAGGCTTCCCGCCACTCCTCGGCCCACCCCGCCCTCACTTTCTCCTCGCAGGCTTCCAGCGCCTCCCAGGCAGCGTCCGCGGTGGTCCGCGCGTGTTTCTTCTCGATGAGCCATCGCCAGACTGACCAGTCCTTGGCTTCGTTGAACAACGTCTTGGCGTCTTCGACGGGGACAAGTTTATGCATAGGACGGACGAATTCCTCTCACCAGACTACGCAACATCGCGCCCGGAATCCGGCGGATTCGTGTCCGGAATCCCCCTTTTCAACCGCCGTGTCCGGAGCGATAATCAAGCGGACGTTTTCCTATGAAACTGGTCGTCGCCTGTTGCCTGTTGTTTCCCGCCGGGCTCCGCGCGCAGCAACTGAAGCCCGAAACCGCTCAGCAGTTCGATTGCTACGTGCAATCCGCCGAAGCGCGGATGGATGCGCGCCAGGCCTTCCTGCTGGCCGATGCCGACACCGCCCTCAACGAGCAGATCGTGCGCGGGCAAAAAATCCACACCATCGAGGCCAACGGGCCCAACCCGCACAAACTCTCCGGCGGGCAGCTCTACGATTGGATTGGCGCCTCCTTCATCCCCGGCGCCACCCTCGACAAACTCGTCCGCATGCTCCAGGACTATGACCATCGCGCCCGGTTTTTCCCCGAAACCATCTCCGCCTCCAAGCTCCTCTGCCTGAGCGGAACGGACCGCTTTCAATACTCCATGCGCATGAAGGAACCGGCCGTCCTGGATGTCGAAAGCGACGTGGTATGGGAGCGTGTGAACGCGCAGCACTGGCGTTGCCGGTCCCTCTCCACGCGCGTCGCCGAGGTGGGCAAGGATCACGGCTACCTGCGGCGCCTCAATTCCTACTGGCGCTTTGCCGAAACCACCAAAGGCGTCTTCGTGGAGGCCGAGACCATCACGCTGAGCGATGAATTCTCATCCGCCACGCGCTTCCTCGGGTCGGCCTTGATGGGCATCAACCCGGAGAAATCCCTCCGCCACTCGCTCGCGTCCATGCGCGAGAGCGTGTTGCAGGCCGGGCTGGACATCCCCAACCTGCCGCAGGGATTGCCCGCCTGCGGGGCGCCCGTTGCCCGCGCCGCCTGCGCGGCCTCACCTGGTAAATAGCGATGGACTTCGACTTCATCGTGGTCGGCTCCGGGTTCGGCGGCAGCGTCTCCGCCCACCGGCTCACCGGGAAGGGCTACCGGGTGGGCGTCATGGAAATGGGCTGCCGGTGGACTCCGCAAAACCTGCCCACTACGAACTGGAAAATCTGGAAATGGATCTGGCGGCCCGGCCTCGGGTTGCGCGGGTTCTTCAATATCGACCCCTACCGCCACGTTTTGATCATGCATGGCTGCGCCGTGGGCGGCGGGTCCATCACCTACGCCAATACCTTGCTGGTCCCGGGAGACGAGATCTGGGAAAGCGGATCGTGGGCGGGCCTGGCGGACTGGAAAGCCGAGATGCCGCCGCATTACGCCACCGCGGTGCGCATGCTGGGCGTGGCGGAAAACCGGATCATGGGTCCGGCGGACCACATCCTGCGGCGGGCGGCGGAAGAGCACGGGGCGGGGAACACCTTCTATCGCACCAAAATCGCCGTCTTCCAGGGGCCGGCGGGAGAGCCCCCGGGCACCACACACCCCGACCCGTATTTCGGCGGCGAGGGACCCCAGCGCGCCACCTGCACCGGCTGCGGCGGCTGCATGATGGGCTGCCGTTATGGCGCCAAGAACACGCTCGACCAGAATTACCTCTACCTGGCCGAGAAGCGCGGCGCCAGGGTGTTTGCCGAAACCAGGGTGGTGGACGTCCGGCCGCTGGACGGCAGTCCGGACGGCAGCCAGGGGTACGAAGTGTTCACCGTGCCCTCCACCATCCTGCCGGGCGGCCGCCGCCGCTTCACCTGCCGCGGCGTGGTATTCGCCGCCTCGGCGCTGGGCACGCTGGACCTGCTTTTCCGGCTGAAAGAAAAGGGCTCGCTCCCCGCTATCAGCGGGCAACTCGGCAACCGCGTGCGCACCAATGCCGAATCGCTGATCGGGGTGCGCGTGCCCGGCAGCCGCGAGGATTTGTCGGGCGGCGTGGCCATCGGCTCGGGCTTCTACCTGGACCAATACACCCACATCGAGGCCACCCGCTACCCGGCCGGGTCCGACGCCATGGGGCTGCTGGCAACCGTGTTGACCGACGGAGAGCCCGGCCGAAAACGCATCCTGCTCTGGCTCCGGGTCCTGGCCGCCTCCCTATTGCGGCATCCCCTACGCACCCTGCGCAGCCTGCACCCGTTTGGCTGGGCGCGCGAATCCATCATCCTGCTCTGCATGCAGACCCTGGACGGCCATATCGAGATGCGCCTGGGACGTCCGTGGTTCTGGCCGTTCCAGCGAGTGCTGCGCAGCCAGGGACGCCGTATCCCTACCTTCATCCCGCGGGCCAACCACTTCGCGCGCAAGATCGCCCAGGCGATCGGCGGGACGCCCATGAGTATGGTGACGGAGATCCTTTTCGACGTACCGGGCACGGCGCACATTCTGGGAGGGTGTCCGATGGCCGATTCGGCCGAGCGCGGCGTGGTGGATGCGCAAAATCGCCTCTTCGGCTACCGCAATCTCTACGTCTGCGACGGAAGCGTGATCGCGGCCAACCTGGGGGTCAACCCCAGCCTGACCATCTGCGCCCTCACCGAACGGGCCATGAGCTACATCGCCCCCGTCACGGAAACAGAGTGGAACAACGCTCCGTGACGGCGGCTCACTTCACGATGTTCTTGCCGAAGTTGAAGGCCGGGCCGCAGGAGAAGCGCACGGTGAAGCGGGCATCCGTCAACAGGTCGTTGAACAGGTGATCGTGCACCAGGTCGGCCTGCGTTCTCCAGGCGAAGTGCTTGCCGAAGAGAACGTCGAAGCCACCGCCGAACCCCAAGAACAGCACACTGTCGGTCTTGGTCGGCGTGGGTATCAGGCCGGCCACCAGGGCCTTGACGACCGCATCCTGCGGTTGCGGGGTCGCGGTTTCATGGATGACCCCCGCATAGATCGGGCGCACAAAAAGCGTCACTTTGGAGAAGTGCCGGTAGACCAGCTCCGGACCGAAGGCGAAGGTCTGTGTCTTGGAATGCGCCGGGACATACAACGTACTATAAGGATAACTGGCAGGGAGTAACCCCGCCGTCACCCCCGCTACGATCCCGTTCTGTAACTGTGTCTGCAACGCCGGTAGCAACTGGGCGGGTTTGAGCGTCAGATCGCCAGCCGCCACGGTGTAGTCGAAACCCACAGTGAGCCAGGTCAACGGCCGGACGCCGAACTGCGCCGCAAAGCCATTCTCGAAGAGGTTGACATCCGGGCTGTTGAGGAAGCCGTAGCCCCCGAACGCGTCGAAGCGCGTGACATACGATTGTTGACCGGAGAGCGGGAGGGACAAAAGAAGAAGAATACCGAGAGTGATGACGATCACCCGGCGTTTGTCGAACATAACATCCTCCACAGGCTGGCGGTACTTCCACGAATTCTCAAAGTGGATCCGGGGTAGCAGCCCTGGATCCGATTCGTGGTCGCAGCGGACACCGCGCAAACATCCTGCCACAGACAGACTACAACAGGTTGAGGAGATTTGCATCCATAATTATGATCCCCCTGATGATTTTTGCGGAGCGCTGCCCTGGCAGCCCGGCATTGACACCGTTCCCGGCGGGGTAGGAGTATATTATCAGGTCAACCAGATCCTTATCTCTGCTATCGGATAGCTAAGGGGGGAGCTGCCTCGCAAGCGCCAGCTTCCATGGGAAGTGTGCCGGGAGGATGGACGCATGGCAGATAAAGCTGCAAGCCTCAGTGACGACCGCATAGCGTACCTCGAAGGACTGGTCAGGCAAGGCAAAACCGCCGCCGCTGTCTTCACTCAATTCTCTCAAGAGGATGTCGACCGCATCGTCAAAGCCATGGTCCTGGCCGGTCTGGACCAGGCGCAATATCTCGCCCGCCTGGCAATTGAGGAAACCCGGCTCGGCGTGCTGGAAGACAAGGC
>JBEKDV010000435.1:0-9135 GCA_050014175.1 Candidatus Solibacter sp. | reverse complement strand
CCGCTTCATCCAGCCGGTTGAGGCTCATGTAGGCGAGGCCGACGAGATAATACGTGGCCCCAACATTTGGTTCCAGGGGCAGCGCCGCTCGCCATTCCTCCAATGCCTTTTCCCAGTTTCCCAGGACGGCGGAAACGTATCCCAGGTCTACGTAAGACAAGTCGTCTCTTGGGTAGGTCTGCTGCCACAGCTCGTAGGTCTGCGCCGCCTTTTCCAGCTCTCCCGTCGCAACGAAGTAGTACATCCCCTCGATCCAGATCCGCTCCCGTTCGCTCACCTTCTCCCGCAGGTCGTAAGCCTTGCGTGCATATTCGGCCCCCCGCCCCACTTCGTTGAGGGCGCTGTAGACCCCCGACATCGCGCCGTAGGCCATGGCAAAATTCGGATCAAGCTCCACCGCCCGTTTGAGGAAGGGCAGCGCGGCTGTGGCCTCTTTCGTATAGCCGGTCTTTACTGCCAGGCTGTAGGCTTTCAGCGCCTCCAGGGATGATGTGGTCGCTTCCTCCACCGGCGTGGCGTATTTCTGCACCGAGCTGAGCGACTCACCCAGTTTGCTTCGCAAACGGACTGCCGCGGCATCCAGAGCCTTGAGCACCGCTTCCTTGGCCACCGCCTGCTCCAGCGCTTCCGCCAGCACGTCCCCCGTGTCGCAGTTCACGGCCTTCAGGCCAATCACGTAATGGCTGCCTAGCCCCGAAATCGACCCCACCAGCATGGCCTTGCTGCCCGTGCGCTGGCAGACCTCGCCGGTGACCTCCGGCGTTAGCCGGTCACCGGCTGGACGCCCCATCAGCTTCAAGGTCTCATTTACCTTGCGCTCGGAAACTAGGTTGAGAAACGGGGATTGCTCAAGCTGCACCGAGAGTCCCTGCTTCAGCGTGTCGTCGAAGACGCCGTCGCCCGTAGTGTTGGTGAAATCGGCGAGCACCAGCACGTCTTTGTCGGTCAGGGGCTTGGCATGCGCACGCCGCCAGAGGAAGACGCTGCCCGCTGCCAGCACGAGGACGGCAGCTGCGGCTAGGCCGGGTCGCAGGAAGCGACGGTTGCGCGGGCGCGCCGGGACTTGCGCGCCAGCCAGCTTGCCCGAGTCCGATTCCTCCTTCAGCTCCTCCAGCGCGACTTTGAGGTCGTCCATGTGCTGGAAGCGGCGAGCGGGATCCTTGCGCAGGCAGCGCGCGATGACCCTTTCTAGTTCCTGCGGAATACCGGCAGGAAGCGGGGGCGGCTCCAGGTGCAGAATCGCCGCCAGCGTCAGGGCGGGGCTGTCCCGCCGGAACGCCCGCCGCCCGGTCAGCATCTCGTACAGCAACGATGCGAAGCTGAAGATGTCGCTCCGGGCGTCCACCTTCTTCCCCTCGGCCTGCTCCGGCGACATGTAGCTGGCCGTGCCCACGATCAGGCCCAATTCCGTCGACGGCGTCTCAGTCAAAGTGGAGTCTTCGGGGCCTACCGGGGTGGTCTCGGTCAGCTTCGCGAGACCAAAGTCCAGTACCTTCACCCGCCCTTCGGCGGCCACCATCACATTGCCCGGCTTGAGGTCCCGGTGGACGATGCCCGCCGCGTGCGCCTTGGCCAACGCATCGGCGATCTGGACGGCGTACTTCAGGGCTTCGCTCAGCTTCAGCCCCTTGCGACCGATCAGCGCGTCGAGGGTCTTGCCCTCAACGTGCTCCATGGCGATGAAGTCGATGCCATCCGATTGGTCGATGTCGTAAACCGTGACGATGTTGGGGTGGTTCAATGCCGAGGCTGCCCGTGCTTCCTGAACGAAGCGTTTCTTGCGCTCCGGGTCGGTCACCTTCTCGGGAGGCAGCACCTTGAGGGCAACGAAGCGCTTCAGGCGGCTGTCGCGGGCCTTGTAGACCACTCCCATCCCGCCCTCGCCGAGCTTCTCGGTGATTTCGTAGTGCGAGACGGTGCGGCCAATCATGGGGGCCACCCGGAGATTCCGATTTGGTTATCCGTGCCTCAGAGTCTACTCCTAGTCGCAGGCCGAGGCAATCGCTACCGGGAACAACGGGAACAACCGCGCTCGGACCGACGGACCGAGGGCTGTTCTAAGTCCATCGGGCAGATAAACCTTCTTATCGTACCGTGGCCCCATGCGGGCCAAACGGGCCAAATGTGGGAAGTTGACCTATTACCCGCCAAAAACGCCGTAGTGTAGACCGAGGGTCGGACAACTCCCAGATCGTCGCCTACACGGAGGGCGAGTTGCGCTCGAACCCGGGCCGGGCACGAGAGCGTTATTTCGTAATATCGGTAGCTCCACGGCTGGTCTCGGTTCCGGCCCACGCACAATCCGCGGCTTTCGCGTTTACCAGCCAAGTGGTTCCGGCCTGTCCCCGACCAGTTCCTAAACACTTGGCGACCGATCGTTACCTTTCGCTCCGAATCCTCGATTTACAGACGTCAGTCCGTCGCCCCTCCGCTCATCTGGCGCATCGTGGACTCGTCCCACAAGTGGTTCATGTACCCGTCCGGGTCCAGAAGTGGACTCGTCCCACAAGTGGTTCATGTACCCGTCCGGGTCCAGAACCTCAGCTCCGTAGCCCCAAAACTGGCGTTGGGGGCGGCTCACAAAGGTCACGCCCGCGCTGACCAGTTCCTGGTGTTTGCGGTCCACATCATCCACTTGGATCGTTAGCGTGACCTTCTCTCCGGCCAGCGCTCCCTGGGATTTGACCAGGAAGATCGTCAGCCCGGCCCGATCTTTGATCCCAACGGCTCCTTCGAGCTCGCGTTCGAGTGCGAAGTTTAGCTTGTCAACATACCAAGCACGCGATCGTTGGACATCGGAAACGGGCAGAACCATATGACTCACCTGCGGGTGAGCCGATGGGTGATTGATGGCCATTAGATGAGTCTACACGACCTCCCGTTCGGAGGATTGTACAAAATTGACGTGGTTGGCAAAAACCGTGGCAGCCGCGCGGTATTCTCCCGGCGCGAGCCCCGAGAACTGGCGAAATTCGTGAATGAAGTGCGCCTGGTCAAAATAGCCGCATTCCAACGCCAACAGTGTCCAGTCAACAGGCACGGCACGATGGGCCTGCTTTACAGCGCGCTGGAAACGTAGCAACCGGCAAAATCGCTTGGGTGTCACGCCGACCTCAGCCTTGAAACGCTCGATAAATCGCTTCGCGCTGAGTCCGACGGCGTCCGCCACGCTGTCGATCCGCACTACCTGCGGCTGGGACTGAAAAACCTCGATAGCAAAAGTCACCGCCGGGTGCACTACGCTATCACGCCAAGCCGCGAGTAAGCTAGTTTCGAGGGTATCCAGAATTTCATTGGGGTTTGATGCTGCAAGCAACTGCTCCCTCAAGCGTGCCTCGGAGCGGGTTCCCCAGAGGACCGCGACCGGCGTGTCAGTATCACTCAGTTCGAACGCGGGCGCCGCGAAAAACGGCACTGTACCACCTGGGCGAAAAGCAATTCCGGCGACGTACTCTTGCTCAGCCGTGTCAATGATATGAGCGCGCGTCGTGATTCCCGTAAGAATGCTGCCTGGCGATGACTGGCAATGTAAGCCTCGCGCCGTGTTCTCGTAGACTCTTGTTTCGTCCTCACCCAGATTGACGATGAGCTGGGGTCCACCCGTTGGCAACACGCGCTCGAACATGATCGCCCGTCGCGCGTTGCGGCAAAACCAGACACACTCGACGAAGGAATCTAGCGGCGGTGCCGGTGTGCGTTGGACGAATGTCATTCGGCACCATGATGCCACTTGGGTAGGCAGAGGGCAACAATAGATACCGATCAACGGCGTAGTGTAGACCGGCGCAATCCGACTCAAGGATTCCAGGCGGGCGTTATTCGTTAATATCGGAAGGTATCCGGCCAGCCAAGGACCCACGCCCGGCCCCACACGCCCGCCGGCGAGTGGAGGCCTACTCGGTCGCGCCTTTCGCTGCCCTTCTGGTCTTCGACCAGACGGTACTCCAGCACCTCGGCGACCGTCGGACGTCGCCGCAACGGTCCTTCCAGGTGCGGCGTAAGGCGGCCGGAGGGCCATGCGAGCTGGTGCAGCTTCCCACATGGCGACTTGAACTAAGCCTTACGGCAGACGCTTCGCGTGGGCAGACCCGTGCATTTGGCGTTTGACGGGGGTAAGTTCGGGTCACAAGGAGGTCCCTGTGACCCATCTACGAAAATTGACGCTCGATGAAATCGCGCGTCGCAATTACACTGAAGGTACCACGCGCGCCTACCTGCGCATCATCGAGGACTTAGCGCGCTATTTCCACCGTTCCCCGGACCAACTCGGCCCGGAGCAACTCCGGGAATACACAGCCCATCTTTTCCGTGACCGGAAACTCTCCGACAACTCGGTCAATCAGATCGTCGGCGCGCTGCGATTCTTCTTCCGCAAGGTCCTGAAGCGCCCCTGGGATGGGGACGAAATGCCCTACCCGAAGAAGAAGATTCACCTGCCGGTGATCTGGAGTCCGGAAGAGGTCACCAGCCTGATCGACGCCGCGCCCATCGCCTTCTATCGCACCATCCTCATGACCCTCTATGGCACGGGGGTGCGTCGCGCCGAGTGCGCGGCCCTCAAACTCACCGATATCGACTCGGCGCGCATGGTGGTGCATGTCCAGGAGGGCAAAGGCGGCAAGGACCGCGACATCGTGCTCAGCCCCCATTTGTACCAAGAACTGCGCGCCCATTATCGCCGACTGGCCCGCAAACCTGCCGTTTGGCTCTTCCCCGGCGGCCGCTGGCACACCGCCGATTACCCCATCAGCGACAAGGTCGTCTGGCACGCCTGCCGGGAGTCCGCCAAGCGCGCGGGAGTCAACAAACCGCTGCATCCGCACACTCTTCGACACTGCTTCGCCACACATCTCCTCGAAGCCGGCGCCGACCTGCGCACCATCCAACTGCTGCTCGGCCACTCCGACCTGCGCGAAACCATGATTTACATCCACCTGTCGAAGCGCCATCTGGGGGCCACTGCCAGCCCGCTGGACGCGCTCTCGCTCGCCGCGAAATAGATGGCACGGCCACCACTGGAGGTGGCCGACCTGATCCGCGCAGCCGGAACCTCGTTTTACAAGTGCAGCCGGAAATGGTTCACCTGGCTGCATCTGAAGGTCCTGTCCGCCATCGTCTTCTGCCGCACCTCCACGCTCGGCGGTCACATCGATGAGTGCTCCGGCTGCGGGCATCGCGCCATCTCCTTCAACTCGTGCCTTATGGGGAGTATTTTCTAATGGGGAGTGGGCTCACGGGATCGATGCGGCACCGGTTCTTTGGGCAGGTTTTGCCGTGTCGCGACTCACCATAAGCTTTGGGGCTCCTTGCTACGTTGTTGCTGGCCATTGGTGGCCAATGCTCAACAAGGAGAGCCCATGCTAGAGAAGTACTTCTCCGCGCCCAAGACGCTACGGCGTTTTCGCGGTGGAATCAGTGGACCACACATCGACGCGTTTGCGGATGACCTCGAACGTGAGGGATACGCCCCGGCAAGCGCAGTTCGATACATTCGAGCTGCCGCCCATCTCGGTTGCTTCGTTCAGCGGAAAGGCGGTGTTCTGAAAGACGTCAATCTCAAACTGCTTGATTCCTTTACCCGACATCTTCGGTGTTGCCGATGCCCTCATTTCAGGCGCGGAAGGATCAGCTATCACGCCCAGTTCGGAGTGAAGCTCTTCCATCATCACCTCGTTGGTTGTGGGGTTTGCCCAAACGAACCGGTTCAGAATCTGCCCCCCAATCCACCTCTTGTGATCGCCTTTTGCGAATGGTTTCGGGCCCATCGCGGCGTGAAGGACCCGACTCTCCGGCAGTACGCCCGCGGCGCCACGGATCTACTCCGGACACTCGGCGAGGATATCGGCCAATGGAATGCACAGGCCGTTCGAGAGTTTCTTCTGGAACGGGCGAGTAGGTGTGGGATACCGACGACCCAGGCGCTGATCACTTCCCTCCGGGCGTTTCTGCGATTCCTCAACTTCCGTGGGGAATTCCGCGACGATCTCGCCCTCGCGATACCCGCCGTGGCCTACTGGCGGCTCGCGCGGTTGCCACGTTGTCTGTCAGCGGAGGAGGTAAATCGGCTGATTGCCGCCTGCGACGGCACCGCTCTTCGGCGTCTTCGTGACCGGGCGATCATACTGATGCTGGTGCGATTAGGATTGCGTTCCGGAGATGTTGCGCGCCTGCGTCTTATTGACATCGACTGGAACAACGGCACGCTGCAGGTGATCGGGAAAGGACGATACCAGGTGCGACTGCCGCTCCCGCAAGATGTCGGCGACGCCTTGCTCCGCTACCTGGAATGTCGGCCCGCGAACGTCGACACCGATCACGTGTTTATTCGGAGCAACGCTCCACGCAGGCCCTTTGCCTCCGGAGATGGTGTATCGTCCGTGGTCAAACACGCTCTCAACCGCGCGAACATCGACGCACCCGCCAAGGGAGCGCACTTACTTCGACACACAGCCGCCACGGAGATGTTGCGGAATGGTGTGCCCTTGGAGCAGGCCGGCCTCGTCCTCCGCCACCGCAGCATCGACATGACGGCCTACTACGCCAAGGCGGACGTCGCGTTGCTCAAGCAGGTCGCGCAGCCGTGGCCGGAGGTGATTGGATGATTGTGGCTGTCGAATCCTACCTTGCCGTGCGGCGTGCCGCCGGGTTCACTCTCATCGACACAGAATATCTTCTGCGCAGCTTTGCAGGCTTCGCCGCCGATCAGAAGCAGACGCATATCCGCACAGCAACAGCCATAGAATGGGCCGGCCAAGCCAGATCGGTCGCGCAACGACACACGCGTCACCAGACCATCTGCCGCTTTGCTCAATACCTCCGGGTGGAAGACTCCAGGCACGAGTTGCCCCCGTCGAACCACTTCGGCTATCGGAAGACTCGTCGCGTCCCACGCATTTATTCGCACAACGAGATCTCTGGCCTTGTCCTCGCCGCCACGAGGCTTCCTTCATCCGACTCGTTGCTGCCCAAGACATATGCGGCACTGATCAGCCTGTTAGCAGCGACCGGGCTACGGGTTTCGGAGGCGTTGCATCTGCTGGTTTCCGACATCACCCCCGATGGATTACTCGTTCGCAGAACCAAGTTTCAGAAAACCCGATTGGTGCCGTTGCACGAAACCGCCGTAGCCGGGCTGGCTCACTACTTGATGCACCGTCAAGAAGCGCGACGCGGTGGCGACCACGTCTTCGTTTCGGACGAAGGCAAGCCGCTCGTGTACTGGAGAATTCACAAAATATTCCGGACCTTGCTGAAATCGGCGGGGATCGAGCCTTCAGGCGGTCGATGGCCCCGGATTCATGAGCTTCGCCACACGTTTGCAGTCCGGGCACTGGAGTCATCTCCAACGGGCCGCCAACGAATCGGGCAGCACATGTTGGCCCTGGCTACCTACCTCGGCCACGTCAACATCAACGCTACCTACTGGTACCTGGAAACCACGCCCGAGCTTCTACTCGACATCGCCATCGTCGCTGAGGACTTTGTGCAGGGAGGGCGGCAATGACAGCTCTCGCACCGCATATGGAAGCATTCCTCCGTGAGCACCTTGTCCGCCACCGTGGCGCCAGCCCACACACTTGTGATTCGTACGCCTACAGCTTCCAGTCTTTGTTCGAGTTCGCCTCGAAGAAACTCAAAGTGGCGCCTTCGGCTCTGATGCTGGAGCAGTTGGACGCAGCGCTGATCTGCACATTCCTGGAACATCTGGAGACCACACGTGGCAATTCGGCGGAGACTCGAAACATCCGCCTGGCTGCCATTCGGTCGTTCTTCCGGTTTCTGCAGCACCGCGAGCCAGCCGCAGTCGGTCAGGTGCGCCGTGTTCTGGCGATCCCCTTCAAGAAGACCGACACTCGGCTGGTGCCTTATCTGGTCCAGGAGGAAATGCAGGCCTTGCTCGACGCTCCTGATCCATCCACGCGGAAGGGAGTCCGAGATCGCGCCATGTTGCATCTTGCGGTGTGCGCCGGGCTCCGAGTCTCAGAACTGACAGGCCTGCGCACCGATGATGTCGCACCCCAGTCGGCGAGTATCCGCGTGCGTGGCAAGGGCCGTCGCGAACGCGCGCTGCCTCTTTGGAAGACAACGGCTGCGGCACTTCGGGCATGGTTGGCCGTCCGTGGGCCTGTCGCTTCGCCGGAGCTCTTTGTCAACGCTCGCGGTGAACCCTTTAGCCGATGGGGAGTCGCGTACGTTCTGCGGCGTCACACCGAAACGGCAAACCGAAAATGTTCGACCCTGCACGGCAAACAAGTCTCGCCCCATGTGCTCCGCCACACCTGTGCCATGGTGGTGCTGCAAGCAACGCAGGACATCAGGAAAGTCTCCCTGTGGTTGGGGCACAGTAACCTGACCACGACGGAAGTCTACGTTCGAGCTGATCCTACCGAAAAGCTTGAGGCCATTGAAGCCGTTGTACCGCCCAGCCTTCGGAAGGGCAAGTTTCGGCCTCCCGACAAACTGCTCGAACTGCTGAAGGGCAAGCCATAATGGAGAGTCGAAGGGGCGTGACGCCGCGTGCAGCATGCCTCTTTGCCGCTCCACTCCCCATTAGAAAATACTCCCCATAAGGCAGGTAATGGGGATCTCCCCATTACGTGCCGCAACCGGCATTGTCCGAAATGCCAGTCCAACGCGCGCGACCGCTGGCTGGCGGCGCGCCGCCGGGAACTGCTGCCGGTCCCCTATGCGCACGTGGTTTTCACGCTGCCGCGCCAACTGGCGCCGCTGGCCTTGCAGAACAAGAGCGAGATCTACGGACTGTTGTTTCGGGCCAGCGCCGAGACGCTGCTGACGGTGGCTCGCGATGAGAGACATCTCGGAGCGGACATCGGCTTCTTCAGCGTGCTGCACACCTGGAATCAAAAACTGCAGCATCATCCGCATGTCCATTGCGTGGTACCGGCCGGCGGATTGTCGCCCGACCGTACGCGCTGGATTGCGGCGCGGACCGGGTTCTTCCTGCCGGTGCGCGTTCTTAGCCGAGTGTTTCGGGGGAAGTTTGTGGCCGGTTTGCGGGACCTGCACGCGGCCGGAAAACTCGGCTTTCACGGCGGGCTGGTGGGTTTGGCCGCACCGGCCGCATTCGCGGCCATGCTGCGAGGACTGTTCCGTTCCGATTGGGTGGTCTATGCC
>JBEKDV010000434.1:0-6666 GCA_050014175.1 Candidatus Solibacter sp. | reverse complement strand
TGGGTTTTCGTTCTTTGGCGCTAAGTACTCTGGAGGCGTTCTCGCCTCGGACCCCACTCAGGGTATCAATGGGCCAAGGCAGATCTGGTCCAGCGAACCAAGTTACTCTAACTTAGACTACAAGGTAATTCTGCCGCTAATCACACCACTGAACTACACTTGGGACAGCGTTGCACTCGTTCCTTATATCAATCATATTGGTGCCGCCCCGTCGGATTATTGGTACATCACCTATGATAATCCACAGTCGATTCAGACCAAGGTCCAGTACGTCATCGCGAGTAATCTTGGGGGCTGGATTATCTGGGCACTGGATGAAGATTATCTGCCAGGCGTCCCCCATCCGCATCCCCTGCTTGATGCCGTCCAGGCAGGAGGTGCTCCGGCGATTCTCGGTGCATCGGCACTGAGCAGCGGAACCGTCGGTACACTTTACAACGCTTCGCTGGGCGCAACTGGGGCTGCGCCTCTGCAGTGGTCGCTCTCCGGTGGCAGCCTGCCGCGCGGTCTCTCCCTGAATTCGGCGGGAGTGATCAGCGGCGCTCCGACCACTGCGGGCACCTCTAGCTTCGTTGTGACAGTGGAGAATTTCGCGGGAGTTTCCTCGCAATCGTTCACGATCACCATCGCTGCTTCTGCCAACTAACAAGTTTCCTCAGGTGCAACGGCGCCTCGAAGACTCGACTGCAAGGTTATTGTGCTACCCTGCTGAACGCTGAAGATCCGAACATCCGTTGGTCTGATGCGGGCTGTCAAGGTTTCGACGACAAAGCCCGGTCGCGCAGAAGGAATTACACGCGGCTCAAGATGAGTGCGAAGAGTGTGTGCTGATCGGGAAGGCCCGCGTACCGCAACTGGCGCCGAGGCGTTCAGTGTTGAAGCTGGAGGCGCGCCGTTTGAGACCGTGGACCTCGTAACCTTTGGCACGGACGAACTCAGTAAGGTACGAGCCGTCCTGGCCGGTGCAACCGGTGATTAGAGCTCTTTTCATGATCTTCACGTTAACCATGCGCGTTGAGGCACAAAGGGCAGAAACACGACACTTGCCCTCAGCCTGGGCGTGCGAAGGCTTTGATTCTGGGCGCGGCCGTGACGGCAGTCTTGGGAGGTTGAACGGCGCGGCGCAGGAGCCCGGCGCTGGGGTTGTAGTCAGGGATCAGCTCTTTGAGAGTGAGCACGAGGCCGGGCACGTCGCGGCGCTGGCAGATGTCGCGGAGCGCTTCGAGGTAGGGTTCCATGCCGGCTGATGGCAGGCCGTTACCGGTGAAGATCTTGATCTTTTCGTAAGGAGTGGGAAGCGTGTCTTCCTCCATGGAGTTGAGTTCTTCGTAAAGCTTCTCACCGGGACGTACGCCGGTGAACTCGATCTTGATATCTTCATCGGGCCGGAGACCGGAGAGCAGAATCAGGTTTCTGGCGAGATCGACGATCTTCACCGGCACCCCCATGTCGAGCACAAAAATCTCACCGCCGTGTCCCATCGTCGAGGCTTGGAGGACCAGTTGCGAGGCTTCCGGGATGGTCATGAAATACCGGCGCATCTCAGGGTGAGTGACGGTTACAGGGCCGCCGGCGGCGATCTGCTGCTTGAAGATGGGAATGACGCTGCCGTTGGAGCCGAGAACGTTGCCGAAGCGGACTGATACGAAGCTCGTGCCACCGTTTTGAAGCTCGAGGATCAGGAGTTCGGCCACGCGCTTGGTGGCACCCATGATGTTGGTGGGACGGACGGCTTTATCGGAAGAGATCATGACGAAGTGATCGACGCCGTGGTGGGCGGCGGCGAGGGCGACATTCCAAGTGCCGAAGACGTTGTTTTCGACGGCCTCGAAAACGTGGGCCTCCATTATGGGGACGTGCTTGTACGCGGCCGCGTGGTAGAGGATGGACGGGCGGTACTGTTCCAAGACTTCGGCCAGGCGCTGCTTGTTCTGGATGCTGCCGATCTCCGGGTAGAAGGGGACGTTGGGGAAGGACTGGAGCATTTCGCGATCGAGGTGGAACAGGGCGGTTTCGGCGATCTCAAAGCCGACGATGGCGCGCGGGTTGAAGCGGGCGATCTGGCGGCACAGTTCAGAGCCGATGGAGCCCGCGGCGCCGGTGACGAGGACCGTGTTGCCGGTGAGTTTCGCGGAGATTCGGTCTTGATCGAGGCGGGCGGGGGTGCGGCCGAGGAGGTCTTCGACGGCCACGTCGCGAATCTGAGCGGCGAGTCCGTTGCCTTCGATGACTTCGGCGAGCCCTGGAATGGTTTTGTAGGAAATGCCGGCTTCATGGCAACGGTTGAGGATATCCGTCATCTGCGCGCCGGTGGCGGAAGGCAGCGCAATGAGAACCGTCTCGATGGCCTGAGACGCGACGATGGAGGGCAGCGCGGCGCCGTTGCCCAAAGCCTTCGTACTGTGAATGAACCTGCCGGCCTTCGCCGGATCGTCGTCGATGAAACCGACGATTTCGTAAGCCAGCGCGGGATTCTGGTGGATCTCGCGGAGTAGAGCGACTCCGGCGTCGCCGGCTCCGTAGATTAGAGTCCGTTTCTTCGTGCCCAGATTCGGCAACCGGGAGAATTCGAACGCCAGCCTCACTGTCAAGCGGGCTACCGCCGTCATCCCGAGGCAGACCAGGAAATCCAGGACATAGATCGAGCGAGGAAACCCCTCCGGGGCGAAGCCCAGGAGTGCGAGGCAACCGAAAACGGACCCGACGAGGTTCGCTGCAGCGAGACGGGTGACGTCGCGAATGGAAACATATCGCCACCATCCGCGATCCAATCTGAGGAAATGAAAGACGAGGACTTTGACCGGTACCCAGACGCAGAGGGCAGCCAGCAAGTGGGGCCAGTACTGCGGGGGCATACTGAGGTCAAACCGCAAGAGGAACGCGAGGACTCCGGCGACCGCGACTATCGCGAGCTGAACTGTGCCCAGTACCCACCGAGTGTAATGGGTAAGGGAGCGGGCAACGCGCTGGATATCAAATCTTGGCATGGCGATGAGAGTCCTCAGATGAAGGCGACGGGTTCTTCTTGGAGTTCCGAAAGTGACCAAAGCTGCCGCGAATCGACTGCCACACGGGACTTCAGCTTCGGAGCACGGAACTTCTGTGGCAGATGTATCCTGCCCGGCGCCATAGCGAAATGCCGCGTAGACCAATGGAGCCAGGGCAACCACGGCGAACAGAGGTCCGGCCGCTGGCCAAACACACGCTCCCCACCCAAGCGGGAATAGCCAAGCCACGTTGACGGCCGCAATCGTCAACGTCACTTTCGAATGGCTGCCCCACCGCCGGGCGGCGTGCTGATAGGCGTGACTGCAATGCGCCTCGTACCACTGCGCCCCGGTAATCAAGCGCCGCATCAGCGTCAAGGTGGAATCAACGATGAAAACGGAGAGCAAAATCAGCCAGGGCCAGAGCAGCCACGGTCGTTCTTTGGCGCTCGAAATGGCTAGAACGCCGAACACGAATCCCAGAAACCCACTGCCCACGTCACCCATGAAAATCTTCGCCGGTGGCCAGTTCCACACCAGAAAACCGGCGCTGGCTGCTGCAAGCGCCAGTGCGCCCTCCGCCAGGCCTCCGAGTCCGCTCCACGCCAAAAGCAGACCGCCCAACCCGCTGGCGCAGACAGCTTCCAGCCCGGCAAGGCCGTCAATACCGTCCATGAAGTTATAAAGATTGATCATCCAGACCAAGCCGACAAGCGCAAGAAGCTGGCCAACCCAGCCCCAATCCCAGATGATCCAGCCCAAGTGCAGCGGTCCCATCCCATTGAGTTTCCATAAAGCCCATCCAGCAGCCGCGAAGTGAATCAGTAGGCGCAACCATGCCGATACCCGGAAATGGTCGTCCAAGAAGCCCGCTAGAGCGACCGCCAGTCCACCCCCGATAAGCGCTGAACCCTGGCTGGTGGATATGGCGCCTCTCTGTACGAGCCAAAGAACCGTCAAGAGAAACACCACAACAATGCTTACGCCGCCTCCCCGAGGTGTAGGCACGGAGTGAGAACTACGCCCATTCGGGATATCCAGGACTTTTCGCCTGAGAAGGTAGCGCCGCACCAGCGCAGTTAACAGCGCTGAGGCCAGAAAGGTAACGATGATTATGAGCATGGCACTGCCTTCGGTTGCGGCAATAATCTCGACGATTCCAGGTACCAGCGGGCAGTGGCCGCTAGCCCACTATCCAGCGTGACTGGGGGCTTCCATCCCAACCTTTGCCGTGCCTTGTCAGAACTGACAGTGAGCGACCCAAGCAGCCTGTTCACCGCAGCCTCTTTCCCGACCAGTCGCGCTGCGAACCGTACCACGAGCTCGGGGACGGGGAGGAATCGGGCTGAGCGCCCGAGGGCCCGCGCCAGATGGGCAGCCAAGTCCCGCGTCGATACGTCCGCGCCATCACTGACCATGAAAGTCTCGTTAGCCGCTCCAGGATGGCTTGCGCAGAGTGCCAGAAAATCCGCGAGATTCTCGACCGCGATCATGCTTCGCCGGTTCTTTGTGTTCGGCAGTGGCAGCGGGATGCCGCGCTCCACCAACCTCATCAAACGCAGGAAATTCGCACGCACGCCAGGACCATACACCAGTGGTGGACGGACAATCGCGACCTCGAGTCCGGTCTTCGCAGCAACGGATCGGAGGGCTTCTTCGGCCTCCCACTTCGAGACGGCGTAGGGATCCTGAGGATCAGGCAGATCTCCCTCCGAAAAGCTGATCCCGGAAGTAGACTCGCCATTCACCTTTGCCGTGCTCACAAACACTATCCGGCGAACGCCATGCTCCACGGCAGCGCGGGCCAGCGCCACAGTACCTTCAACATTAACCCGCCGGAACTCCTTCAAGGTATCGACCGTGTCGTCGTGCATAATGTGCACGCGGGCGGCCAGGTGCACAACCACTCCGACATTCTCAAGGGCACAACTGAGATCCGGGTTTGCGCCAAGATCTCCGATAACCGCAAATTCACTCAAGCCGGGCACCGCTGCCCGAAGCCCCGGCCACAGTTCGGCATTCCAGAGGCCCGCGCGCGGCGTGTAGCCAGACTCGGCCAGCCTGCGGCACACGGCTTTGCCGACAAAACCGTCCGCGCCGGTGACGAGAATCCTGGTCATGTTTTCACTGGATTGCGACGCCTGTTCGCACACTGCGCAGTCACGCGAAGCTCCTGTTCGGAGCGTGTTACACGCGCTTTGATCGAGTCTCAGAGGAGGCCGGACTTTTCCGCCGTAGAATGTCGTGAGCCACGATTGCCAAGAATCGAGGTGCGTAGTACACGTTCCTACGCCAGAGACGCTTGGGCTCTTGCAGCAGGCGGAAGAGCCAGGTAAGGCCCATACACTGGAACCACCTTGGAGGCATATGCTTTTCGCCTGCGTAAAAGTCGAATGCCGCCCCAACACCCAACATCACGCACTGGACCTTTTTCCGGTGCATTGACATCCACTTCTCTTGTTTGGGAGACCCTAAGCCCACAAAGAGCAATTGAACTCCGGACCTCTCGATATCGCGAGCAATTTGCTCGTCTTCTCCACGATCCAGTTCTCTAAAGGGCGGCGAAACCGCATACGCTACCCTGATCCGCGGGTGACGCTGTTTCGCCAGCTGCACAACCCTCTCCAAGACCTCCGATCGTCCGCCCAGAAACCCGACGGTGAGCCCCTGCTCTTCCGCCATGGCCAAAATCAACGGCATCATCAGGGGCCCGTCGAGAATGTCGACGCGCGACCTGCTCACAAAGCGCGCACCCCATGCGACAGGCGTGCCATCTGCCGTTCTCAGATCCGCTCCGGAAAGCGCGGAGAAGACCTCGCCGTCCTCGCTAGCTAGTGCAACCATGTGCGCGGTCACGAAACAAACGTATGCAGATCGGTGGACACGCGCCCAGCCTGCTAGTCGACTTAGGAACTCCTCTTTGTGCTCGGTCAAGACTTCTATGCCGCCAACGCTGACCTCGCTTGGGCGGTCGTCGGCGGTTCTCACTGCATCAGCCGTCGTCATGTCAACGCCTCACGATTCTGAGAATTCGTCTGAATGGCCTCATATCATCTGTTTCCGCTCTAAACCCGTGCTCCCACCACGGCGGTCTAAGCTTATTTGTTTCCGCGATGGTGGCGGTCGGTCGTCTGCACATCCGCGACAAAGTGCAGCACCTCTGCGCCTCCGGCGAAAGATAGCACCGCCGCGAATCTGCCGACTAGCAACAGAGCAGTGAATCTATTCACGCGAGGACCTCCGTCCTTTCGAACACCTCACCGGTTGGCTTCCCCTGGTCGGCACCTCCGCCTGGGTCCACGCGCCGCCATCGAGCGTTAGCGGCCTCGTCCACATTGGCGCCACCGAGATGGATCCCTCGCCCGCTGCCGCTAACATGCAATGAGCCGTTCGGGGGTCGAGATTGTCTGTGGCTGTGTTGTTAGCAGCGCTGGGATCGAGTTTGCGCATGGTCGGTGTGGCGGTGCTCGATGGCTGAGGCGTAAATTCGAGCAATCGAACGCAGGTGGGCATCTTGCGTCAATTGATCGTCGAATGCCTTGCGGGCGTTCATAGCGAGCCTCTGCAGAACTCCGTCGTTCAACCAGAGCTCCTGGATGGCCCTGGCGATGGCGCATGGATCCCCGGGCTTTACTAGAGTGCCATCAATTCCGTCCTTGATAATGCAGCCCAGCGCACC
>JBEKDV010000433.1:0-6674 GCA_050014175.1 Candidatus Solibacter sp. | reverse complement strand
AGGTGGCCTTGGAGAAGTTGTGAAAAAGTGCCGAGGAAAGCGGTTATGCTATTCATGGTGGGCGGCGAGTTCAAGAGAAATCTTGCTCATCACAAATATTCTATTGCCTCGCCGCCCCGCCGGATACATTTCCTCTCAATTTTGTTTTGTACCGACACCAACCAGGGGCTCTGGATCCGGAATTTTGCAAGTCCCTAGGAACCGCCTGCCCCACCAAAATGGCGCGTTCACGCCGTGAACGCCGCCAGCGCCTTCACCTTGCGCCGTGCGGCGCCGGAATCGATCGACAGTACGCCTAACGCCATGCCTTCCAGGAACGTCTCCGCTTTGCCGGCGGCGACCAGGGCGGCGGCGGCGTTCACCAGGACGATATCGCGCTGGGGGCCGCGCGCTCCGGCGAGCACCGCGTTGGCGATCGCCAGATTTGCCTGCACGTCGCCGCCGCGCAGGTCTTCCGCATGCGCCGTGGGGACGGCAAAATCGGCAGGCTCGAAAGTGCGCGCTTCCACTTTGCCGTCGCGGATTTCCCAGGCGGAGGTGGGGCCAGTGGTGGTGATTTCGTCCAAGCCGTCGGCGCCGTGGACCACGAAGCCGCGGCGCATGCCAAGCGCGGCGATGGCGCCGGCCATCAGTTCGGCGGCGTGGAAGGAGGGGGCGCCGATGAGCTGCGCGGTGGCGCCGGCGGGGTTGGTCAGGGGGCCGAGCAGATTGAAGACGGTGCGCATTTTGAGATCGACGCGCACCGGGTGGGCGTGCTTCATGGCGGTGTGGACCGCCGGGGCGAAGAGGAATCCGATGCCCACTTCGCGGATGGCGCGGGCGGTGGCGGCGGGCGGCAGATCGATGGGGATGCCCCAGGCTTCGAGGAGGTCGGCGCTGCCGCACTGGCTGGAAATGGAGCGATTGCCGTGTTTGGCGACGTGGATGCCGGCGCCCGCCACCACGAAAGCGGCCACGGTGGAGATGTTGAAGGTGTTGGCGCCGTCGCCGCCGGTGCCGCAGGTATCGAGCAGGGTCTCGCCCGGGAGACCGGCATCGATGGGGACGGCCATCTGGCGCATGGCGCGGGCGAAACCGACCAGCTCGTCGACGGTTTCGCCCTTCATTTTGAGGGCGATCAGGAAGGCGGCGATGCGCGCGGGGCTGGCCTCGCCGCGCAGGATAATGCGCATGGCGGCTTCGGCGTCGGCGGCGGGCAGATCGTGTTCCGAGACCAGACGGATCAGGTACGGCAGAAGGGACATGATATATTGGGTTTTCTGTAGGCTAACACAAGCGATTCCATGAAAATTCACGAGTATCAGGCAAAGGCCATTCTCGGCCAATATAATGTCCCTGTGCCGCGCGGCCAGGTGGCTTACACGGTGGAAGAGGCGGAAGCGGCCGCCCGGGCGCTGGGCGGAAGCGTGGTGGTGAAGGCGCAGATCCACGCCGGCGGGCGCGGCAAGGGCGGCGGCGTCAAGGTGGCGAAAGACGCCATCGAGGCCGTCGAACTGGCGCGCAAGATCATGGGGATGACGCTGGTCACGCACCAGACCGGTCCGGAGGGGCGCGTGGTGCAGCGCCTGCTGATCGAGGAGACGCTGCCCATCGAGCGCGAGCTGTACCTCGGCATCGTGCTGGACAGGGGGCAGGGCAAGCCGGTGTTCATGGCTTCGGCGGCGGGCGGCATGGAGATCGAAGAGGTGGCCGCCAAGACACCGGAACTGATCCTGAAAGAGACGATGGAGTTCCCAGGTCTCAATCCGTACCAGGCGCGCAAGCTGGCATTCGGCATCGGCATCCCCGCGGCGAGCGTGAATGCGGCGGCGGCGGCGATGACGGCGCTCTCCAAGGCGTACTACGCGACGGATGCCCAGCTAGCGGAGATCAACCCGTTCATCCTGACCAAGGACGGCAAGGTCTACGCGCTGGACGCCAAGATCACCTTCGACGACAACGCGCTCTACCGGCATAAAGAGCTGGTGGAATTGCGCGACCTCAACGAGGAGGATCCGCTGGAGGTGGAGGCTTCACGCTACGGGCTGAATTACATCAAGCTGGACGGCACGGTGGGCTGCATGGTGAACGGCGCGGGGCTGGCCATGGCCACGATGGACATCATCAAGTTCGCGGGCGGCTCGCCGGCCAACTTCCTGGACGTGGGCGGCGGGGCGAGCGCCGAGCAGGTGAAGAACGCGTTTCGCATCCTGCTCACGGATCAACATGTGAAGGCGGTGCTGATCAACATTTTCGGCGGCATATTGCGTTGCGATACGCTGGCCAGCGGAGTGGTGGGGGCGGCGAGGGACCTCAATATTCAGGTGCCGATCGTGGTCCGCATGGAAGGCACCAACGTGGAACTGGGGCGGCAGATCCTTTTGGACTCCGGGCTGAACTTCACGGTGGGCGCGGACATGTTGGACGCGGCGAAGAAGGTAGTCAAACTGGCTGCGCAGTAACCGGCGCCCCACGAGGAAACGATGAGCGTACTGGTAGATAAAAACACGAGATTGATCGTTCAGGGATTCACCGGGAGAGAAGGCACGTTCCACGCGCAGCAATCCATCGCCTACGGGACGACCGTGGTGGGCGGCGTGGTGCCTGGCAAGGGCGGAAGCAAGCATCTGGATTTGCCGGTGTTCGATACGGTGGAGCAGGCGGCGAAGGCGACCGGCGCCAATGCCACGGTGATTTTCGTGCCGCCGCCGTTCGCGGGCGACGCCATCATGGAGGCGGCCGACGCGGGCCTGCCGCTGGTGGTGTGCATCACCGAGGGCATCCCCACGCTGGACATGGTGAAGGCCTGGCAATTCCTGCAAGGCAAGAAGACGCGGCTGATCGGGCCCAACTGCCCCGGGATCATCTCGCCGGGCAAGTGCAAGATCGGCATCATGCCGGCCTCGATCCACCTGGAGGGCCACGTGGGCGTGGTATCGCGCTCGGGCACGCTGACGTATGAAGCCGTGGGGCAGTTGACCAAACTGGGGATCGGGCAATCCACCTGCATCGGGATCGGCGGCGACCCGATCATCGGAACGACGTTCCTGGACGCGCTGGAACTGTTCAACGCGGATCCGGATACGCACGCCATCATCATGATCGGCGAGATCGGCGGCAACGCCGAGGAGACAGCGGCGGCTTATATCAAGGCGAACGTCAGCAAGCCGGTGATCGGATTCGTGGCCGGGCAGACGGCGCCGCCGGGACGCCGCATGGGACACGCGGGGGCGATTATCGCGGGTGGGAGCGGCAAGGCGTCGGACAAGATCAAGGCTATGGAAGAGGCAGGTATCACGGTCTGCCCGACGCCGGCCGATTTGGGAGTGAAAGTGCAAAGCCGATTATGAGTGTCGAACGTACGTTTTCCATCATTAAACCGGATGCGGTGGCAGCCGGGCAGGCGGGTGAAATCCTGGCCATGATTCAGCAGGCCGGCTTCAAAATTCTGGGCCTGCGCATGACGCGGCTCTCCGAAGCGCAGGCGCAGGGTTTCTACGCGGTACACAAGGAGCGCCCATTCTTCAACGGCCTGGTCAAGTTCATGACGGAGGGGCCGATTATCGTGATGGCGCTGGAGCGCGAGAGTGCGGTGAAGGGTCTGAGGGAAGTGATGGGCGCCACCAACCCGGCGAATGCCGCCGAGGGCACGATCCGCAAGCGGTTCGCGGCCAACATCGAGCGCAACTGCATACACGGATCGGACGCGGCGGAGACGGCGGCGGTGGAGCTCGAGTTTTTCTTCAGCACTTCGGAATTGCTGTAAGGCGGTGTGGACAGGCCAGGAGGCCTGTCCTACTTAGGAGTCGTGGGTATGATCGTCGGCATTGTGGTTGAAACATCGCCGGGCGAGCGCCGGGTGGCAATGGTCCCGAGCGCGATCTCCGGCTTCAATAAGACGGGAGTGGAGCTGCTCATGCAGCCGGGCGCGGGAGCGGAAGCCGGCTTTCCCGATGCCGAATATGTGGAGAAGGGGGTGCGCCTGGCGGGCAGCCGCGAGGAGGTGTTCGGGGCGGCCGAAGTGATTCTGCAGGTGCGCGGCCCGGGCGCGAATCCGGAGACCGGGGCGGCGGACCTGGCGCTCATGCGGCAGGGGCAGACGGTCATCGGATTCGGCGAACCGCTGACGGCGGGCGACGCGGCGCGCGCGCTAGCGGAACGCGGCGTGAGCTTTCTGGCCATGGAACTGATGCCGCGCATCACGCGCGCGCAGAGCATGGACGCGCTATCCAGCATGGCGACGGTGGCCGGCTACAAGGCGGCGCTGATGGCGGCCGATGGGCTGCCGCGCATGTTCCCGATGCTGATGACGGCGGCGGGGACGGTGGCTCCGGCGCGGGTGCTGGTGATCGGCGCGGGCGTGGCGGGGTTGCAGGCCATCGCCACGGCGAAGCGGCTGGGCGCGGTGGTCAGCGGGTACGATATCCGCGCGGCGGTGAAGGAGCAGGTGGAGAGCCTGGGCGCGCGTTTCGTGGTGCTGGAGGTGGAAGCGGCCGGCGCCGAGGACAAGGGCGGCTACGCCAAGGCCATGACCGAAGAGTTCTACCAGCGGCAGCGCGAGCTGATGGCCGGCGTACTGGCGCAGCAGAACGTGGTGATCACGACCGCGGCGGTGCCGGGCAGGAAAGCGCCGATTCTGATCACACGCGAGATGGTGGCGCGCATGGCGCCGGGATCGTTGATTGTGGATATCGCCGCCGAGCGCGGCGGCAATTGCGAGCTCACGCGCCCGGGCGAGACCGTAGTAGTGGGCGGCGTTACGATTATGGGGCCGTTGAATCTGCCATCCACGATTCCGTATCACGCCAGCCAAATGTACGCCAAGAACATCGCGACCTTTCTCAAATACCTGATCAAGGACGGGAAACTGGCGCTCAATCGCCAGCTCGAGGAGAAAGACGAGATCGTGCGCGAAACGCTTGTCACGCACGGTGGAGAAGTGGTGCATCCAAAGGTGCGGGAATTGTTGGGACTGCCGGCGGCAGTGTAAAGGGGGAGCGCGCAATGCCTTCAAACCTGGAAATCGGACTGTACGTCTTCATGTTGGCGACCTTCGTCGGCCTGGAGGTGATTCGCAGGGTTTCGCCCCTGCTGCACACGCCACTGATGTCGCTCACTAACGCCATTTCGGCCATTTCGGTGGTGGGCGCCATTATGATCATCAGCAATGATGAAGCCACGACGATGAGTAAGGTGCTGGGTTTCGTCGCCATCACGGCGGCCACTACCAACATCGTCAGCGGCTACCTCATCACCGACCGCATGCTCAAGATGTTCAAGCGCAGGGAGGAGAAAAAGTAATGGGCTCCCTGGTCAACTACATCTACATCCTGTCCGGCGCTCTCTTCATTCTCTCGTTGAAGTGGATGAACTCGCCGGTGACGGCGCGGCGTGGGGTGTTCGCGGGCGAGGCGGGGATGCTGATGGCCGTCGCCGGCACGCTCATCCTGCATCACGGCAATTGGCAATGGATCCTGACCGCGTTCTTCATCGGCACCGTGGTCGGCGTGCCCATCGCCTACATCATGCCGATGACGGCGGTGCCGCAGCGGACGGCCATGTCGCACGCCTGCGGCGCGTTGGCGGCGGCGCTGGTGGGCACGGCGGAGTATTACCAGAGGCAGCCGCATGCCTCCACGGAGCTGGTGGGGTTCACCATGGTGGCCCTGGTGGTGGAGACGCTGCTCGGCTTCCTCACCTTCACCGGAAGCCTGATGGCCATGGGCAAACTGCAGGAGATCCTGCCCTCGCGCCCGCTGGTGTACAAGAACCAGAACGCCATCAACTTCGTGCTGTTCGCCATCGCTCTCGGGCTGGGCGTGCGCGTGATCCTGGTGCCGACCGATACGTGGATTTTTCCCATTTTCGCGGGTCTCTCGCTGGTTTTCGGCGTGCTGCTGATCATTCCCATCGGCGGCGCCGATATGCCGACGGTGATCGCGCTATTGAACTCCTACGCCGGGCTGTCGGCGTGCGCCATGGGGTTTGCGCTGGACAACAAGCTGCTGGTGATCGCCGGCGCGCTGGATGGATCGAGCGGCCTGATTCTCTCCATCATCATGTGCAAGGCGATGAACCGCTCGTTCACCAACGTGCTGTTCGGCGCGTTCGGACAGATCCAGGCAGCCAAGGGGAAGGCCGAGCAGCGGCCCTATCGCTCCGCCAGCGCCGAGGAGGCCGCGTCGATCCTGGAAGCGGCGTCGAGCGTAATCATCGTTCCGGGCTACGGGCTGGCGGTGGCGCAGGCGCAGCACAAGATCCGCGAGTTGTTCGACGCTCTGATGAAGCGCGGTATCGACGTCAAGTTCGGCATACACCCGGTGGCGGGACGCATGCCCGGCCACATGAACGTGCTATTGGCCGAGGCGGACATTCCCTACGACCGGCTGATCGAGATGGACGAGATCAACGGCGAGTTCCCGCAGTGCGACGTGGCGCTGGTGATCGGGGCCAACGACGTCACCAACCCGGCGGCGCGCAGCGACAAGAGCAGCCCGATTTTCGGCATGCCGATTCTGGACGTCGACAAGGCGCATACGGTGATGGTGATCAAGCGCTCCATGAACCCGGGGTTCGCGGGCATCGACAACGATCTGTATTACATGGATAAGACGCTGATGCTCTTCGGCGACGCCAAGGCATTCGTATCGGAGATCCTCAAGGAACTGCCAGCCGCCGTGAGCGCATAAGGAGAT
>JBEKDV010000432.1:0-6681 GCA_050014175.1 Candidatus Solibacter sp. | reverse complement strand
GGTCCTGGTGCTCGGGCTGGGCAATCTCCTGCTCAGCGACGATGCCGCCGGCTTGCACTTGGAGGCGGCGCTATCGGCGGAACGAGGCGCCTCGGAGCAGGTGGAATTCGTGGATGGCGGCACGCAGGGGCTGGCCCTGCTCCATTACCTCGCGAAGCGGCGCGCCATACTGGTGCTGGACGCAGTGGGGCTGGGCGCGGAACCAGGCAGCGTGCACGTGCTGAGGGGTCCGGCGATCGACGGGCTGCGCGCGCAACGCGCCACCACGGCGCACGAAGGCAACGCGCTGGAACTCCTGGCCACGGCGCGCCTGGTGGGCGATGTGGCCGGGGAGATTGTGGTGGTGGGCGTGGAGCCGGCGCGCGTCGCCACGGGAATCGGTCTGTCGCCAGAGGTGGAAGCGGCCCTGCCCGCGGCCATGGGGCGCGCGCGGGCGGTGCTGGAAGCGATGCTGCGGCGGTAGGGACGGGGCGGGCGGTGGGTCGAGACTCGTCTCGATCCCAGCCTCTACCGCGCCATCTGCGTCAATGGTGGGGCGGTCCCCTGGGCGGTCCCCCTGGACTGCGGACGACGCCCTCGTCGGCCGGCTCGACGGGACCTCGCTGCGGATTGCCGGCGCGATGGATGCTCTGGCCGGAAACCGAATGGCTCCTTGCGGCGTCCCACAGCAAGGCACCCCCGAGTTTATGGCCATGATAGGCTGAGCCGGCGCCGCCGCGCGCAGGGGCGGCGATCTACTGTGCTATATGTCTTCTTACCCAGGCCCGTATCTTACCCGAGGGTCGCTCTTTGGTGGATACCGGAAGCGTGAATCTCAGGGGCTTATGCCTTACGCTGGGCGTAGTAGTTACGCATCGCTCCGCCGATGGCCCAATCCCAGGAAAACATACCAAACTTCTCGAACCGCGCCGGAACGGTGTAGCGTTGTGTTGCTTCTTCCACGCTCGCACCGGCTTGTATCATCTTCTGTGAATGGTTGTGAAGATCGTCGATCAAGTCGGCAAATTCGCGCACAACCTCTACTCCGCAGATAGGGCCGTGCCCGGGCACGAATCGGATCGCGCGGCCGTAGCCGGCCAGACGATCAAGCGTCTTGCGCCAGGAAATCATGTCACAGTCGAAAGCAACTGGATAGGATTTCTCGAATAGCAGGTCGCCAGTGAATACGATGTGGCGCTCCGGAACGCGTACCACGAGGTCGGTGGGAGTGTGGCCCACCTCATGCTCAATCAGCACGGTGATTCCGCCCAAGTCGATCTTCTTCGGCAAGTCTGAGGCGCCCAGCAATTCCGTCGGATACGCCAGCGTGACCCTGTCAATCGCCCCATACATCCATTTGAGAGCGCCCAAGTCCGAATTCAAGTGCCGTTTTACGAGCGGGTCCGTCGCGGCGGCTACCTTTTGCTCCAGCGGCGCGAGCAGCGGTCCTTTGTCGACGTGCTGCAGCGCGGCGTAGCGCTCCCTCATGAGCGTCGGCGCCCGTTCGTGCGCCAGGATGGGGATCTTCTGCTGCTCATAGGCGATGTTTCCAAAGGAGTGGTCCAGATGGTAGTGCGTGTTCACCGCGGCTCGGACCGGCGCTTTCGAAACCATCCGTGCGACCTCGATTTCCAGTTCCGCCCCTTCCGGGAAGAAATGTCCTTCCACGATCAACGTGGCGTCGCGGCCGGCAATCACCGCCCCGTTGGAAAGGCACTGCGGGCCCTTGGCGGGATTGGCGATGGTCACGTACACGCCGTCCGTCATCCGGGTGACTTGCGCGAAGCCGCGGTCAATCAGCGGCCCGGGGCTCTTTTGAGCCACGGCGACCGCCGGCGCTAACGACGCGGCCATTAGAAACTGTCTGCGATTTACTTGCACCGGAAACTCCTTTAAGGAACTTAAGGAACGGGAATGCGATAAATGTTGCGATGCGTGGTCACGCGCGGATACGCATAGATCGAGGGATCCGCGCCGCCAAAGGCAAGCGGTTCGGGGAGGGCCTTTGCGCCCGGAAGTTTCTCTACGTCCTTCGCACTTAGACTTACAAATCCGTCGGTAGGCAACGCCGGCACAAGCTGGCCGGGACGCAGCGGTACAGCGTAGGTCTGACGCGCGCCGCTGGCATGCACATACAAGAACTTCTGATCGGACGACCAGCTCAGCAACGCTGGCGTCAAGCCGCGGTTCTCTTCTCCGGCGGTTCCACAGCCCTTGCAGATCAAGGTCTGTGAGCTTCCGTCATAAGCCTCGATGTACACGTCCGCACCCACCCACACGGCAACTGCCTTCCCATCCGGCGATATCGCGTAGAGGAAGGACACCGTTCCGGAGAGCAGTTTTTGAAGTCCCGTCCCGTCGTCGTTCACATGGTAGAGGTAGTAGACTCCTCCTTCGCCGCCAGCGAAAAGCACACCCCCATGGGGATCGAACAGGGCGCGATCCGCATACTCCGTCGAGGCCAGGCGACGCGGCGGTGAACTCGCATCCAGAGGCGCAAGCCAGAGCTGCGAGTGCCCGGCGTCGTCAACGCTCAAGAAAACCACACGCTTACCATCCGCAGAGACGTTATAGTGTTCGGTCAGATAATCCGGCAACAGTCGTGTGGCACGTCCCGTTTCCAAACTGGCGGACCATAACTCACCGCTGACGAAGCGACGGCTCGCGCGCGAGCGAACCAGATAGTAGAGAGTCTTGCCATCGCCGGAAAACGAGGGAAGAAACGCGAAACCTTCCGAAGTGATCTGCCGGTCTCCCTTGGCGTCGTGAACCCAAAGCGTGCTTTGGCTCGCGCCCACCGAAGTCACGAAGGAGCGCCCGTCCGGATCGAAAGAGAGCCCCTGTTCCTCCGTAGCGCCGGACGTCACCCGCTCAGGCATGCCGTCGGGAAAACGTTGCCGCCAGATGTGATACCCATCGCCGGTATTGGCGGACATGTACATCCACTTTCCATCGGGCGACCATGCGGCATCGGTGCACTGTGCGGGCTGAGGACCGACGCGAGTTCCGGCTGAGCTGCCGTCGAAGGGGACCAAGCGGCAAGGCAACCAACTGCCCAGATCCATTTCGACGACCAGCACGCTGCGGTGGTCGGGCGAAAGAAAGGACCGGTGGGCCATGCCGTTCGGCCCGGCAGGCATGTAGACGGTGCGCAATTCCGAGCGGCTCTCCGTGGATTCGAAGATTCCCATATGGATGCCTTCGCCAGGAATGGAGGAGAACATCACGCGCCGTTGGCCGCGTACTGGTTCGACCCAACTCAAACCGGACGCCCGGGCCACCAACAGGGTCGGCTCGCCGCCCAGCACCGAGGCGGTCCACGTACCGCCGCCGCTGTAGCTATTCGTGAACGCGATCCGGCTGCCGTCCGGAGAAAAGGCAACCGGTCCCTCCTTACCGGAGGCGCTGTCGTGGGTCAATTGAACCGGATCGCCATTGGGCAGAAGCTTGACGTAAACGTCTCCCGGCCCCTCGAAGGTACTGGTGCCGCGAATGAACGCCAGCATCCGGCCATCTGGAGAAAGCGTTGGCGCAACGGCCGAGTCCGCGAACTTGGTCAGTTGCGTGTATTCAAGACGCGGCGTGTCCGGCGGTTTCGGCCGCAAGATCGCCCACGCGATTCCACCGATCGCCACCAAAGCCGCAGCACCGATCGCGATCCATTTCCGGGGCCGGCTGCTTGGCTTGCTGCTCCCAGTCGGCAAGGGCGCAGCTTCGGAAACCGTCTGACGCGTAGCGCGCTTCAGGTCCACCACCAGATCGCGCATGGATTGATAGCGCTCGGCCGGATCTTTCTCCAGCGCCTTTTCGACGGCAGAGCGCAGCAACAGCGGCACGTCGTCTCCCAGCGGCTCGGCCGGCGAATGTTGGATGGCCTGCAACACCTGGAGGTCTGTATTTCCCGTGAAGGGGCGCCTGCCGCCCAGCATCTCGTACAGCAACACGCCGAAAGAGAAGATATCGCTGCGGGCGTCGACCGGCTTTCCCGAGGCCTGCTCGGGCGACATGTACGGGATCGTCCCGATGATTATGCCCGGGCGCGTGCGACCTTCCGTGAATGTGCGGCTCAGGTCGGCGTCGGCACCTTCGGCAAGCTTCGCCAGGCCAAAGTCCGCCAGCTTGGCATAACCACTCTGGCTCACCAGGACGTTATCGGGCTTGATGTCGCGATGCAGAATTCCTGCCGCGTGGGCCACGGCCAGACCGTCCGCGGGGCCGGCGAGCAGTTCGATAATCTGGCGCCAGGTACGTTTGGCGGATCGGACCCAAGTCTTGAGCGTGCCACCGTCCACGAACTCGGTCACCAGATATTGCCGCCCATCGAACTCGCCCGCGTCATAAACCGTCAGAATGTGCGGGTGGTTAAGAGACGAAGCGGTCTGGGCCTCCCGCTGGAACCGGTGCCTCGCGGCCGCGTCCGCGAGGTCGTCGGAAAGAAACTTGATCGCGACGGGCCGATTAAGCGTGGTATCCAGGGCGCGGTAAACCACGCCCATGCCGCCTTCGCCCAACTTCCCCTCTATCTCGTAGCGCTCGATCAACCTTCGGGGAATAGCCTCGCTCACAGTTGACTTGGGCACGCCTTCCCAGGCCGGGTGATCGAGCAAAGAATCCTTCTGTGCCAGCAGCAATTCGACTTCGCGACGCACCTCGGGGTTGGCCTGATCGAGCAGGGCGGAACGTTCCTCGGACTGGCATGTGATGGCGGCGTTATACAGCTTCTCAATCTGCTCGAAGCGTTTGGCGTCCATATTTCCTGCATCCTGGTCCCAGGTTCCTGCGTGGTCACACGGCGGTCAGTTCTTTCAAAAGCCATGCTTTGGCCACTCTCCAGTCGCGCATTACCGTTTCCGGAGAGACACCGATAATCTCAGCCGTCTCCTTTACCTCGAGCCCAGCGAAAAAGCGCAACTCGACGATGCGAGCCTTTCTGGGAGCCAGGCGGGCCAGTTCATTGAGGGCGTCGTCCAGCGCGACAATCTCGGCTGGGCGTTTCGACGACACATCCAGCGCCTGCTCGACGTCGATCCCTTGGGCCCATTCGCCACGCTTGCCGGCCATCCGTTTGCGCGCGCGATCCACCAGAATCCTCCGCATCAGCGTGGCCGACATCGCAAAGAAGTGGTTCCGATGCTGCCAATCCAGTCGCGAAAGGTCAGCCAGATGTAAGTAAGCTTCGTGAACCAAGTCCGAGACCTGTAAGGTTCGTTCCGGCCGCTCATTTTTCAAGCAATGTCCCGCCAGCCGCCTGAGTTCCCGGTAAACCCTCGGAATCAAAAGCTCCAGCGCCCGTTCGTCGCCTTCCGCCCAGGCGCGAAGCAGTTGCGTTGTCTCGGAGACAGACGAATCGGCCATAACGATTCCTTACAGTATACGATGCGCTGTCCAAATACTTTTTTTTGGAGCGATGCCAGTTTTCGCGCCCCAAATACGCCTTGAGATGTACGCATGAGGCAATCCCAAAGGGTCGCCCGCGACAGAAAGAGGAATATCGATGATAAAAACGTTTCGATTTGTTGCCAATGTATTCCCAGCGCTGGCTGTGGCTGCGGCGCTTGCTCCAACAGTACACGCCGGATGCGGAGATATCACCACGCTCCAGGCGCCGTTCGTCTTCACCCAGGCCGGAATGGGCGCGCAAGCCTTGGTGCAAAGGGCCGCGGACGCCACCCGCGCGGCGGCCATGAGCGCCGCTTCCGGCGGCGCGCCGGTTAACGCCGCCACCATTGTCGGCATGTGGAACCTCCAGTTCATCTCCCAAGGGAACACGGCTCACAACCCTTCCATCCCGGACGGCGCGCTGTTGGATTTCGGATATACCCAATGGCACAGCGACGGGACCGAGTTAATGAACTCGGGCGGCCATGCTGCCGCAACCGGAAATTTCTGCATGGGTACGTGGGTGAGATCGGGCTATTTCACCTATGTGCTGAACCACTTCGCGCTCAGCTACGACCCGACAACGGGCAACTTGGCCGCAAAGGTCCACATCTTCGAACAGGTGACTCTGGATCCCAGTGGAAACGAATTCACCGGCACGGTTACCATCGACGCCTACGACCCGAAATCGGGACTAAAAGTGGATCATGTTACGGGAACCGTATCGGCGACGCGGGTCACGGTGGACCAGATTACTCCGTAAAGCGGCGGGGAGCATGGGGGCGGATGCCGATGCCATCCGCCCTCACTTCGAAGTCACCTCGAAAAAATCATCGCCCGATGGTAAGCTGCCGCGGTGCACTTTTGGTTGTCATCCATTCGAGCTCGCGGCAAGTCACGCCGCGTTTACCGATCTACATGCGGACGGATTACGGCATCCGGAAGTTGTCAGTGTGGCTGTCTAGCGCTCGGCGTATATAGCGGGGCAGGGAGCGTGAAGTCGCTTTCTGGGAGATGAAGGGGACCGCCCGCAGGTAACGCCGCATGGTTTAGAAAGGCCGATAGCTGTGACCAATTTTTCAAGTGAGCCTCACTCGCCGCCGCCGCCGGCGCCTTCGGTGACGCCGTTGGGCGCGCCGCGAGGATCGGGCTTAATAGTAACTGGCTGGGTGTAAGTCTGGCCGTCCACGGTGAGGCGCACGGTGTACTGGCCGGCCGGCAAGGTGGGCGCTCCGCCGCGTCCGCCACCACCGCCGCCACGTCCACCACGCCCGCCGCGTCCGGCCGCCGCTGGGGCGGCATTGGCGGCGCTTCCGGCGGGGG
>JBEKDV010000431.1:0-6693 GCA_050014175.1 Candidatus Solibacter sp. | reverse complement strand
CAGCGGATTGAAAAGAGGGTAGGTCTTCACTCAGCGGTTTTCTGAAAATTCACCATGCAGGCATTACACTTGCGCCTCGGCGTTTCGAAAATTGAACGCGAAGTGCGAAAGTCAGGCTAGCGCTCACGTTCCCCAACGGGCGTTGTTCGGTCAGGTGACGCGGTCGCGACTTATCGGGAGTAATGGCCGAACGACGCTTGGGAAGGTCATCATTCTCCGAGTAAACGATCGGATCGGAATCGAGCCAGCACCATGACGCGAACCTTTGGAAGGGTCGCCGACGATCCGGCCCCAAACCACTTTCCTCTGGGAACCGTGCCGCGCTGCGCCGAATGCAAGTTCATCGGGGTCGCCGACTTGGGGGGCGACCTGTACTCTTCCGGTGTGGATCGGACTTCCTCACGGATTCGGAGCCTCTGTGGAATTGCCGGCCGAAACAGAGACAAGGAATCCCGTGGAACCCGCAGCGGTCGCCAGATCCCGCGCTTACCGCGAAGTGTTCATCTGGCCCATCCACAAGTTTGCGTCGCGGATGGCCTCCGTGAAATAGAGCCTTCGGCCGTCAGCGTTGAACTGCAACTCATAGATCAGGTTGGGCGCCACGGAAAACAGCTTTTTTTCGCGACGCAAATCCAAATCGTAAAGATAGCAGGCGGAAGCACGCGTGTAGATGAATTGCTGGTTGCTGCCCGGAACCCAAATCGGGCGGTCCCCCGCGATTCCCAGCCGCTCGGGTTTGCCGCTCGGAAGAAAATAACGGACGATCGAGTTGGAATTCTCGTTGACCCATCCAAGCAAGACCCCGTTCACCGACGGGCCGAGAAAGATAAAATTTCCACGTTCGCCTGCAAACCCGGGAAGACCGGGCGGATCGATCACCCGCGAACCCGCGCGCGGATCGAGAATCGACGGTCCTCCCACCTGGCGGCTCGCCAGGATCCGGCTTCCCCCGTCAATCCATGCCGATCCCTGCATCTCGTGACCGGCCGTTGTGACCGCCGTCAACGGGCGGAGGCTGCTGCCGTCGGGATGAATCAGCCACAGGTTGTATAACCCGCCGCGATTCGAGTAGAACAGGATCTCGTCTCCGTTGGGCGACCACTGCGGCACCCGATTCAGCCCTCCACCCACCAGCCGGCGTCGTCCGCTGCCATCGATCCTGGCTATCCAGAGATCTTCGTGCGGATCGCCTACGGTGTCATAGACGATCTGCGCACCATCCGGCGAAAACGAGAAGTTGATGATGTCGTTGAGCGTGGTCCATGTTTGCGCCGGCTCACCCGCGACTTCCATCCTGGCCCGGTCGAAAGCAATGGAAAAGAGGGCGACGCGCCGCTCGGCCTGCGAAAAGATGAATCGCTTTCCATTGGCGGCCCAATTCAGAAACCGGACGTAGGATGCGGGCACGACAAACGACTGCGGCGCGCCGCGGGTTTGTCCGCTGCGCTCGTCGATCTTCACCCTCCATACATTCATCGATCCGCCGCGATCGCTGAGGAAGTACAATTCCTCTCCGTTGGGCGACCACACAGGATTCCAATCCAACGCCAGATCGTCGGTGACCTTCACCGGCGCGCCTCCGGCCGCCGCCACCGTCCATATATCCCGCTGGCCTCCGCGTGTCACTCCCCAGTAAGCGATCCGGTAGCCGTGGGGCGACCAATTGGGCTGTACGGCATCGCCGGTGGCGAGATCCCGCTGCGCGCCGGAGGAGAGGTCGATCGCATGCAATCGCGAAACCGGCGCGCCGCGGTCGCTGGGAGTGACAAACGTCTCGTCCGAGTACACGATCGACTTACCATCGGGAGACCAGGCGGGCAGATGGCCCCGCGACGCGATTCGCGTCGGATTCTCGCCGGTGCTTTCCATGACGAACAAACCGCCGCCTCCGCGCTCGGAGCGAAACGCGATCCGCAAGCCGTCGCGCGACAGTGCCGGCTCGCTGTTATCGTCCGGCGACTCCGCGGTCAGGTTCACCGCCGTGTCACCGCCGGTGCGTTGCAGATAGATATCCCACCTTCCTCGCGCCGCGTCGGCATACACGAACCGGTCGCCGTCCGGAGTGAGGCTGGGATAGGTCTCCTCGGCCGGCGAGTCCGTCAGGCGGGTGAACTGCCCCGCCAGGGTGGGCGCCGGCGAACGAGTAAGAAACCAGCCGGCCGCACATACCGCGGCCCCGATGGCAGCGAGGATGGCGCCGACGCCCCACACTCGCCAGCGCCGAATCAGCCCCCGTCCAGGAACGGCCGCACTTGCCGGCAGCGCGGCCGCGATGGCGCCCGGTTGCGATCTTTGCGCCAGCAACTTCAACGCGGAGCGCAGATCGTTGGCCGTTTGTACGCGAAGCTCGGGATCTTTTTCGAGCGTCCGCATGATCAAGGCGGCCAGTTCCGTCCCCAGAGGGGGCCGCAGGACCGATGGATGCACCGGAATTTGGTTTACGATGGCGGCGAGCACGGCCGCGTCACTCGGACCGGAGAATGGCCGCACTCCAGTTGCCAGTTCGTAAAGCGTTACTCCCAAACTGAAGATGTCGCTTTGCGGCGATGCCGCCTTGCCCAATACCTCCTCGGGCGCCAGGTACTGCACGGTCCCCGCAATAATCCCCGGAATGCTGTGAAACGCCGGCGGTGCATAGGCGGCGTCCTGAGAGCCGTGGAGGGCGATGGGATCGGCCGGCTTCGCCAGTCCGAAATCCAGGACTTTGACGAGGCCGTCGGGTCT
Source organism: Candidatus Solibacter sp. (assembly GCA_050014175.1). Taxonomy (GTDB): domain Bacteria; phylum Acidobacteriota; class Terriglobia; order Bryobacterales; family Bryobacteraceae; genus Solibacter. The sequence goes on along the minus strand of JBEKDV010000431.1, from coordinate 3,969 downwards.
CACCATCACGTTCTCGGGCTTGATGTCACGATGCACGATGCCAGCCCGGTGCGCCGCGGCTAACGCGGAACAGGTCTGGATGGCGATGTCCAGGAAGGAGCGCAGGTCGATCGTCCGGGCGTCAATCAGTTGCCGGAGGGTCTTCCCCTCCACGAACTCGGTGGCAATGTAGCAGCGGCCCTGCTCGAGTTCGGCGTCGTAGATGGAGACGATGTTCGGATGATTGAGCAGCGAGATCACCCGCGCTTCCTGCCGGAATCGTGCGATGCGGTCGGAATCGCCGAAAAACGCTGGGGGTAGAAGCTTGATCGCTACTTTTCTTCCTAAGCGGGTATCGCGCGCCTCATACACCGTTCCCATGCCGCCGCTCCCGATCTGCCCGCCAATGGAGTAGACGCCCAACTGAGTCCCGCTGACCGGCGGGCTGGAGGCGGCCCGCTCCGCGATCCGATTCACGGCTTCCTGGATGGCGGGACGGTCCAGGAACAATCGGGGAGCCTGCCGCTCGGCGTCGAGAAGCCCCGCGACATACTGCCGCAACTCATGGTCGGATCCGCAGGCGACATCGAGATAATCCTGCTGGCGGTCGGCGGAAAGCCCAACCAGCTTGTCGAACAGCTCGCCGGCGCGGCGATGTTTCTCAGGGTTCACGGCTGCGAACTCAACGAGTGAAAAAGGAACGCACGGGCGAGCCGCCACTCGCGCAGCACGGTCCGCTCCGAGATGGCCAGCATGCGGGCGATTTCCCCGTTTTCCAGGCCGCCGAAGAAGCGCAACTCGACTACCTGGGCCTGAACCCGGTCCAGCGCCTCCAATCGAGTCAAAGCCTCATCGATGGCGATCATGTACTCCAGCGAAACCGACGGCTGCGGCCTGGAAAGCTCGTCCACCTCGAAAACCTTGACCTGCGCATCCCGTCCGCCCCGTTTCTGCGCCTCTTCGGTGCGCGCGAAATCCACCAGGACTTGGCGCATGAGGCGCGCCGCGGCGGCATAGAACTGGCGCCGGTTCTCCCATTCACCGCCTCCAGTGCCCATGAGCCGGACGAATGCTTCGTTCACCAGGGCGGATGGTTGGAGAACATGCCCCGGCCGTTCCCCCGCCATTTGCAGGTGCGCCAGCCGGTGCAATTCGGAATAAACGATGGGCGTCAGTCGTTCCAGCGCCGACGCGTCGCCGAGACTCCATGCTTGTAGCAGCGCCGTCAATCCAGGCGCGGCAGCTTCGCGGCCCTTGTTCATTCCCGTTGTACGCTCTGTCATTACGCGGGCGCCATTGTTCTAAGTTAACAGAGTTTAATGGTTCGATTTGGCGGGCGGCGGCCGGAATTTCCGCCTTTATCTCCCAAGATCGGCACGGCGCAACGTCCGACTCGGACAACATCCGGCGCGGAAGAGGGGAAGCTGGCGATCCAAACTTCACACTCAAGAGGAGCATGTTGAACCGTATGAATCAACGGATGACAAAGAGGTCGCGCTACTGGTTGATGTTAGCCATTACATGTCTCGCAGTGCTGTCGGTCGGGACGGTCCCGGCATCGGCGCAGAACTTCCTGGTCGGCGAGGACATACTGAACTACCTGGCATCCCTCGACCAATGGCCCATGTTCGGGCAGAACCCGATGAACACGGCGAACAACCTGGACTTCGCCATTTCCACGCAAACCGTGGGCAAACTAGCGCCCAAGTGGACCTTCAAAACCGGTGGGGATGTGTCCGCCCGCGCCGCAATCGTCGCAGGCGTCGCGTATTTCCCCGATTGGGCGACGCCGGCAACCAGTTCCAATCTCTGGGCGGTGGACGCGAAGAGTGGAAAGCAAGTCTGGGCGCACTCCCTTTCGGATTATGGCCTTCCCACGCCGACGCATTCCCGCACCACTCCGGCCGTGGTCGGCGGGGTACTTTACTTGGGCACCCAGGAGGGCGCCTGGCTGCTGGCAATCGACGCGCAGAAGGGCAACCTGATCTGGAAAAACAAACTGGAAACGGTGGACCCCTACGCGATCATCACGACCTCGCCAGTGGTGGCGAGCGGGATGGTGTTCACCGGCATCGCTTCGACCCAGGAGGGCGTGCTCACACCCGGATTTGTGGCAACGGCCCGGGGAAGCGTCGTCGGGGTGGACGCGGTGAGCGGCCAAATCCGTTGGAAAACCTATACCATCCCGTCTTCCGGATACGCGGGCGGAGGCGTGTGGGGCAGCAACCCGGTAGTCGACGACATTCGGGGAAAGGTCTTCGTGGGAACGGGCAACAACTATGCTGCGCCCACCGACCCGGCTTACGTCTCCTGCGTGGGGAAGGGCGGAACTCCGGCGTCCTGCATTTCCCTGAACGACCACACGGACTCGATTCTGGCGCTCGATATGTTTACCGGCGACATCAAGTGGTCCACTCGCCTGATGAACTGGAATCAGACCGGCATCACGAACGGCACCGACTTTTGGGACGTGAACTGCCTCTACGGTCTGCCCTACGGCTGCCCGACGCCCACCGGTCCGGACTACGATTTCGGCTCCGCGCCAAATGAAATCACATACTTTGGGAGGCACGGGCTGACTACCATCATTGGGGCGGGACAAAAGAGCGGAATCTATTACGCCCTCGATCCCGATACCGGACAGGTTATCTGGCACACCCAGGTCGGCCCCGGCTCGGCGCTTGGCGGTATGGAGTGGGGCTCATCGTCCGACGGCGAGCGCATCTATGTGGCGATCTCGAACCTCAACGGCATTCCGGTTGGCACGAGGGGCAATTTTGGCGGCCTGTGGGCGGCGATCGATCCGGATACCGGCAACGTGCTCTGGCGAACTCCCGATCCGAACAATGCCGTCGATCCGGGTCCGGTAACAGCGGTCAACGGGGTGGTGTATGCGGCCTCGATGGCAACGGACGCGCCTTTCGTTCCCGGCCAGAATCTCGGCACAGTGCCCTCGATGTTCGCGATGGAGGCTTCCACGGGCAAGATCCTGTGGAGTTTCGACGCCGGCTCGTCGGTGATTGCCGGCGCCAGCATCGCCAACGGGACGGTCTACTGGGGATCCGGCTATACTCACCTGCCCTTACCCGGATTCACGGGCAACAATAAGTTCTACGCCTTTACGGTAAACGGCAAATGACCGGGCCCGCGCAGGACTATTGAAGTCTCGGAGATTTGGGTGACAGTCGACGTGGCGCAGGCACTCTTGCCTCAGCGTCGGCACTCATGCCGACGTGTTCTGTCGGCGCGGAAGACAAGGGCCGAGACGAGTCTCTGGGCTCCTGATGTCGTGGAATGAGCATGAGCTGACCCGGAAGACGCGAAATTGGCTCATACACTTTCCCGCTCGTCCCGATTTGCGATGACGACATCAGGAGTTCTGAGTCTCGACCCGGCAGGCTGAAGCCCGCGCAACAATACTGCACCTCCGAAGTCGTCACTCGGTCCTGCGAGACTCGATAATACTTTCTTCTGGAGATCCCCATGTTCAAGAATCTGATCCTGCTGGCCGCAGCCACCTCAGCGGTGGTTTTCGCGCAGACCGAGCCGGCGCTCAACGCGCAGCTCGTCAAGACCGGTCTTTATGTCATTTCGGGGGCCGGATGCAATTCCGTGCTCCGTCTCAGCACCAATGGATTCATCCTGGTGGACGCCGGACTTCCCGGCAATTATGACGCGCTGATGAAGAAAGTTGCGAAAATCACCTACTCCGATCAGCCCATCCGAGCGCTCATTCTCACCGATCACGGCGCGCATCACGCCGGCAACAACGCCCAATTCCTGGAAGATGGCACCCGCATCATCGCGCACGAGAACGCGGCGCAGAATCTGGCTGCGCAGCATCCCGGCCAGACGCCTCCGCCTCCCATTGTCGGGTCGGAGGTGGCGCGCTTGCGCGCTAGCCACCGTCCGCCGCTCAAACTGTACGTGCAGTTTTCCCGCATACAGCTTTCACGAAGACTCATGCTTCCGGGGGGCAATAGAAGGGAT
>JBEKDV010000430.1:0-6711 GCA_050014175.1 Candidatus Solibacter sp. | reverse complement strand
CCTGGCCGCGGCCGGGGACCTTTCCAGCGCGCGCGGGATTGAGGGTGGCCATGCGAACGGCATCGGCCAGCGGCAGGCCGGCGAGGCGCATCAGGTTCGCGACGCCGCGGTGCATGTGAAGAGCGCTGCCGGCGAGACGGTCCGTGCCGGCGAGGACTACGCGGCCGTCCGCGGTGAGGTCGACGGGTTGATCGGCAAGGAAGTAGCGGCCTGGCGCGGCGCCGGCCGGGGTGGCGGCGTCGGTGACCAGCACGCTGCGGCCGGCCGTCTTGGCACGGATGGCGGATTTTAAAAATGCGGCGCCGAGATGGATGCCATCGACGATGAAGCCGGCCATCAGGCGGTCTTCGGCCAGTTGTTCCCAGATGTAGTTGGGGTGGCGGCGGAGGAGTTGGTGCGCGCCGTTGCCGAGGTGGGTGGAAAGCGTGGCGCCCGCGGCAACGGCGTCGGCGATCTGCGCCGCGGTAGCTTGCGTGTGGCCAATGGAGGCCACCACGCCATCGGCAGTGATGCTCTCGATGTAGCGCGGGGCCTGGGGCCATTCCGGGGAGAGGGTGACGATGCGTATGCGGCCGCCGGCGGCGTCCTGCCAGCGGTGGTACTCGTCGAGATCGGGCGGACGGACCCATTGGCGCGGATGGGCGCCGCGCGGGCCATCTTCGGGAGAGATGTGAGGGCCTTCCACGTGGAAGCCATCCATGGCGTGCCCATTGGGGACCGTCTCGCGGGCGGCGGCGAGATTGCGCAGGCACGCCTGCATGTCTTGCGGTGCGCCGGTAATCACGGTGGGGTAGAGGCGGGTGACCCCGGTAGCGAACTGGGCGCGGAGGGAGCGGGCGATCTCGGCCTGCGGAGTGCGCGGGTGATTGTAATCGACGCCGGCGAAGCCGTTCACCTGCAGATCGATGAAGCCGGGGGCGAGGTAGAGATCCGCGGGCTGGGACGATGGCGTGACGAAGAGGATCGCATCCTGAAACACCAGTTGGATGGGCAGGCCGGTGATCGCGCAGGTGCCGGAACAAGCGAGCGGTTCCATGATTTATACACAAGTTTGGCACAACCGAAGCAGCCTAGTGTATGGTGCGGCGGGGCGAGATAGTTGTGCAAAACGCGGGAATTCCAGTGGCGCGGGCGGGCGTGGCGCGCTACAAAAGGAGAGTCCATTAGAGAGCGTAGCGGGGATGGCAAATCTCGGGGGAGGTAGTCATCCCGGCTGCGCGGTCCTGACTGGACACATCTTCCGCGGTTCTTCACTCCTCGCGCGTCGCCGCAACGGTACCGTTGTGCTGGTTGCGGCTCAACTGTTCTTGGCGACGCGATTGGCGAAGTTCCAGGCGTGGGCGACGATGGTGCGCAGGTCGGCGTATTGCGGGGACCAGCCCAGGCGGTCGCGGAGCTTTTGACTGCTGGCGACCAGCCTGGGAGGATCGCCCTCGCGGCGCGGGCCGACTACGTAGGGAACCTTCCTGCCGGTGACTTCCTCCACCGTGCGGATCATCTCCAGCACGCTGCTGCCGGCGCCGGTGCCGACGTTGAACTGGTCGCTAGGGCCGCCATTCAGCAGGTACTCGACGGCGAGGATGTGGGCCTGGGCGAGATCGTAGACGTGGATGTAATCGCGGATGCAGGTGCCGTCCGGTGTGGCGTAGTCGTCGCCGAACACGGTGATGGGCTTGCCGGTTTGTACGGCGCGGAGAACGAGCGGGACCAGGTGCGTCTCGGGCTCATGCTCTTCGCCGAGTGCGGCCTCGGGATCGGCGCCGGAGGCGTTGAAGTAGCGCAGGCAGACGCTGGTGAGCCGATGAATCTGGTCGAACCAGCGGAGCAGCGTCTCCACCATCACCTTGGATTCGCCGTAGGCGTTGACCGCCTGGATGGGGAAGGTCTCCAGGATGGGCGAGGTGTGCGGATTGCCGTAGACGGCCGCGGTGGAAGAGAAGACGATGTGCTTCACGCCGGCCCGCACCATGGCGTCGAGCAGGGAGAGCGACCCGGCGACGTTGTTGATGAAGTAGCGGGCGGGCTCGCGCATGGATTCGCCGACGGAGATGAAGGCGGCGAAGTGAATCACGGCGTCGCACTGCTTCGCCTTCATGAGGCCGGTGAGCGCGGCGGTGTCGGAGAGAGAGATCTCATGCAGCCGGCCGTGCGGCACATTGTGGCGATATCCTTTGGAGAGGTTGTCTACAACGGTGACGTCGTGGCCCTGTTGGAGCAGCAGGCGGACGGTGTGGGAGCCGATATAGCCGGCTCCGCCGGTAACGAGAATTTTTCTTGCAGTCACGGGGTATGAACTCGATTGTAGTAGCATGACGGTGCTATGCCAAATGGAGCCGAGTTGTTTGTGCGCGCCGGCGCACAATTAGGGCTGGACCCGATCTTCACGCTGGTGGGGGATCACCTCAACGAAGTGCTGGCCGGGGCGGCGCGCGCCGGAATGCGCGTGGTGGATATGCGGCACGAATCGGGCGCGGCGCACGCCGCCGATGCGTGGGCGCGGATTCACCGGCGGCCGGCGCTCTCGCTGGTGACGGGCGGTCCGGGACACACCAACTCGCTGACCGGGATCGCCACCGCCGATCTGGCGGGGAGTCCGCTGATCGCGGTGAGCGGAAGCCTGGCGCGCGGCATGGCGGACCGTCAGGCATTCCAGGATATCGATCAGGTGGGGATGGCGCGTCCGGTAGTGAAGTGGGCGGCGGAGGTGCCCTCGGCGGGGGAGATTCCGTTCTACTTAGAGCGGGCGTACGCGGAGGCGAATTCGGGCAGGCGCGGGGCGGTGCATCTGACGATTCCGGTGGATGTGTTCACCGGCACTGCGGCGGACACGGCGCTCGGCGGCGGCGCGCGGGACACGGCGCCGGGTTGCCCCGATGTGGCGCAGGCGACGGCGTTGCTGCGCGCGGCGAAACGGCCGGTGGCGATCGCCGGGAGCGGCGTGTGGTGGAGTGGCGCCGAGCGGGCGCTGCGCGAGTTTGTGGAGCGCACGCAGATTCCGCTCTACACCATCACCATGGCGCGCGGCACGGTGCCGGACGATCATCCGCTCTCCATGGGGTACGCCGATCCGGCGCTGAACTACGCGGTGCACGCCGTTTTTCGCGAGGCGGACCTGTTCCTGGTGATCGGCAAGCGGATCGATTACCGGCTGGCGCTGGGCGGCACGCGGCTGTTTCCGGCGGAGGCGAAGTTCATTCAGATCGACATCCATCCGCAGGAACTGGGGATGAATCGCGCGCTCGACGCGGCGGTGTGCGGCGACGCGCGGGTGGCGCTGGATGCGATTCCGGACGCCGGCGGGGGGCGGACGGAGTGGCTCGCACGGGTGCGGGAGTTGCGCGCGCAATGGGCGGCGCGGCTGGAAGCGGAGACGGCGGACGCGGCGGTGTTCTTCCGGGCACTGCGCGAGGCGCTGCCGGAAGACGTGCTTTTCTCCTGGGACGGCGGGGATTTCGCGCACTGGGGGCGGGCGATTCTGCCGGCGCGGCAGGCGGGCGGATGGCTGCGGCTGGGTCCGCTGGGGACCATCGGGTCGTCGCTGCCCAACGCCATCGCGCTGCAACTGGCCCACCCCGGGCGGCGGGTGGTGGCCATCACGGGCGATGGCGCGCTGGGGTTCTACCTGGCGGAGATGGACACGGCGGCGCGCTTCGGGCTGCCGATCGTGCTGATTGTGGGCAACGATGCGGGCTGGGGACTGGAGCGCGAACTGCAACGGTGGGGAACGGGCGGCGCGCCGACGGTGGCGTGCGAATTGCAGCAGGCGCGGTACGACCTGGTGATGAAGGCGTTTGGCGGGGATGGGGAGACCATCGAGCGGCCGGAGGAAGTGCGGCCGGCGCTCGGGCGGGCCCTGGCGTCGCGCGTGCCGTACTGTCTGAACGTGAAGATCCGGGGGGCGCGGTCGCCGTTCACGGAGTGGCAGATCGCGGGGAAGAAGAAGTAGGGTCGGGCGGGGGTGGCAAGCGCTATAGCTCCCGTCGCCCGTCCCTTTCGGCTAGAATTAAAAGACCGCCATTCCAGGATTAACCGTTTGTCGCGAAAGCCGCCGCACGTCATTGCCATCTACCCGGGATCGTTCGACCCGATTACCAACGGGCATCTCGATCTCATCCAGCGGGGCTCGCGAATGTTCGACCGGCTGATCGTTTCGATACTGCGGAACGACGCCAAAGAGCCGCTCTTCAGCGTCGAAGAGCGAACCGAAATGCTGAACGAGGTGCTCCACGTCTACCCCAACGTGGAGGTCGATTCGTTCGACGGGCTTCTCGTGGATCACGCCGCCGCGCACTCGGCTACCGTCCTGTTGCGTGGAATTCGGGCGATTTCGGATTACGAATACGAATTGCAGATGGCGCTCATGAACCGGCGGTTGAGCCCGCAGATCGAAACAGTGTTCATGATGGCCCACGAAGCATATTCTTTCATCAGCTCCCGGCTGGTGAAAGAAGTCTTTGGCCTGGGCGGGAATATTACCGGGCTGGTGCCGCCGTCGGTGGAACGCCGGCTGCAAGCCCGATTATCGAAATCCAAAATTAAAGGGGCATAGTCAGCAACATGCAAGCAGCAGTCAACCCGATCGCCGAACGAATCTCCTCCATCAGTGTTTCTTCCACGATGAAGGTATCGGCCGAAGCCGAGAGGCTTCGCGGCGAAGGTGCGGACGTGGTCGATTTCGGGGCCGGCGAACCGGATTTCCCGACTCCGGACAACATCAAGCAGGCGGCGGTCCGCGCGCTGGAACAGAATTTCACCAAGTACACGGCGGCGGGCGGTACCCTCGAGCTGAAGAAGGCCGTATGCGAGCGGCACGCGCGGGATTTCGGCACGGCGTACAAGCCCAACGAGTGCATGATCACGGTGGGCGGCAAGCACGTGATTTTCAACCTGATGCAGGCGCTGGTGAATCCGGGGGACGAGGTGGTGATCCCGGTGCCGTATTGGGTGACCTACCAGGACGTGGTCAATTACGCCGGCGGCAAGTGCGTGTTCGTCGATACGGACGAAGCGCACGGGTTCACGCTGACAGCGGCCATGCTGGAGCCGCATCTGACGGCGCGCACCAAGCTGGTCGTCATCAATTCGCCTTCCAACCCCAGCGGCGCGGTGGTGGAGCGCGAAGAGTTCGAAAAAATCTACCGGCTGACCTCGGCGCGGGGCATCTACCTGATGACCGACGAGTGCTACTGCAAGTTCCTCTACGACAGCGAACCGTTCTCCATCGCGTCGCTGCCGGGCGCGAAGGAGACGGTGCTGGTGGCCGGCTCGCTTTCCAAGACGTACGCCATGACCGGATGGCGCATCGGGTTCGGCCTGGTGCCGCCGGCCATCGTGCAGGCGATGACGAAGTTGCAGAGCCATTCGACGTCGAACCCGTGTTCGATCTCGCAGAAGGCGGCGGTGGAAGCGTTGCGCGGTCCGCAGGAATCGGTGGGCGTCATGCTGGCGGAGTATCACAGGCGGCGCGATTTCGTGGTGGCGCGGCTGCGCGCCATTCCGGGTGTCCTGTGTAACCAGCCGCAGGGCGCGTTTTACGTGTACCCTAACGTGAGCGTCGCTATCGGCAAGAACGGCATCGCCAATACGCTCCAACTCTCCGAGCGACTGTTGGCGGAGGCACACGTGGCAGTCGTGCCGGGCGAGGCGTTCGGCACCAGCCATCACATCCGCATCTCCTACGCGACGTCGCTCCACGAACTGAACCGCGGGTTGGAGCGCATCCACCAGTTCATTGTGAAAAACTCCTAAGATATGGAACAGCCGATCCGCCTCTCACCCTCCCTGCGCGAAAGAGTATGGGGCAGGACCCGCCTGGCGCCTTGGTATCCGGATTCGGAGACGCCCATCGGCGAGGCGTGGTTCTTGAGTCCACGCGAATTGCCCCTGCTGGTGAAGTGGATCTTCACCAACGAGCGGCTTTCGGTGCAGGTGCATCCCGATGACGGCGAGAGTGGTCCGCGGGGGAAGACCGAGATGTGGCACATCCTGGAGGCGGCGCCGGGCGCGGTTATCGCCATGGGGTTCCGCGAGCCGATCGCGCGCCAACGGTTGTGGGAAGCCACGCGCACGGGCGAGGTGGAGCATCTGCTGCACTGGGCGCCGGTGAAGGCGGGCGAGACGTACCTCATTCCGGCGCACACGGTGCACGCCATCGGGGCGGGAATCGTGCTCTGCGAGATCCAGCAGAATTCGGACGTGACCTACCGGCTGTGGGATTACGGGCGGCCGCGCGAGATCCACGTGGAGAAGGCGGTGCCGATCTGCGATCTCGGCGTGCATCCCGGGGCATCGCGCGCCGTTCGGGTGGGCGAAGGGCGCGAGGAAATAGCGCGCTCGAAGCATTTCGTGACGGAGCTGGTGCGGCTAAAGGCGGGCGAGCGGTTCCAGCCGGCGGCGGAGAAGTGCCAGCTTTGGATTTGCCTGGAGGGGCGCGGGAAGATCGGTGCGGAAGCATTCCAGGCGGGCGAGGTGTGGCTGCTGCCGGATGAGGGCGAGCAGGCGCCGATCGTGGCGGATGGGGCGTCGCGGTTTTTGCGGACGTGGGCGCCGGGGTAGAGGCGCTGGTTGGCCATTTCTCGGCCAGGATGGGCATTTGGCTGCGGTGAGGTTTGTGCTCCTTCCAAACTACTAAATCGCCAGTCGCACGCCGGTCAGTCCCAAGTGACGATCCGTAGACCAGCAAGTGGAGGTGCGCCGTTCCCGCATGATGGC
>JBEKDV010000429.1:0-6712 GCA_050014175.1 Candidatus Solibacter sp. | reverse complement strand
AACAGGGTCAGAAGATCCAGCATTGCGAGTGCTTCGAACTCTGCGAGTACGGCCGCCGAGTGGCCGTGGACGAACTGCAGAAGCTGTTCCCGAAATAGCGCATCTTGGAAGGAGACTCTCCACATGGCCGGTAACGGTTGCACGCGCCGCGAGCATGGCAAGCACGGGGCTGTCGGCTCTCCCACCGGGGCAGCGGGTGGGCGGACGATACAGCTCAACGCGAAAGTGGAATTCTAAACATAGCCGGGGGCGGCGACGCGTACTCCGCCCCCGGGTATTTCGTAAACACCAAAGCCGGCAACAGTCTGGAGCGTACAGATGAACAGACGCGCATTTGCAATGACGCTTTCCGCAACGGGAGCATCCATGGCGGTCAGGAGAATCGGCAACGAGCCGGACGGCGCGGACGCGACGCCCACGTTGTACTTCGCCGACGGCTACCATGGTGGCGTCAAGGGCCACATGCCCCCCGGCGCGTGGTGGGACATTCTGAATACGATGCGCGACATCCCTCACTGGAAGTTGTGCCTCGATATCGAAGCTGCGTCATGGGAGGTTCTTCTTCGCGACGACCCGGAAGCATACCACGAACTGAAGACATATCTGGATCGGCAATCGTTGGATTCCCGGGTTGAGATGGTGGACGGAACCTTTTCACAGCCGTATGGTTGGGCCAACGGCGGGGAGAGCAACATCCGTCAGTTGCAGAGGGGCGCTGAGATCATTCGCCGGCATTTTCCGAAAGCAACCATCACCACATATGCGGTCCAGGAGCCCTGCTGGGCCAGCGCTCTTCCGCAAATCCTGTTGTCATTAGGCTTTACGGGCGCGGTGTTGAAAGATCCAGGCACCGCGTGGGGTGGATACTCCGCCGGGTTCGATGCCGAGCTGGTGAACTGGACCGGTCCGGATGGAAGCGCCATCGCGACAGTCCCCCGTTACGCATGCGAAGAACTGCGCAAGGTCTACGAGACGGAATCCGCATATGCCACACCCGAGTTCGCCCGAAAATGCGTGGCGCATGGCATACGGCACCCGGCGGGGATGTACTTTCAGGATCTTGGCTGGGCCGCGAAGCCGCGGGTATCGGGCGGCTACATCCGATATGTCACTTGGCGCGAGTATATACATGGCGTCGCCGACAAGCCCTCCAAGGAATGGCGCTTCAGTCCCGAAGACATTTTGACGACTTTGCCTTGGGGAGAAAAGACCCTGCAGGCGGTTGCGCAGCAGGTGCGCTCCGCGGAAAGCCGCCTTCCCGCCGCCGAGAAGGCAGCATCCATGGCGTGGATCGAGGGGCATACTCCATGGCCGGGCGATCGACTTCGCGAGGCCTGGGATTCCCTGCTCTGGGCCCAGGGACATGACGCGTGGATCACGGCCACCACCCGCACGGGCCGGCAAGCGTGGTCGTTCCAGGTGGCTTCCGGCACTCTTGAGGCCGAAACCGCCGCGGGCTCAATCATCGCCGAATCGTTGCGAACCCTTTGCTCCGGCAATCCGGAGCAGACCCGTCAACCGCTGGGATCACGGTGGATCCGGGTCGTCAATACGCTTGGTATAGAGCGTGAAGAACTCGCCGAGTTGAATATTGCCACCGACCGGGGCACGCGTTCGTTGCGCGTGTTCGACGCGGCGGGAAATGAGGTTCCTTGCCAGATCGCGCCTACTCGAAGATATAGTCCGTTAAATCGGACTTCGAATCCCGGCGAATCGATCAACGCCGCAACCGTTCTGTTTCGAACCCGAGTACCGGCCATTGGCTACACGAGCTACCGCGTGGAACCGGTGTATTCGGATCCGGGCTCCCAGCAACAAGGCTCCGTGAGCGTCAGGACTGAAGCCGGCGGAAAAACTGTGATGGAAAGCGACTTGTACCGGCTCGAACTGGATCCGCAGCGTGGCGGCGCGGTCACAAGCCTGTATGTCAAGCAGTTCAAAAAGGAATTTTGCGATAGCTCTGCGGCGCGATTGTTCAACGAGTACGCGGGCTATTTTATCGCCGAGAAGCAATGGCGCAGCAGTGCGGAGCATGCGGCCCGTGTAACGATCGTCGAGAGTGGGCCTGTGCGCGGGCGAGTACGCATAGCCGGTCAGGTGGGCGGATGTCCATTCCAAACGGTGATTACCTTGGCTGAAGGCCAGCGCCGGATCGACTTCCAGGCGCGTTTCACGTTCGAACAGGAGACGTGGATAGGCGATCCATGGGATATCAAACCGGAGGACCGGCGCAGCGAACCAAGGAGGTCCCAGAACGACGGGCGTTGGAAGCTGCAGGCATTCTTCCCCGTCAGCCTCGGCAATCATGCGGTGTACAAAAACGCGGCCTATGACGTCTGCCGCAGCCACAACGCGGACACCTTCTTCCAGCGTTGGGATGAGATCAAGCACAACATCATCGTCAACTGGGTGGACCTCGTGGACGAACGGGAGAAGACTGGTCTCGCGGTGTTTTCAGACCACACGACGGCTTACACGCACGGTCCCGAACACCCGCTGGCGCTGGTGTTGGGATGGGGCTGGGAAGGTGGCTTCTGGTGGGGTAAGTGCCCACTCAAAGGGGTTCAGCAAATCGGCTACGGCGTCATTCCCCACGCCGGAACATGGGACGAGGCACGGCTCTGGGAAGAGAACAGCCGATGGAACGAACCGCTCAATGCGGCGCTGATGGACGGGGTTCCCAAGCCAGGCGCAAACTCCCGCTCCCTGATATCCGTAACCGGAGGGGGCATTGGAATTCCGACTGTTCTGGTGGATGGACGGCACATGCTGATTCGTCTGTTCAACGGTGAGGGAGACGCGTCGGAGCGCACGGTTTCGCTTTACGCGCGCCCGGTGCGCGTCGATATTGTCGAGCTGGATGGACGCGTGTCCCGGCCGCTGACCGTCGAGCGCGCGCGCAGCGGGCGCTATGAAGTAAAAATCAGCATGCCGCGATTCGGGATCAGGACATTGCGTTGCGAGATGAATGCGGATCTATGAGCCGGAGCGACTCATGGCGTCGCGAAAGGACTCGAAGAGCTTGGCGTCTGGCTTGCCCTTACGATCCTCGGGGTGCCATTGCACCGCGAGCACGAAGCGCTTGCCTGGCAACTCCAAGGCCTCTACTACGTCGTCCGGCGCTCTGGCGACAACCACAAGCCCACTCGCCACCCGGTCCACGCATTGATGGTGGCGTGAATTTACGACGAGTTCGTCGACTTCCAGAATCGATCGCAGCTTGCTGTGGGATTCGATCCTGATTGGGTGGACTTCCTGCTGCCCGGCGCAACGGTGTCCTTCAACGTGCTGCACCAGGGTACCTCCTAAGACGGTGTTCAGCAGTTGCAGTCCGCGGCAGATCGCGAATATCGGGAGGTCGAGTTCCAGCGCCTCCCGCAAGAGGGCGCTCTCAAGGCTGTCTCGATCCGGGTCCACGTTGACCGTCTCGGGGTGGCGTGCAGCGTGGTAGCTGGCGGGATGGATATCACTTCCTCCAGCGAGCAAAAGGCCGTCGAGACCGGCCACTGTAGTGACGTTCTCGACTGATTGAAGACTCACGGCGTCCAAAGCCTCGCGGTATGGATGGCGCCTAATTTCCGGCGTTCTTCTTCCAAATGGCAGTGCGACGCTGATCATGTTTGCGATCAAACCCGATTCCCTAGCTAGTATGCCCCCGCGGTGGGGTGAAAGTGAAAATTGGGGCGAATCCCTCCCGTGGTACGCAGGTGTGTGAGGATGCGGATCCCGGACTTTGTCCCAGGGTGGACGTTGCGGAAGGTCGGCTGACCACCATCAGACAACTGGGAGCGTTATTTCGTATTATCGGTAGCCAACTGGGCGCCGCCGGCGAGGGGGACTAGTCAGCGGTGCCATGGTACAGGTTGGCGCTGAGCACCCAGCCGGGCCCGCGCCGCGAAGCTCACAGATCGAAGTTCTTTCTTGGCTTCTGCATCCGGACTTTGCCGCACTTCTGACATTTCCACTTCCGCTGCTGGTGGTAGATGTGCCCTTTGAGTTCCTTCATCGGTACCTTGCACTTTCTACATGTCACGTCTACTCCAGCATGCCACCGAAGTCCGCTTCTTCCACGCGGCAAGGCGAGGGCGAGGACAGCCCGGCTACTTCTTTGAAAAGGCTTCTTTGAAAAGGCCAGGAAATCTCTGCGCCGGAGGGTGTATACTTGACCCGAAATTTCCAAATTCCAATCCGCATCCAGGAGGATACGGTGAACCAAAATCGTTTCTCTAGGCGATACTTCTTTTATGGCAGCCTGCTCGCCGGAGCGATCCCGCGCGGCGGCTTCGGTAGCGAGCAATCGCTCAAGTCGCTCGGCTTCAAATCCGTGCTCGACAAACTGAACATCGCCGGTATCGGCGTCGGAGGCCGCGGCGCCGCCGACCTGCAGCCCATGGCGGTCAGCGAGAATATCTTGGCCCTCTGCGATGTCAACGACGAGTACGCCGCCAAGACCTTCGCGACCTATCCCAACGCGAAAAAGTACAGGGACTTCCGCAAGATGTTCGACGCCGAAGCCAAGAACATCGATGCCGTCGTAATCGCGACCCCCGACCACGGACACACCCCCATCGCGCTCCATGCCATGCAGCTCGGCAAGCATGTCTATTGCGAAAAGCCACTGACCCGCACCGTTTGGGAAGTGCGCCTCCTCCGCGACGCCGCCGCCAAATACAAAGTCGCCACCCAGATGGGCAATCAGGGTTTCTCGCACGAAGGCACGCGCACCGCCGCCGAGATTCTCTGGTCCGGCGAAATCGGCAGCGTCAAGGAAATCCACTCCTGGACCGGCGGCATCTACGGCGGCCGCCCCACCTTCGAAGGCCCGCCGCCCGAAAGCCCCGTCCCCGACACCCTTGATTGGGACCTCTGGCTGGCCACCGCCGAAAAGCGCGCCTACAACCCCGATATGTTCAAACGCTGGCGCGCCTGGATCGATTTCAGCGCCGGCGGCTCGCTCGGCGATTGGATCGTCCATTGCCTGGGCCCCGCGCACCTCGCGCTTCAGCTCCATCTGGCGCCGCCCACCAGCGTCGAATGCGTCACCGTCACGGGACAGAACCAGTGGCTCTGGCCGGTGAGTTCGCATCTCCGCTACGAGTTCCCGGAGCGTGGCGGCATGCCGGCAGTCATCGTAAACGTCTGGCAGAATATGCGCGGCGACGCCGCCTTCCCCGCCGGGATGGCCGAGGGCGAGCCCCTGCTGCCGCCCTCCAACAACCTCGCCGAACGCGGCCGCTTCGCCCCGCCCGATCCCGGCGGACGCAATGGACTCCCCGGCTCCATGCCGCAAGGCCTCGCCCCGCGCCCCGCCACGCCCGCTGCCGCGCCTGCCGCTCCGCGACCACCAGCACCCGACGCTGCGCAGCGTGTCCCCGGCAATGGCACGATGTTCGTCGGAGACAAAGGCTACATGGCCACCACCTCGCGCGGCGAAGGCGTGTGGCTCCTGCCCGCCTCGCGGTGGAAGGACTACCGCCTGCCTCCGCAGATCCTGCCGCGCTCGGTCAACCATCAGCAGGATTGGGTTCGTTCCTGCAAAGGCGGCGCTCGCGGCTGCTCAAACTTCGACATCGCCGTGCCCTACATCGAGTGGCTCGTGCTCGGCGCCGTCGCGCTGCGCGTTCCGAACAAGAAGTTGTTGTGGGATGCCCCAAAGATGAGGTTCACCAACAGCGCCGAAGCCAACCAGTTCCTCAGGCCGTCGATCCGCAAGGGTTGGGACCTGAAGCTTTAGCGGGAGTTTATTAAGGCGGAGGTCGTCCATTCGCTCCGATCGGTGATCAATACCCTCTCGCCCCGCCTGACCAGGCCAGGAAACGATGGTTGGCCTACTCAGAAGGCAGGATCTGATCCGCGGGCATGTCCGTTATCGGACAATATCGGTAGCCCCGTGACGGTGGGACGGACCCTCTTTCCGAGTAGCGCGTGATCCGGCCGGAGCAATGAAGTTCCCTGCGGGCTGCAGGGATTTTAGATAAATCAGAGATTGGAGTGAACTAGATCGGCCCGCAGAAATGCCGATCCACGAGCGTCCTCGCGTCTATGTAGGCCTTATTGGCGACGCTAAGCGCCCTCGTGATTTCGAAGCGCGTCATTTCAACGAAAAACTTCTCGTAGACCTTGAACTCGTCGGGGTTAAATTTAGATGGATCGTTCTCGAGAATCCACGCGAAGTTGACGAAGGCCTCCGCGATTCGCTTGAGCGCGTTGTCGCGGAAGTGCTTGGCCGATCCCGACCCACCGTAGACCGTGATAGATTCATTAGGCCACTCATAGAGGTTTTCCTCGACGCGCTTAGACCCTATGTTCAATGTGGCCCTCCGACAGACTGCCAGCAATGTCTCGACGCTGGGCCGGATCTCTCCGCGGCTTTCCGACGTGTTAAGGGTACATACGTGAAAGCAGTTGAGCACAAGTTTCCTTGCCGCCGGTTCGGTGTCCCAGTAGGCGACCTCTGGGCTGGCCCCCTTGGGTTCGACATAGGTTTCGGGGGACTGGTATCGATGCGGTTTATCGACCAGTCGTAGCGATAGACTCACTGGGTGTCCATAGTTGGCAAACATCATAGGCAAGCATTCGGCTGAGTGGATCTTGAGCGAAGCCGTGGCTTGGTCGACAACTCCAACGAAGAATGGAACCTCCAATTGATCAAGGTACTTTATCTTGTTGCTGGCGTCGATCCTTTCGCCGTTGCTCTTGACCTGTATGGCGA
>JBEKDV010000428.1:0-6720 GCA_050014175.1 Candidatus Solibacter sp. | reverse complement strand
CCGCGCATAGGCGCCTTCCGTGCCGCCATCGTACTTGAGTTCGACGGTGCAGGATCCATTACACTTTGGCTCCACGACCATCTGCCCCAGTGTATCGCTCCAGGTGTGTACCCGCCGCCCGGCAACCGACACGTTCCAGCCCTTGTCCCAAGCGATCTGCACGCTGAGGATCTGGTCGGGCCGCATGTCGGCGGTGACGGTAGCCGCGCTGGCAGCGCGCCAGCGGAAGGAGGCAGGCGGATACGCCGGGTTGTCCAATGCCGCGAGGTAGGTATCGAGCGCGGAAAACCCGTAGAGCGCCAGCGGGTGCTCCATCTGGTCGGACATGCGCATCACGTGGGCCAAAGAACGTGAGCGCCGTGGAATGTCGAAGGCCGCGTCGCCGCCATCGCGCCACAATTCGGTGAGGCCGCGCAGTTTCTCGACATGGGAAATGGGGTGATAGTACTCGGCGCTATCCTTGCCGCCGCCGATCATGGCGTCGCAGCCGTATGCCTGAAGCAGTTCGACCATGTACTGCTGCTTGTCCCCCGCGTACACGTAGAAGATCAGCCCCGGCACATAAGGGTTGCGGATGCCGTTGTCGAACCCGCCGGTGATTTGCGGGGCGTCGCTGAAGGCGTTCAGCCAGAAGCCGATGGTGCCGGGCGCGAAGACGCGGGCGCCGGGCAGGTGGGCGTCGAGCCATTGGGCGGTCTTGTACTCGATGGTGGTCCGGATGTCGATGGGCCTGGCGACCCAGCGGGCCGACCGGCGCTGATGCTTGACGACGGGGACGCAGGCGATGGCCAGTACGAGGCACAGGGCCAAGGTGGGGCGGCGCGAAAACAACCGCTCTTGAGAAGGTGACAGAGGATGGGTTGGCAGGCGGACCCAGAGGGTACCCCGCCTGCCCCACCAAGACAGCCAGCGTACCAGGGGCCACAAGGCGAATGCCGCGGCCACCCAGAGGAACATGTCCATTTCGAGGTGGTAGCGGTCCGGTTGGGGGAGGAGCGCCAGTTTAAACCAGAAACTGCCCAGCGCGCTAGAGGCGAACACGAGCGAGGCCAGGAACGCGAAACGGGTGTGGCGCGGGAGGTTCCAGCGTTGCATGGCCCAGGCGGCGAGCAGGAATGCCGCGATCACCGCCGCCACGAAAATATGCTGCGTCCGATCGGCCTGGAAGTTGTTGGCGACGCGCGGCGCGTTGGCGCGGATGACGGCGATGGTAGAGGGCGAGAGCCACGGCACCACCAGCGCGTACGCGTAGACGCCGAGCGCGCCGGTGCACAGCAAGGTGGGAACGGTCTTGCGCTCCGCGGGCAACCCGGCGCACAGATAAGCCGCGATGCCGATGGCCAGAGCCATCCCACCCAGCCAGTTGCTCATGGGTACGGCGGCGATGGCCAGGGCGGCCGCCACCCAATACCACGGTTTGCGTTTCTGCAGGGCCAGATGGAGCATGCCGATGGCCAGCGGAAGCAGGCACAGGGAAGCCAGGTGCGGGCCTTCGCCGAAGACCACCAGCGTGATCAGCCGGCGGGCGCCGAAGAAGCCGTCCGAATCCACGCGCACCGACTGCGAGAGCAGGCAGGAGGGCGAAATCAGCGAATAGCCGATGCCGGCGGCGAGCGCGCACTCGCGCCTGCCGCAAAGCCGCCATGCCATCCAGAACAGCGAGACCGGACCCAGCGAGTAAAGCATGGCGGTGACGAAGTGGTAGGCGAGGCCGGGAGAGACGTGGGTCAGCGTCAGCAGGAGGCCGACGGTCCAGTGGAGCAGCGGCGGGTAAGAGTCGGGATAAGGAATGCCGCCGTACCAGAGCGGGAACCAGCCCATGTCGTGCCAGTGTTGGGAGGCGTAGCGCGCCAGACCGATGAAGGCCGCCTCGATGGAGCCCATCTGGGCCGTGTAGGCGGTGCGGAACAGGGCCGGCGTGATGTAGGCGTTGAGCGCGAAGAGGAGGGCGGCGCAGCCCAGGGTTTTGGCGTAGTCGCGGCGCATCAGGATGTCCTCGAGGGAGTTGGCAGGCGGAAGCGCCTGCCCCACCATGCAAGGGAGTACCTTGTCTGCAAGAGTGCAAAGAGCGCGGTGAGCCAGGCAAGGGCACTCACAGCGGCCATGAGGCGCTGCTCGAAGGTTCCCGCGAAATGCAGCTCGATGCGGGTGTCCGCGGCCGGCGAGGGATGCAGCACGACGAATCCGAGCGGGTCGGTGGTGATGGCGATTTCGCGGCCGTCCTGGGTGGCGCGCCAGCCGGGGTCGGCATTGACCTGGACGGTGACCAGGTCGCCGGACGGCGCCGCTCCCGTCATGGCCAAGGTGCTGGTGCCGATCCACTGGGAGCGTAGCGCGGGCCGCGAGGGGTCGCCGATGGCGGCGGTGTAGCGCGTCAAGGCATCGTGGTGTTCGCGCACATCCGCATGGGGAATTTCTTCGGCATGCACCAGGTACGCAAGGCGGCGGGGCGGCAAGGCATAGATGGTGTCGTCTTCCATGTGGTAGAGGGGTTGCAGGCTGGCGGCCATGCGTTCGGGGCGCACAAAATCGCGGTAGTATTCGCGCGATTTGGGGCCGTGCACTACGACGTACGCGGCGCCCAGGGCGGTGAGCTTCGACAGGGTGTCCTCGGTTTCGTGGCCGGGCCAGAGGTTGCCGGCGGCGCGGATACTCCAGGCAAGATCCACCGGGACGCGGTTGCGCAGTCCGGTTTCGAAGCCGCCACCGACCTGCTGGAGATCGAACCAGGAGTCGAGGCGGAAACGCAGCCCGCCGGAGGCGAAGACGCGGCCTTGCGGCGGATGGTCGGCGATCCAGCGGGCCAACTGGTACTCGACAGTGCTCTCGGGCGCCACGGGCAGCCAATCGTGCCATCCCTGGGTGCAATAGGCCCGGAGTTGCGGCACGCCGGCGAGCAGCAGGAGACCGCCGCTTCCCCACGCGCAGAGGCGGACCGTCTGGTTGGAATTCTTCAGGGTGAGACGGAAGGCCTCCGCCAGGGCCAGGGCGAGAAAGAACTCGAATTCGATGGCGTAGCGGCGGGATTCGGGAATGGTATCCACCGCGTAGAGGTAAAACACGGTGGCGATCCATCCAAATACGAATGCGCCGAGCGTGACGAGGCATAGATAGAAGGAACCGTGCAGAAAACGGAAGAGCAGGCGAACGAGGAGGGCGCCGCCCACCATGCCGGCGAGCGCCCAGGCCTGTTGACGCCCCAGTTGGTAGGCGAAGGAATCGACGGGCCAGTTGAAGAAGATGATCTTCACGAAACTGGGAGTAAGCCAGAAACAGGCCAGCAGCCAGGCGAGAGAGGCGGCGGCGAGGGCGCGCCACGCCTGGAACTCGGGCTCTCCCCAGGCGGCGAGCAGCAGCAGGAGGCAGGAGATGGCGAGGGCAAACGCCGCCACCCAGTTGCACAACGGAATGGCGGCCAGGAGCACCGCCGCCAGCAGAATGCGCGGGTAGGATCGGCGCCTGCCGGCCTGCCACAGGGCGAGCAGCGCCATGGGCAGCAGGGTAAGGCCGGTGTTGTGCGGGCCTTCGCCATACTTGGCCAGGACCTGGATGCGCCAGGGTAGCTGCACGATGCCGCGGTCCTTCTCCACCGCCGGGAACAGGCCATAGGAAGGCGAGAGGAAGCTGTATGCCAGCGCCGTGACCAGCGCCCATCGGCGGCTGCGGGTAAAGTGGAGGGCGAAGAAGAACAGGGTGACCGGGCCCAGACAGGCGGCGAACGAGACGATGGAGCGAAACACCAGATCGGGCGATACGTGCGGCAGCAGGCGAATGCCGAGGGCGCTCAGGTAGGGCAGAGCGGGCACGTACATGAACTGCACGGGCAGCCCGCAATAGGGAAACGGATTCCATCCCCAGGGGTTGGGATGCTGCGAGAGGAACCGGGCCATGCTCACGTAGCCGCCTTCCACGGATCCGCGGAAAGGCAGTTCGCCGGATAGGAACAAGGGCGCGTTCAGCCACAGATTGAGGAGGAGGATGAGCAGGGCGAGGACAACCGGGGACAGACGGGACTGCCAGCGAATTTCCGGCAGAAGGCGCCGGAAATTCATGGCAGTCCCGTCTGTCCCCGACGGAACATGGCAAGGATGGCCGCCAGGGTAAGCAGGGTGACGACGCTGCCCACCTTGTTTTCCAGCGGCGTGAGAAAGGCGATGGTGATATCGTGATCGCCGGGCGGCGCGTCGATGACCATCATGTCCATGGCATCCTTGCGTACCACCAGCGGCGTTCCGTTGGACCATGCGTGCCAGGCGGGATCGTAGGTTTCCTGCACCAGAATGGACTGGCCGCCCGCGACAATGGCGTGGGCGCGCATGGCGTCGGTGCCGGCGCGGCGGAGGGTGGCGGGCGAATCGGGGCCTTTTTCGATGACGTCGGCATAGGCCTGCAGGTACTGCATGTCGTCGTTATAGCGCGGCGGCTTGACAGCGTTGAGTTTGGCGGTCTCGACGACGCGAATGCGGTCGGGCCAGCGGCGCGGCACCTGGTATAAGACGTCGCCCTGCTTATTATCGAAGAGAACCGGGAGCACGCCGTCGAACTTGTGGGGATACTGGAAGTCCTTGAACACCTCTTGCGACTGTTTGTCGGCGACGTAGATGGCGTCCACGCCCATGCTCTGCATCCACAGGATGGTGGGTTTCGGGTCGGGGCCGAGGTTGGTCTCCCACTGGGCGGGCTCGACCTGGCTGTTGAGTAATCCCTGCTCGCTGCCGCCGCCCACCTGGGCAAGATCGTGCCAGGTGTCGAACCAGAAACGCACGCTGCCGGTGGGATAGGCGCGGGCGTCGGGCATATTCTTCCAGAGCCAGTCGGTAACGCGGTATTCGACGCGGTTGGTGTGGTCGGGCCAGGAAGGAACGATGTCCCAGGCGCGGAGGAGGTAGTTGTGGGTGGTCCAGAAGGCGGCGCCCACGAGGACGATGGCCAAGCCGTGCCAGACGATCTGCGGGCGATTCCACATCCATTGCAGGAAGTACACGATCGTCATGATGTAGATCATGTCGAGTTCGGGCAGGAGGCGGGTGGGCTCGCCGGTGACGCGGAAATTGAAATAGAAGTTGCCCAGGACGTTGAGGGAGAAGAAGACCACGGCGCCGGCGAGGAAGACTTCCCAGGTGCGGGCGGTTTTGGCGCGGGCGAGTCTATCGGTGGTGACGGCGAAGGCGATGGCCACGACGACGGCGACCCAGACGGACCAGGTGGTGCCGTGCTCGGAAACGTATTTCATGTTTTCGGCGGTGACCTTGAAGTAGGAGGGCACGAGCCAGAAGGCGGTGAGCCCGTAGGCGAGGACGGGAATGACGGTGGCGGGAAGCAGGATGCGCTTATCCTGGCGGGTGATCCAGAAACTCCAGATCAGCACCGGGTAGAAGGTGGCGAGGGCGGTGGCGCCATAGAAATTGTTGGACGCCACGCCCGCGGAGAATATTGCCGCGGCCGCGATGGCCCAGGGACGAGGCTTCTCCAGCGCCAGCCAGGTAAAGGCGAGGGCGATGGGGATGAGCGCCAGCGCGCTCATGTGCGGGCCTTCCCCATACTTGACGAGTACCCCGAGGCGCTGCGGATGCAGCAGCCAGGCGTCGCCGCGGAAGCGGGGCATGAAAAGGAAGATGGGCGACATCAAGGCTGTCGACACGGCGGCCAGCCAGGCGCAGCCGCGCGAACCGGTTCCGACGCGCATCAAGAGGTAGACTCCGGCGATCCCGATGGCGTACAGGAGGGCGGTGTAGAAATGGTAGGCTTTCACCGGCCAGAAGCCGGTGAGCTTGGAAATGGCCGCGGTTCCGTAGCGCAGGGCGGGCGGATAAATGTAGTCGAAGCGCGTGCCGGCGTACCAGAACGGCTGCCATTGGGGATGGGGCCAGTGGTCGGAGAGAAAGCGCGCGTCGGCGATGAACGTGCTTTCGATGGAGGCCCATTTGTCGGTGTACTTGGCTTTGAAATAGGGGCGGATCAACACCGCCGTGAAGAGAAATACCAGGAAGAAATCCAGCCAGATTTGCTTCGCGCGCGAGAGCTTGGGAAGACCTGTCAATTCAGTTTACCTGCCGCCTGCAAGGCCCTGCTTTTGAGCTGGTAACGGGGCTCAACATCCGCTGGGCCATGGTCATCCGTTCATTATGGCATGCCGGAAACGCGGGTAGGATCGGCGTTCGCCAGCCGCGGTGGGCGGCTTGGAATGGGGAACTTGCGGAAGGAACGAAGGTTGCACAGACGAACGAGGCTGGCACTGCTTCGAATGCCAGTCTCGCTCGTCAAAGGAGGAGGCTCGGTAGGGAAAAGCGAATTAGCCGCGGCGGAATCGCCGGAACGCCACCAGCGCAAGGCCGCACAGGGCGAAGCCCATCGTGGAAGGCTCCGGCGTCCCCGTGGTCTGGAATATTTCAATGTCCTTCCCGCCAAATGTTCCGGGGATGGCCGTGACCGTGCCCGTGAGTTCGTTGTGAGTCGAACTGAAATCGAGGTAGTAGAGCGTGCCGCAATCGGTGACCAGCGCGTGCCCCAAGCCATCGAAATCGCCGGTAGTCAGCGTGCTGCTACCGCAAGTGCCGGCTGGTAACGTAATCGCCGTGCCGAGCACCCCCGTTGTGGGGCTAACCTGACTTTCGCACTTCGCGTTCAATTTTCGAAACGCCGAGGCGCAAGTGTAATGCCTGCATGGTGAATTTTCAGAAAACCGCTGAGTGAAGACCTACCCTCTTTTCAATCCGCTGG
>JBEKDV010000427.1:0-7711 GCA_050014175.1 Candidatus Solibacter sp. | reverse complement strand
TCGAGAAGGCTGCGAAGTATACCGACTTCCGGAAGATGCTCGACAAAGAGGGCAAGAATATCGACGCGGTGATCATCGCCACTCCGGATTTCATGCACGGTACGGCGGCGATGTGGTGTATGGAACGTGGCAAGCACGTCTACGTCGAAAAACCGCTCACCAGGACGATTTGGGAAGCGCGTCGACTGAAAGAGGCGGCGGCGAAATATGGAGTCGCGACGCAAATGGGCAACCAGCATGTTTCCGAGGAGGGCACGCGCCAGGTCTGCGAGATCATCTGGTCGGGCGAGATCGGAAACGTGACCGAGGTGCATGCCTGGACCAATCGCCCGATTTGGCCGCAAGGTATGACGGAGCTTCCGAAGGAGGAGAAAGTCCCGGACACTCTCGACTGGGATAGTTGGATCGGCATTCAGGACATGCGCCCGTACAGCTCGGCGTACCTTCCCTTCAACTGGCGCGGCTGGAAAGATTTTGGCACCGGACCGGTGGGCGATGAATTGATTCACACCTTAGGGGCACCGAACCTGGCGTTGCGGCTGACTGCGCCCACCAGCGTGGAGGTGATCAAGCAGGAGGGGAAGAATCCGTACAGCTACGCGAAATCAACCGTCACCCGGTGGGAGTTTCCGGCTCGCGGGGCGATGCCCCCCGTGAAACTGTACTGGTACGATGCCTCAGGGGATGCCCGGTATCGACCACCCGACCTGCCCGCAGATGAACCAGTAATTCCGGCGCGGGCGGATACCTTCCCCAGGCAGCCGGCTGCGGATGGGGGCGGACCCCCAAGCGGTGGCGCACGGGCTGGAGGCGGGGCCGGACGGGCCAATGTTGCAGGTCGCGCGGCACCGGCAGGCGGACAAGCTGTGGGACGAGGCGCTGGCGGCGGTGGCAGCCGGCCGGGCGCAGGCGGTGCCAATCGCAGCCAAAACCAGGGCGTCGTTTTTGTCGGCGACAAGGGCTATTTGGCGGCTGGCGGTGAAGGAACGCCGGCGGCGCGAATGAGGGATGCTAAGCTGCCTCCCGAGGTCTTGTGGCGCTCGCCAGGGCACTACATGGAGTGGATCATGGCCTGCAAGGGGTGCATCCCTCGAACCATGTCGGACTTCGCTTTCGCCGCGCCGCTCACCGAGACTGTGCTGTTGGGCGTTGTGGCGCTCAATTTCGAAGGCAAGCTGGAGTGGGACAGCGAGAAGGGCATCTTCACCAACAACAAGGAAGCCAACAAGTACCTCCAGCCGCCGCATTTCCGTAAGGGCTGGAGCTTTACGTAGATCCTGGCTACGGTGGCACGATAATCGCCACACGCTGGCCACGGAGCTCTCCGAGTCGGGCGCGGTCGACGAGGTGATCATGAGCATCGGCGGGCACGTCTCGCGCGCCATGCTCTCGCGCTACTCCCGCATCCGAATGGAGGCGAAGCGGCGCGCCCTCGACGAGATCGCCGCTCGGCAGTGTGCGGCCGACGAGAAGCGCAAGGCGGAAACTGGACGGCGGGAGTAGGCCGCGGCGGTGGTCCCATCTGTGAGGTTCACCGGTGTCCTCCAATGATGGTAGCGGAATAATAGAATGTTGGAATGCGCAATTCAAGGTAATGCGGCCCTGCGAGATTGTCGATTGCTCCATGGACAAGAAGAGTCACAAATTGTTCTTCACTGCGGCGGGAGATCTCAAGGAGGTTGAAGACCCCGCAGCGATCGAGGCCGAGTTTTGGGGCGACATTGCCGAAGCGTTCTCAACGCCAGTTGCGGCGCATGAACCTCACATCGAATACGTGCCAACGCAGGTACTCGCAGAAGCATTCCGTCGCCACGGCTATGACGGAATTGTTTACAAGAGCCTGCTCAATGGGGGCGGTGTGAATATTGCTCTGTTTGACCCTGAGGCTGCCGATTTGATGAATTGCGGCCTGTATAAGGCAAGTTCGGTTTCATTTGATTTTGAACAGGCTGACAATCCGTATTTCCGAATCGAGCATTACCCGGAGCTCAAGGACCAACCGGAAGAACCGGAATCGGCAGCGGCCGAGAGTTGATCTGGTCCTGTTCGTCAAGCGCGTCCACGCCATCGTTGTCTCCTACCGCTCGCAGTCGCCATCGATGCCGTGGCGGGCGACCTCGCGGTTGTCCGCGATTACGCGGCCTCGGCGCCGGTTGGCGGCAGCGCAAGCCAGGCCCGGCCCGGCGCCAGCTTTCCGCAAGGCCCCGCTCCAGGCGGCTGGGCTACAATATGCGTTGAAGAACCTGGAACTACGATTCTCTGGCGTCGACGATGCCCATGAACCTCGGCACGGCGGGAGTGTCCTTGTGAGCATGAATTGCATTCAGGAAAAGTATAGGGACAGGAAGAACTCAGGCAGAGTTGCGCCCCGAGCGGCAGACCGGGCATCCTGCGGCGCACTGTGGTGCGCGCGGCGGCGGCCACGCGCGTCAGTAGCCCTTTTCCTTGTCCACCAGGTTCAGCAACGGCTCGCCGGCGGCGAAGCGCTTGAGGTTTTCGATGTACAACGCCTCATAGCGGGCATTTTCCCCGTCTGACCGCCCGGCAATGTGCGGGGTGATAAGCACGTTGGGGAATTTCCAGAGCGGATGGCCTTTGGGGAGTGGCTCAGGGTCAGTGACATCCAGGCCCGCGCCGGCCAGTTTCTTGCTGTCGAGCGCCTTCACCAACGCGTCGGTGTCATAGAGGCTGCCGCGCGACACCGCGATGAAATACGAGTTCGGCTTCATGAGCTCGAATTCACGCGGTCCCATCATCTTGCGGCTCTTCGGGGTGAGCGGCGCCGAAAGGAGGACCACATCGGCCTGGGGGAGCACGGCATCCAGACGGTCCGGAGCCACGGTCCGCGCGAGGTAGGTGGTGAAGGGTATGTCCTTGGGGTCGACGCCGATGACCGTCATGCCGGAGGCGTTCAGACGCAGCGCTATCTGCGTCCCGATACCGCCCACGCCCACGATCACGGCGGTCTTGCCGCGCAACTCGATCGGGTTGTAGCTCTTCTGGTTCCAATCCTCGCTGCCGCCGCGAGCCGCGGTTGCGATGCCCCTGGTGAGGGCCAGCAGCAGGCCGAGCGCGTGATCGGCGATCTCGGGACCCTGCAGGATCTTGTTGTTCGTCAGTACGATCCTGCTTTGGGCGAATCCCGGCAGGGCCATGAAGTTCTCGACGCCGGCGCTTTCCGACTGAATCCACTTCAGCTTGGGCGCACTGGCGAGCAGCTTAAGATCGAACGGGCCGATCACGCCGTCGGCATCCGCCAGTTGGGCCGCCACTTTGGAGCGGTCTCCTTCGATCAGCCTGATCTCAGGAACCGTGGCCTGCATGCGCAGGTAGGACTCGTGTCCCAAACGGGAGAGATCCAGAACCTTCAACTTTTGCGCGGATAGTCCGGAGGCGAGGAGCAGGCCGCACGATGTCAGAGTGAGAAGATTGCAGGTCATGGTTCTTCCTTCGAGGGCGCCCTTGCGCCTTGCGCCACCGGGCAGCCAGGTCGCGGCTCAGAGTATAGCAGAATGCACTGCACTACCTTGCGCCCAATACTCCACCGACTGTGGAAGATCCGGTTCCGCCGCATATGTCACTGCCGTAACGGAGGAACTTCTGAATCCGCTTGCCGGTATCGACCTCGGCCGTGTAGATGTTGCCCTTGCTGTCCACGCTTACCTGATGAAGCCAGTGGAATTCGCCAGACATCCGGCCGCTTCGCCCGAGCCGGCCCAGTTCCTGCGAATTGCTCCGGTTCAGGATGTAGACAGTCATGTTGGAGTTGTCGGCAACATACAGGCAGCTCTGCGCCTTGTCGCTGGAGAAACTCATGGATACGGCTGTTCCGGGTATGGAGGTGTTGGTGTGTTCGCTGATGAGTTGCTCGGCGACGAAGCCGCATTTGCCGGGCTCGCCGTTCGGATTGCCACATGGCTTCCCGAGCGCGGGGTCGTTCCGGTCAAACACCTGGATACGATCGTTGCCGCGGTCGCAGACGTAAACTCTGCCGTCCGCGGCGAGCTTCACGCAGTGGACCGGAGTACGGAAGAACGCGGGTTTCCTTTGGCCCCTCGAATAGTCCGCGATCCATGGCCCGGCGGCGCCGGCAGCAACATCGTCGACCGGATTGTTCCCATATGCGCCGAAGTGGCCGATGTACTTGCCGGTTTCGGCGTCAACGATCAGTACGCGGCGATTTCCGTAGCCGTCGGAGACATAGAGCCGGTTTGTCTTGGGATCGACCGCCATGTCTGCCGCCTGATAGAGCAAAGGCGTGCCATTGATGCCGCCGTTCGTGTCGTTGCTGTCTGGTCCCCTGGGCGTCCCGCCGATCCTCATCTTGAAGTTGCCGTCCATGTCGAACTTCAGAACGAAGCCGTCGCCGCCCCCCTCGTTGGTCGTCCAGGGCGATTTGGTGCGGCCGCCGCCCGCGCCGCCTCCTCTGCCGGCCGCCGCATTTCCCGAAATCCAGACATTATCCTTGTGGTCGACGTAAACTCCGTGCTCGCTGTTGGGCCAGATGCAGCCAGCTTCCGCTTTGCATTTGCCACCGATGAAGCCGGGATCGGAGGGACCGCCCCAAGCGCGCAGCAGGCTGCCGCCAGCAT
This sequence comes from Candidatus Solibacter sp., assembly GCA_050014175.1. GTDB lineage: Bacteria > Acidobacteriota > Terriglobia > Bryobacterales > Bryobacteraceae > Solibacter. The sequence continues at coordinate 3,119 of JBEKDV010000427.1, read as the reverse complement.
CGAACTCCAGAACGGAGGGAGCGGCTTTGCAGCAATCCGCTATGGGGCCGTAGGCGCGCACCTGGCTCAGCGCGTTGACCGGCTGACCGTTCTCATCCTTTGCACCGGGCAATGGACCTTCCAGCCCGGCTTCCTCGTTCGTCAGGCTGCGCGGCCGGTTATAGACCCAGATGTGGTCGTGCTGGTCGACAAATAACCCGCCGACCTGGCCGAGCAGCCAGTGATTCGGGAGCGGCTGGGGCCAGGAGGGATCGGCCACGAAGCTCGGAGTTTTGCCGGTTCTGGAGGCGTTGTACACGCCCGTTTGTTTGAGCAGCCGGTCGAGAGAGCCGCTGCTTTTCAGAATGTCGATGCCGGTATCGGCGCTCCTGCCGGTCCCGATCAACAGTATGGCCGGCAGCGCGGCCGTCAGTTTACGTCGCATCATCCTGGTTCTCCAGTGAATTGGAGGTTCTTCCTCTTCTTCGGATCCTATGTGCAGCGCGGGGATATCGCGTCCGTTGTGGTAGCCACCGTTTCTGAGGATGGTAATCGAAGTCCGCGCCCGCGAGCAAGGCCCGGGTTCGCGGCACGCAAATCCTGCCACGGACGGCCCGGGAACACTGAATGGCGCCTGGTGTGTACTGAACAGGACTCAGGCGTCCAGAATAGGAGTCGGGCGCGGGCGACGAGGTCATCATGAGCATCGCCGGGCACGTCTCGCGCGCCATGCTCTCCCACTACTCCCACGTACGGATGGAAGCGAAGCGGCGCGCCCCCGACGAGATCGCCGCACGCCAGCGCACGGCCGATGAAAAGCGCAAGGACGACGCTGAACGGCTGAAGCAGGCTGCGCTGGCTTCTCAATCGGTGGCGGTTCAGTAATCGGCCGAGGCAGACCCGGGATTGCGGCCCCCGATGGGGCGGTAGGCGCTCACCCTTATCGACGCCTTATCCCGGATCCAGTCGTGTGAGTCCTGCTTCTTTCCCCCAGCGGACGGCCTGCTGGTATTCCGCCCCTGTGATCCGCTGGGAGAGTTCCGGAATGCCCGGCGCTTTATGCTCCGGTCGGTACTGGGCCATGATATTGACGTAGGTGGATCGGGTCAGCCTGGTGGCGACGAATTGGACGAACTTGTCGGTGCCGGCGATGTTGCCTGCCAGCACCAGGTGCCGGATCATCGGGCCGCGTAGCGCGATGCCGTTCTCGTCCACCAGCAATTCACCCACTTGGCGGTGCATCTCCTCGATGGCCGCAGCCGCCCGCTCGGGATAGTCACGGGCGCCGCTGGAGTACTTCTCCGCGATCGCGCCGTCAGTGTACTTGAAGTCAGGCAGGTATATGTCCACGATCCCGTCGAGCAGTTTGATGATCTCGGCCGACTCGTATCCGCCGCAGTTGTAGACCAGCGGCACGCGCAGGCCACGGCGGATGGCAACGCGCAGCCCCCTGATGATGTTGGGCAGGACGTGTGTGGGGCTGACCAGGTTGATGTTGTGGCAGCCGGCCACCTGTAGGTCGGTCATTAGGCGGCCCATGGTCTCGTCGCTCACATAGGAGCCGTCTCCGCGGTGGTTGATCTGCCAGTCTGGCAGAAGACGCAAAGCAGGTTACAGTTGCTGAAGAAGATGGTGCCCGAGCCGCCGCGGCCCACCAGGGGGCGCTCCTCGCCGAAGTGCGGATGGGCCGCGAGCACCTTCGCTCGGGAGGTGGATGAACCGCGGCAAAATCCGAGTTGCCGCGCCATGGCCGGTGGGATCGAGCGCACGGCTGGCCGGATGAACCTGGAGATCGACGTTACGGAGATTGCGCGGCCCGCGCACAACTCCCAGCCATGGCCAAGCCGGCGCGGCCCGCCGGTGAACCTGTCTCGCACTGCATTTCCCTGTCCCGGCACGTCCGGGGGCTACGTCAGGCCTTCGTACCCGTGGCGGCTTTCTTGATCAGGGGCGCAGCCTTCTTGGCGTCGTCGTCTGTCTCGAAGCCGATGACGACTGCAAACTTTCGGCCGATCACTTGCGCCATCAAGAAGGCGATATTGATTTCGGCCGCGGCGACCTTCGCTGCAATGGCGTAGCCCAAACCCGGCTTGTTGTCTCCCTCGACCAGTAAAGTCGGAATCGCCGCGGCGCTCAAGCCCGCCGCTACCGCCGCCGCTGTCAGTTTCTTTCCGGTGATGGGGAAGATTTCAATAGTCGCTTTCCCTCCGGCAGTGGGGTGGCGGTAGCCCATGACCACCTTGACGTCGGCACCCGCCTTGGCAGGCGGTTCGATAGTGCTGGCAAGCGCTCCCGGCCGGTTGTCGACCTCTGTTCGCCACAAGGCGATCTTCTTTACTGTGACTGGCATGCGTAGTTCCTCCAACGAATCAGCAAGATTCCTCAGACCGTCCTGGCCGGTGCGGGGGTAATGTTGGGGAGTAACGTACCGCCGCCCGGCCCGTGCAGCGTCGCGCAGGGCTTCTTCCGGCGAGCCAGGTGAAGGTAGTCCAGCACTAACTGGCGCTTGAGGTGCTGGATCGCCTTGGCCGGATCCACACCCTTGGGGCACACGCGCGAGCACTCGCCCGCGTAGTGGCAGCGGAAGGCGCCATGCGAGCTGCCCGTCCACTGGTTGCGGGCCCGCCGCCCGTCGTCGCGCGTGTCCGCGTTATACCTTTGCGCCGCCGCCAAAGGCATGGGCCCCAGATATCGCGCGTCGGTGGCCAGGGTGGGACAGGCGGCCATGCAGCAGCCGCACTTGATGCAGTAAGTGAACTGGAGGTAGGCGCTGAGCTCCTCCGGAGACTGGTAGAACTCCCCCGCCGGGCCATCGATTTCGCTTTGGTCCGCGCGCACAATATAGGGCTTCACCGCAACGTGTTTCTCGAACATGGTCAGCAGATCGGGAACCAGGTCGCGGATGATGTCGAAATTAGGCAGCGGCCCGACCGTGAGATCCGTAGTGGCGATGTGCAGGATCTGGGTGTTGCAGGCCAGCGTCGGTCGCCCGTTCAGAAGCATGCCGCACGAGCCGCAGACACCCATGCGGCACGAATAGCGCCACGCGAGCGATGAGTCCAGGTTGTCCTTGATGTAGTGCAGGCCGTCGAGCACCGTCATGCCTTCGCGCACCGGCACCTGGTAAGTCTTCACGTATG
>JBEKDV010000426.1:0-6760 GCA_050014175.1 Candidatus Solibacter sp. | reverse complement strand
TTCTGGCGAGCCGGCCGGCGAGTATTGGATTGTCTCGCGAGCAACCGAATCCTGGCCGCAGGGCAGCACCGGGGCAGCACGTCAGCCATCCGTACGGCCCTAAACGCCCTGGTGGCGAACTGAACTAGACCGAAAACACAACTACTTAGACCCAACTGAACCGAACTGAACTGGCGCTTAGCGGGTTCGACTCCCGTTAGCGCTACCATGTTTTCATAGAGTTACGGGCGGCAGGGCAGCACGGGGCAGCACCCGCACGGTGCCAGAAGAAAGACACGCCCTGGCGCGCGCCATCCTTGGCAGCGTTGACAGCCAGATCCTTCCGAAGTTTCCAGGTACCGTGACCACCGAATCTCTGGAACACGATGGCAGGTATCCAGGTGTCGCCATTGCCGTTCTGGCTGATGGTCGTACAGTTTGCATGCCGCTCCGCATTCCGGACACGGCCAATCGATCATTTTGGTGTGCCCGAGCCGAACGTGGATCTCTCCAGCCTCCAGTTTCAATTCCACTGAGTCCACATACCAGGGGGCCTCGATTCCGAGAATGCGCCGATAAAGTTCTCGATCCTGCATCCCAGAAATTGTCGCATGCCTCCCTCGGAGGCCGGTGCCGTCCCAGTACAAACCCTGAATTCCCACCGAAGATGCCTTGACATCGGTCTCTAGTCCCTCCTTTAATTGATATTGACATTAACACGTTTTAAGAGATGAATAATTCTTATCGATAGGAGCCGACCGGTGAAGAAATTGGCCTTGTTTATGCTGGCAATCGCCCTGTTTAGCGGCACTGCCAACGCTGGTTTCATTGGAGACTGGCAACTTCAGAATTGGACGACGAGCGGCCCCGGCACGGTGACGATCACTCCGCCCAGTGGGTCGGCCGACTCGGCCACCTTCAGCTATAGAGACGACCCTGCCGGATTTTCGGACGTCACTTGGATATTCTCCGATGTTGCAACGACTGGCGGCACGGTCAGCTTCAACTACGATTACAGCGGAAATCACGCGAATTTTGAAGTGTATGCCTACTTTAGCGTCTTTGCAGGCTCGAATGTCATTTCCTTGGTGAACGCCGGACCAGCAAATTGCTGCACGTCTCCGTCCGGTGGCTTCGACTATAGTGGGACGGCAACAATCAACGTCAACCCAGGTGACACGTTTGGGTTCATGGTTGGCGGCAGCAATTACGACAGCACCAACCATTTGAACGGGGACCTGACCATCACGGACTTCGATGCTCCATCCGTTCCAGAGCCGGCTTCCTTCGGGCTGCTGGCTGTTGGCGCGGCTATGCTCGCATTCGGCGCCGGGCGCCGCAAGCGGGCAAACTGAATCGAGATCTTGGCGGTCCGCCGACGCGATGGCTGGGCTGAGAAGCGCCGCGCGGACACACTCCCGCGCGGCGGGTGGCCCCGCCGACTGTCCGTTCCGTGATCGCCACTCTAGCGCGCGCGTTTCAGCAGCGCAGGTTCGCCCAGACCTGGTGGAACAGTCGCTGGTGCGGGTAGCTCGATGCCATCGACAGCCACACTCGCCGCACGCTCACTTTCACCCGCGCGCCGATTTTGAAGAGCTTCTCGCGGATCGTCGCCGCTTGCGCCGTGGCCAGTTCGGTGGCCTTCAACCCCAACCGCCGAAGACCGCTGACCAGCACGTACGCCATCCCCGAGAGGTACATCCGGAATTGGTTGGCGCGCATCGTCTCCGTGCTGGCGCGGCCGGCAAACAGGTGAAACTGTTCCTTGATGCAGTTTTCCATATCCCCGCGCGCGCAGTAGAGATCCTCGTATAGCTGCCGTGCCGGCCACTGCTCCGGCGGCAACGAGGTCACCGCGTAGCGCGGATTCTCCTTGCCATCGAGGTGTTCCGCCTTGGCCACCACACGCCGCGCACGGGCCCAACTGCCGGTCGTGGTATCGTGCAGGAACTCGGTGAACACCCGTGCCGGCTTCCCCGTGCGCGCGTGCTCGCCGGCCGCCTCGGCCAGTTGCGGCTCGATCAAGCGCCGTAATCTCTTATTTCGCGGCACCCCGAAGACGTAATCGACGCCCTCCTGCTGCTCGGAGCAGCATCAGTCGTGTTGGTAATCTTGAATTCAGTCAGGACTCCTTGCTGTCCGTCAGACAGCGTGAAACGCTCGTTTGGCGATACGATCACCGGCTGTGGAATAGCCAAGGCACTTACTGCAAATCCAGCGCAAATAATGAGCCCGGACAGCACTCCCCCAACCAGAAAAACGGCGAGCATCGAGCCAGTATAGCGACATGCCTTGAGGAGCAAGAACCAAAGAACCACGCATGCCCCGCAGGCAATCGCAACTGACATCGGTGTTCCAACGACAACCAACAAGGACGGGATCACAAACGTCGACACTGCGGCCAGAACATTCTGCATGGAGATTTGCAGCTCTCGGACAGCCGTTAGGACTGCTGATAGCAAACTGGGGTCTCCAGGCGGGCAGGGCTGTACGGCTTTTGTCAGGGCCGCCCCTTCGGTCCCCCGCACGGACTGCGCATCACCTTCGAGTGCTGGGACAGCCAGGCGCTCCTCTGCCGTTTTGGTTTCAGAAGCCTTGCGGTTTCGTCGTTGCTTTTTGCTAATAGCCCGATATTAGCGGGGAGCAGTTCCGGACGCAACTGCCGTAGCTGGACAAACTGGGCCGTTCTCGTTCTAAGGCTGGGTGTCGCGACGGATAGACCAGCACAGAAGTTCGAGGCGGGGCGGCCGTCGCAACTGGTCTACAGACCAATCCCCCAAAGGGGCAGGGGCAAAAATGCAATGCAGCGTGGGCGTGCGCGTCGAAAGGTCACCGATAATGACAACTCCGGCCGTGTTGTCGCCCACTCGGAACTGGCCCGAAACGGCCTTCGGGGAGATTACTCCCGTGGAGTCCCGGTCGCGTCAACCAAAGCGCCCGACTCGGAGATGCGCCTGAGATACCGCGTGCTTTCAAAGTCGGACGGGTGACGCTGATCGTCACTGGAGTTTTGGTTCTGGGCGATCCCCGGTTCCCCGGCGCTGAAACGCATCCCACCGCACGGCCGCCTCATCGTCTTGGCCTCGGAGAGCGTGCGCGTAAACCTCCGCCGTCGTCCGCACCGAGGAGTGCCCCAGACGCTCCGACACCACCGGCAGCGGCACGCCATCGGCCACCAGGTGCGACCCGTGGCTGTGGCGCAGGGAGTGCAGGCTCGCGCCCTTGGGAAGACCTAGCCTGCGGAACAGCAGCGATACCACCGACGAGACGGAATTCGGCCGGAGTGGCGTTCCGTCCGGGTTGGCGAAGATCAAGTCCAGGTCCGCCCGGTAATCAGGCCCGAACGGCTCGCGGAATTCATTCTGGCGCCTACGATGCGCGTCCAGAGCAGCGAGCGCCGACGCCGGCACTTTCACGTCTCGTGGCCTCTCCGTTTTCGTCCCCTTGAATTCCAACACCTGCCTCGTCTGCGTGAGCGATCGCGTGATGATCGCGCGGCCATCTTGAATATCCGACCAGCGTAACGCCAGAACCTCGCCTCGGCGCGCGCCGGTGGCGGCGGCGACTTCCAGGAACGTTGCCAAGCACCACGGCCCGGTTGCCGACGCGAAGACCAGAGCCTGCTGCGCCGGGCTAAGCGCTATACCCCTATGCTTCTTGGGGACCGGCGGCTCGCTGTGCGTGACGGGGTTGCTGGTGACCAGCCCCCACCTCTCCGCTCGTGCGAACGCGCTGGAGACCAGGCCGGCAACGTGCCGGACGGTCTTCGCGCTCAGGGGCCGAGCCTGCCCTGTCTTGCGGTGATGCCCACCACTCTTTAGGAGCCGGTTCCATTCGCGATTGAGATGGAGCGGTGTGATTTCGCCCAAAGGCATGGCCAGCAACTCCGGCGCGAGATAGGCTGCCAGTTCATGGTACCGTTCGATGGTCTTGGGAGCCAGTTTCTCCTCCGCATGCTGGCGAAAGAACTCCTGGAACAACATGGCAAGTGTGGTGGGGAGCGCCGCGGCAACCGTGGCGGCGCCGGCCTTCGCCAGCTCATACTTCTGGAGTTCCTCGGTGCGGCGCTTCGCCTCGGCGTCAACCGCCTCCTGTTTGCTTGCGAATCCTACTTCCCCAATCAACCGGCGGTCCTGCCGGGTGGAATCCGGCGCGCTGAACATGTATCGCCAGACCGTTTTCCCTGATTCGTATTTGCGTTTGAATACGGGCATCAGTTCACCACCACTACCTCTGGTGGGCGGCGAAGTCCAGCGCCCGCCCGACGACCGCAGGTGCGCTCCCAGGCCAGGTACGCCTGCCTGGTGATGATCCACCGTCGGCCCAGGCGTACCCCGGGAAGGATCCCCTGCTCCAGCATCGAGTAGACCGCCAGGCGACCGATGTTCAATCGCCGCGCGATCTCCAGCACGGATATGCGGCTGCTGGGCGAATCTGCCAGCCCATCCGCGCTCGACTGTGCATTCCCTGCCATAGCGTTACTCGCCGTTATCTGCGCCGTCGTTTGTAGCCGGGCCGGGTAGAGCCTTGGTGCTCGGCCAAATCAGAATCGCGGAACGTTTGCGCGACTTCTTGGCCGAGCCTGTTGTCCGCTCCAACTCCACCACGCGCGCTTCGATGCCTTCCATCTCAAAGGCCTTGGCCCCCTGACTCAGGACAACCTCGACGGCCCGCAAGCGAGTTCCTGCCGACACATTCGAGTCCAGCATGATCTTCAACACAGTCTTCACGGCAGCGCCCGAAGCATCTTGCAGCAGCGCGATCGATTGCGAAAATGCCGTGCGACGCGCCTCCTGGTACGCGGCATCGAACTCCGGGTCCTTAATCCACCGCAGGAGTGTATTTGGGCTGATCCCGACCTCGCGGGCCGCCTCCTCCGCGTTTCTGCGAGAGAGAAGCGCGGCAATCGCCTGCTCCTTCTTGTGGTCGAATTTTGCGCCGTGTCCTAACATCTGCCACCATCTGCCGCCATCTGGCGGCCGAATTCGCCTCCATCGCCGATCCTTCGCCAATGTGGATTCCCATCGGAATTGGCTTGCAATTCGGGCGTACCCGAGTGATCCATGTGATCGCGGTAATCACCGCCAAAGGAGAACCCAACATGAACGGCATTCCAGCAGAAACCGCCAACACCGGAGCCGGTGCCCCGGCCGAGCAGCCAAAGCCCGCCAAAAAGCCGCGGTCCGCGGCACACAAGGCCCACGTCGCGCCGTCGAAGGCCAGGTCGGGCAACAAGGCCACCCCGGCGAAGAAGGCCAACAAAGGCGCGAAGTCGGCCACGTCGCCCAAGAAGGCAACCGGCGCCCGCCAGGGCAGCAAGACCGCCAAGGTCCTTGACCTGCTGCAGCGCTCCGGCGGCGCCTCCCTGAAAGAACTCATGAAAGCCACCGGCTGGCAGGCGCACTCGGTCCGTGGGTTCCTGTCCGGCGCCCTGGGCAAGAAGATGGGGCTGACGGTTACGTCCACCAAGGCCGAGGACAAGGAGCGCCGCTATTCGGTCATAGGCTGAAGCCCAACCATTCGGTTCCCTCTGGCCGCCGGGGTTCCGCCCCGGCGGCTTTTCTGTGTCCGTTCCCCGAGCAGCAGCCTTAGTTCTCCCGCGCAACCCGCCAACGCGCGGCACAAGCCTTCTCGGTCGGGATGCCCGCCCCGGAGCTGAACCAGAATCCCATAGCACCTGGGGGTTCATGCGACCTCCCTCCGGCGCACTCGCGCGATCTCCTCAAACGTCCGCCCGTCGCCGTCGAGCACCGCCTGTTGGCCGCTGAACCGCTGCCACCGAAGCACCGCCACGTCGACATACTTGGGATCGAGATCCATACCGTAGCAGATTCGCCCGGTGCTCTCGGCGGCGATCAGAGTGCTGCCACTTCCCAGGAACGGGTCGTAGCAAGCCTCCCCCGGACGCGTGTGGTTGAGAATCGGCCGACGCATGATCTCGACGGGCTTCTGGGTGCCGTGGCCGGTAGCTTCGTTTTCCGCTGCGCCCTCCCCGCCAAACGGATTCAGGTTCGCTACCTCCCAGACGGTCGATTGCGTGCGATCGCCGCGCCAGTGACCAGTCTGGCCGCGTCGCACCGCATACCAGCACGGTTCATGCCGCCAGTGGTACGCGCCGCGTGAGATGGCGAAGTGCTGCTTCACCCAGACGATCTGGGACCGGATTTGGAATCCGCAGGCCTGCAGGCCCAGCGCCACCGCGGCGGCGTGAATGCCCGCATGCCAGACGTAGGCGACGGCACCGGGAAACAGCGCCCAAGCCTCCGACCAGTCGATCCGATCGTCGTTTGCGACCTTGCCGCCTTGGCGGGTCCGCGGGTTGAGACCCGCCGCCTCCCGCCACTCCGGTTCGAGATCAACGCCATACGGGGGATCGGTCACCATGAGAAACGGGAGTTGCTGGCCGGCCAGCAAGCGCGTGGTGGCTTTGCTGGCGGTGGCGTCGCCGCACAATACTCTGTGCTGCGGGTGCCCTTTGCGAGGGCCCAACAGCCAGAGGTCGCCGGGCCTTGTGACCGGGGCGGTTGGTACGTCCGGAGTTTCGTCCTCGTCGGTGAGCCCCGCGGCGGCCTCCTGCTCGGCCAGTTGGCGCGCCAATTCCTGGTCGTCGAAACCAAGGAGATCCAGGTTGAAGTCCGCGTCCTTCAAGGCTGCCAGTCGTTCGCGGAGCAACTCCTCGTCCCAGCCAGCATTGAGCGCGAGCTGGTTATCGGCGATGGCAAGGGCGAGGCATTGGAGCGCAGACAGGTACCCGAGCACAATAACCGGAACTTCATGTATG
>JBEKDV010000425.1:0-6766 GCA_050014175.1 Candidatus Solibacter sp. | reverse complement strand
GCGGCCGGCAGCAGGAAGACCTCGGTCTGCACGTCCGCCGGCTTGCCGCCGACAACCTCCTGTATGTCGCCTCGCCAGAACGCCGCCGTCTCCGTCTCGAAGTTCTCCGCCACCACCAGCCACTTCAGTTTCGACAGCGCTTCGATCGCCTTCTTCGAATGCGGGCCGTTCGCTACCGGGTTCATGCCGAAATCGATAAGTCCCTGCATCTTGCCCGCGTACATGTTGTCGAAAATGTACGCCCAGCTCCAGTTCTCGTATGCGCCCGCCGCGCTTTGCGGCAGTTTCGGGTGTAACCGGTAGCCGAACTCGTTCTCCTTGGTCGCGTTTTTGCCGTAAAACGCCTTCATCTGCGAAACCACGAAACGGTCCGTGTTCGACCAGAAGTTCATCGAATTCGGCCGCAGCGGCTTCGGCGTGACCGCGTCCAGGTACTGTTTCAGCGTCGCATGGTCGGCCTTCTGGATCGCAATGTATCCCGCCAGATTGTGATAGCCCACCCCGCAATCGGTGCCGCCCTGGATGTTGGCGTGGCCGCGCAGCGCGTTGAGCCCGCCGCCCGCTACACCTATATTGCCCAGCAGCAACTGCAGCATCGCCCCACAATGGATAATCTGCACCGAGACCGAATGGTGCGTCCAGCCCAGCGCGTACATGATGGTGCCGGCCTTGTCCGCTCCGTACGTGGAACTGATGATCTCCGCGGCCTTCTCGAATTCCTCTGGCGAACAGCCGCAGATCTTCGACACCATCTCCGGGGTGTAACGCGCGTAGTGCTTCTTCATCAACTGGAAAACCGAGCGCGGATGTTCCATGGTCATGTCGACCTTGGCCATGTTCTCCCCGTCCAGTTCATAACTCCAGGATGCTTTGTCGTAACTCTTCTTAGCCGCATCCCAGCCCGAAAATAACCCGTCCTGCTCGTTGAACGAATAACCTTCTTTGATCAGGAACGGCGCGTTGGTGTAATTGCGCACGTAATCGGCGTGATAGCGGTCGTGGCTCAGGCAGTAGTGGATCAGCCCGCCCAGGAACGCGATATCGGTGCCCGAGCGGATCTGCACGAAGCAATCGGCCACCGCCGCCGTTCGCTGGAAGCGCGGATCGACGCACACCAGCTTCGCGTTGCGGTTCCGCTTGGCCTCCATCACCCAGCGGAATCCCACCGGGTGATTCTCCGCCGGATTGCCTCCCATCGCCAGGATGACATCGGCATTGGCGATGTCGTTCCAGCCGTTGGTCATCGCTCCCCGGCCGAATGTGGCGGCCAAACTGGCCACCGTGGGGCCGTGTCAAATACGAGCTTGCTGCTCCAGCGGGATGACGCCCATCCCGGCGCGGAAGGCCTTATTGAGCAGATAGTTGTTTTCGTTGGAATCGGTGCAGCCCCCGATTACCCCGACCGACGTCAGGGCGTTGACGGAATGCCCCTGGGCGTCCGTTTCGATGAAGTCGCGGTCGCGCGTGTCTTTGACGAGGCGCGCGATGCGGTCCACGGCGAAGTCCCAAGACTTCTCTTCCCATGCCCCGCTGCCGGGGGCGCGGTACAGGACCTTGGTAAGCCGCCGGTCATTGACGATATTGCTCTTCAGCGTGATGCCCTTGGAACACAACGAACCCTGATTGATGGGGTGATCCGGATCGCCTTCCACGTGCACCACGAAGGGCCGCACGTTGCGCGACTTGTCGCCTTCCGTGTGGACGATCACGCCGCAACTGACCGAGCAGTACGGACAGGTGGACCGGGTTTCCGTGGTGCGCGCAATCTTCAGCGCGCGAGATTCCGCGTAGGCGGGTGTAATGTCGAATCCAAGGAGCGTAGCGCCGGCTGCGCCCACTCGGATGAAGTCCCTTCGCGTCGAGGACATGGCGGGGTCCCCCCTTTCGGCAGACGAGATTCACAATACCGACTGTACTGAATTAAACACTCGGACCGGCCGCTTTGTCAAGCGGATTTCCTGCTGCCCAATCCACAACGTCCCCAGCCCTGCACGCCCAAGATTGCGACATTTTAATTGGCGCAAGCGCACTCAGAGGCGCCAAGGGTCTTGCCGCAGTCGAGGATCGGGTATATCGTCTTAAGTAAAGGTTCCGCGTCCGCGGTAGCCGCCTGGCAAGGGCGGATGCCGCCCTGGTGAGTCGAATCTTGCCGAAGGGGATCATGGGCATGGCGCAGAGCGGAACTGTGCAACCACTGCCGCGTATCAGCGGGCAGATCATCATCGACGAACTCATCCGGAATATGGAATTGGGCCGCCTGGAGCTGGGGTACAGCATCCTCGTGCCCTGCATTTTCGGCGTATACCTGCACCCGGACGACTACGCCCGCGTGGCCAGCGTGGCCGACCTGATCAAAGAGGACGCCAAGCGCGCCCTCACCGCGCGCATGGCGGAATGGAACGCCGGCGGCGGATTGCTGCGGCGAAACGCCCCGCGTAAGGCCTGCCGGATCGCCACCAATGGCTGGTGGATCGCTCTCTTCGCCGACAGCGAATCCGCCGTCCCGCCGGGCGATGTGGAGATCCATTCTGAGCTCAACGATATCGCGCAGCCGGGATATCGCGGCACCAAGACCACGCTGATCGATCGCACGCCTTCGGTGACGTCGGCGCGCGTCGCCAGCGATCGCGAAAACACCCGCCTGCGCCCGGGCCCGGTATTCGCCGAGATTCGCTACCAGGACGATTCCGGCCCGCAGACCTTCCTCGTGACCCAGAACGAGGTCTCCATCGGTCGCGGCGGCGACGACCTGTGGGTGGACCTGGCGCTCTACACCACCGACGAGGTTTCGCGCGAGCATCTGCGGCTGCGGCGCGATCCCGGCAAGGGCGAATTCAAAATCGCGGACCTGAGCCGCAATGGAACCTGGCTGAACGGCCGCCGCATCGCGGCCAACGTCGAGATCCCGCTGCCGGAACGCGCCGAAATCTCCCTGGCGGAAAAGCTGAACCTCTCCTTCGAAGTGCGCCATGACTGAGCGATCGCTCGATTGCGGAGCCGCCACCGATATTGGCCAGGTGCGCGAGCGCAACGAGGATCGCTACTGGATGGACCCGGCGCGCGGCGCATTCCTGGTGGTGGATGGCGTCGGCGGCCAGGCCGCCGGCGAGCGCGCGGCGGAGATCGCCGTGGCCGCCATTCGCGCTCAGGTGGGGCATGCTTGCCAGCCGGCCGGAAGGCCGGCCATGGAGCCCACCGCGCTCGTGCGCGAGGCCATCGCGGCGGCCAACAATGGCATCTACGCCGCCGCGCTAAAGGACCCGGCGCTCGCCGGTATGGCCTGCGTGCTCACCCTGGCGCTGGTGGAGGGGCAGCACGTCACCGTCGGGCACGTGGGCGATTCGCGCCTCTACCTGATCGGCCCGGGGGCGATCCGCAAGGTCACCAGCGACCATTCGCCGGTCGGCGAGGTCGAGGATGCGGGAGAAATCGGCGAGGAGGAGGCAATGGCGCACCCGCGCCGCCACGAGGTCTTCCGCGACGTGGGAAGCTGCCCGCGCTCGGCCGGCGAGGAAGAGTTCATCGAGGTGTTCCAGTGCGAACTGCCGAACGATGCGGCGATGCTGTTGTGCAGCGATGGCCTCAGCGACCACCTCACCTCGCGCCGCATCCGCGAGATCGCCGAACGCTATGCCGGGGACGCGGCGCAAACCGCGCGCAACCTGGTGGATGCCGCCAACCAGGCGGGTGGCAGAGACAATATCACCGCGCTGTTCGTCGCCGGACCTGCGTTCGGCGGCGGGAGCGCGGCCACGCGCCCACGCCTGGGCATCACGCGCATCCGCCCGCGGCGCCGTGTGTGGAGCGGCCGAGTGGCGTTCCTGAGTTACGGAGTGCTGCTCGGCATGTTGCTATGGGCGGCGCTGCGCATACGAGGATAGACCGATGAACGCACCCACTTGCATCGGACGTTACGACATCATCCGCCGCCTCGGCAAGAGCATGACGGATGTGTACCTGGCGATGGATACCGTGGAAAACCGCAAGGTGGCGCTCAAGTTGATCCCCCACGGCGGCGATCGCGCCACGCGGCTGATCATGGAGGCGGAGCGCCGCGGCGCGGCCATCCAGCAGGAGTTGCACACCAGCGACCCGCGCATGGTGGAGATCTACGAGTACGGCGACCTCGATGGCTACTTCTTCGTCGCCATGCAGTTCGTCGAGGGGCGCACCGTGGCCGACCTGCTGGCGGCGGACCGCGCCCTCGACCCCTGCCGGGCCGCCGTGATCGCGCTCGAAATTTGCGAGCAACTGGCGAAATTTCACTCCTGGGAATCGGCGGTGGTGCATGGCGACATCAAGCCCTCGAACATCCACCTGAGCCCCAACGACACGGTGCGCCTCTTGGATTTCGGCATCGCTAAAACGCTGCGCGCGGACTGCAACTCCACCGGTCACCACTTCGGCAGCCCGAGCTACTGCTCGCCGGAGCGGCTCGCGCGCGCCGAGGTGGATCCGCAGTCCGATTTGTGGGCGTTGGGCGCCACGCTCTACGAAATGCTGGCCGGTGTGCCGCCGTACCAGGCCGAAGATACGCGCAAATTGGAGGGGCTGATCCGCTCCAGGCGGCCGCCTCGGGCGCTGCCGGCGTCGTGCCCGGCGGGGCTGCGCGCCGTCGTCATGAAGGCGCTCGCGCCGGACGCGCGCCAGCGCTACCCCTCGGCAGCCGCGTTCCGCGCCGACCTGCAGATCTTCCTGGAGCGCAAGCCGACCCTGGCGGAGACAGAGCGGCGGCCCAGGTGGAATCCCAACGCCACCATCGAGGCGGCGCGCGCCTGCCTGCGCCGCGTCACCCGCACGGCACGCCGCAAGCACGCGCGCACCGTGCAGGTATTGGGCGCGGCCGCCTACTTCGCCACCGGCATGTTCCTTTGGATCGGCGGCACGCTCACCTGGCAGGTGTGGCAATCGCGCGCCAACGCGGCGGCCCGGCCCGTGGCAAGCTTACCGCCCGTGGTGAAACAGCCGCCCGAGGAGAACCTGGCGCATTGGTACGTGGCATCGGCCGACCGGATCCTGGATTCCTACCGCACCAGCGCCGATCCGTGGCTGTACGAGTTCGATTGGCCCAAAGCTGAAATCTGCCTGGAACGCGCCGTTCAGCTTGGCGCGGGCGAGGACCGTACCGTGGCCAAGCTGGCGCTGGCTCGCGGCTACGCCACGCTGGAGCGCCTGTACGGCGCGCAGTATTCGGAAAACGCCGCCGCGGGCCTGCGCCTCAAGGCGCGCGACGAGTTCCTGCTGGCGTCGTCCAAAGCGCCCGCCGACCCCGCGCCGCACTTGGCGCTAGCGCGCGTGTACGTGTACTCGCTGCCCGATCCCGAAAAGGCGATGGCGGAGTTCGCCGCGGCCGAGCGATTCGGCGCCGTGCTGGGACGCCGCGAGGTGGAGCAGCAAGGCGATGTCTATCGCATTCGGGCGCGCCAGGAACTGGCGCGCGATTGGCGGCAGGCAAAACGCGATGCCGATATGGCGCGCGCCTTCTACCGGCGGATTCCGGGCTTCGATGAAGCCGAACTGCATCTGCGCGAACTGGATAAGATCCACGCACCGGCGCCGCGCCAGCCGCGCGCGCGGAGGTCGTACCGATGGCGGTGACACGCAGTTGGACGGCAGCGGGCACGGCGCCCGTCATGGTCAGCGTCCCGCGTCACAGGACCTCGGTGAGGTTCGCCTGGCTGGTCGCTTCGTCGCTCCTGGTCGCCACCGGCCTGTGGTTCGTGTACCAGGCGAAGGTACAGCGGATGTCCGGCGCGCCGGTGCTCAATCTGAACGCGGTAACCTCGCCCGATGAGTTATTGCCGGTTCTGGAGTTCTTCCCCAATCGCGCCGACCTCGCGCCGCGGATTTTCGACTACCTCGAGCGTGCCCGTCCGCTACGCCACACCGGCGCCTTGACCGCGGTGATTCCGCGCCGCCAGGTCCCGCGCGTTAAGCCGCTCGTCGCCGTGCGCACACCGGCGGAATTCCGCGCGCAACTCGTGCGTTCGGCGCTCCTCTACTTCGCCGGATTCTATCTGGTGGCGCTCTGCTGGCGCCTCACCGGGTACCGCGGCGATACCGCGTTCCTGCCCGCCTTGCAGTTGCTCACCGGGTTCGGTTTTCTGCTCATGGTCAGCATGCGCGATCCCTTGCGCGACACGCTGGAGTTCCATAAGTTCGCCGTCGGCGTCTTCCTCGGCTCACTGTTGCTCGCCCTGCCCGCCTTCCGGATTTTCGACTACCGCCGCCTCGCGAGTTGGTGCTACACGCCGCTGTTCGCGGCGCTCGGGCTGTTCGGCCTGCTGATGGCCTTCGGGCGCGGACCGGGCGGCAACGACGCCAAAGTGAATCTCGGCATGTTCCAGCCGGTGGAGCTGATCAAAATCCTCCTGGTGATGTTTCTGGCGGGCTACTTTACGCGCCAATGGGAGCGCCTGCGCGATCTGCGCGAAGAGCGCGTGCCCGGCGGACGCGTGGCGCGCGCGGAGCACGTGTTTCCGGTGCTCGTCGCCACGGGCGTCGCGCTGGTGCTCTTCTTCGTGCTGAAAGATCTCGGCCCCGCGCTGGTCACGCTCTTCGTGTTTCTGGCCGTGTTCACGGTGGCGCGCGGCAAGCCCGCCCTCGCCATCGCCTCCCTGGTCCTGATGGTGGCGGCCGTCACCATCGGGTATCGCGCGGGAACGCCGCACACCGTGGTGCAGCGCATCGATATGTGGCTCTCCCCCTGGGATAACGACGTCCACGGCGGCGATCAACTGGCGCACGCGCTGTGGGCGTTTGCCAC
>JBEKDV010000424.1:0-6770 GCA_050014175.1 Candidatus Solibacter sp. | reverse complement strand
TTCAAGAACAAGCTGATGAGTCTGGACGGGAGCATCATCGATTTGTCGGTGAGCATGTTCGACTGGGCGAAATTCCGACGGACGAAGGGAGCGATCAAACTGCACCTCCTGCTGGACCACGATGGCTACCTGCCGTCGTTCGCGGTGGTGACTGAAGGTAAGACCAGCGAGATCAAGGTGGCGCGAACGCTGCAGTTCGCTCCGGGCACGATCCTGGCCATAGACCGCGGCTACAACGACTACGAGTGGTTTCGGGAACTGACACAGGAGGAAGTGTACTTCGTGACGCGGATGAAGGAGAAGGCAGTCTACGAGGTCCAGGAGGACCTGGAGGTTCCGCAAAACAGCAACGTGATGCGCGATCAGATCATCAGCTTTCCCCGACTGGGACGGGAAGGCGAAGATCCCGTGCTGTTCCGGCGAGTAGAGATTTGGGACGCGGAGAAACAGGTGACCATTGTGTTTCTCTCCAATCTGCTGGGCTTCGGCGCGACGACGATTGCGGCCATCTACAAGGACCGCTGGCAAGTGGAATTGTTTTTCAAGGCGCTGAAGCAGACACTCAAAATCAAGACGTTTGTGGGGACCAGCGCCAATGCGGTCAGGACCCAAGTGTGGACCGCCCTAATCGCGATGTTGGTGTTGAAGTACCTGCAGTTGAAATCGAAGTTCTCCTGGTCGTTGTCCACTCTGGCGGCGCTGCTGCGGCAACAACTGTTTTTCTACCGCGATCTGTGGGCGTGGCTGGACGATCCTTTTCAGGCCCCACCGGCTCTGGCAGGGGTACACGACAATGCGCAACAGCTTGCCATCACGTGGTAGGCGAAATTGGACAGCAGAAAAACGGGGCGAATGCGGTGAGACTGATTTCAGGAGATCTCTGAGCGAGTAATTCGGACAGCAGCATCTAAAAGCGCTGAGGCCACTTACTCCACCGCTCGCCGAAGCACGAACGGACGACCGAGCTCAGAGTTGGGCTGCGCCCAACGTTTGCAACGCGGGAAAATCGTCAAACGGCTAATTGGGACGGGAGTGATACTCCATGGAGAACAACTACCAGGCCCCGATGTTCGAGCCGAGTGACTGCCCGCGATACTGCCGCGCAAGCCGCGTTGTACCTCGCACGGCCGACTACATCCGGCTCAAACCGCTGGCCGGCACCCAGGAAGAACCGCGTGTCCATCTCCGG
This sequence comes from Candidatus Solibacter sp., assembly GCA_050014175.1. Classification (GTDB taxonomy): domain Bacteria; phylum Acidobacteriota; class Terriglobia; order Bryobacterales; family Bryobacteraceae; genus Solibacter. Next base: position 5,581 of record JBEKDV010000424.1, on the reverse strand, counting down.
ATTCTTAGGGTGCTCATAGCCGAAACCATAGAACCCAGCCAGTACCTCCCCGTAGTAGAGATCGGTCTTTCCGGGTGTCGCCAACGCCAGCATGGGCGTGGTGGCGGTCATCGGACCTCCCCGAGCGGCCATCCAACCGCGGCGGCCGTCTTCTGAATGGCGGCCTTAGCATCAATCAGTTGGTCCACCGCGCTGGTCAGTCGCTGCAACTCCTCGTCGGTTGGCTGGACGTATCCGCGCTCGATCCCGGAGAGGCGGGAGCGGTTTATCCTAGCCTTCATGGCAAGCAGTGTTGCTGGAATTTCTGCGGCCACGCGCTTTGATCGAAGTGCGTTTGCTGTGGTCATCGTTGGTGCGACAACCGCTTGTTGTCGCCATCTTCAGCTTCGGATGCCAGGGCCAAATGCGACCACTTGCAACGGTTGCAGCTGGTTGCAAACGGTTGCAGGTCGCCGCGTAACCTCCTGAGGATGAGGGATTTAAGATTTCTGGGATTTCTTGCCTGGCACACGTTCCATCGGGCGGGAGAGTGCGCGCACTACGACTTGCTGTTCTTCGTTTGTCAGTTTCAGAACTTCGATGAGAGCTTTTCTAATTGCCGGATCCGGGTTCTTCGTCTGCCCGTGGAGAATGCGGTAAACCGTCGTCCTATCCACCTTCAGTTTCAGCCCAGGCACTGGCTTCAGTTGAGCGCGGATAAGCTTGGCAATTCTTGGTGCATTCAACCCTAGGCGGTCCATTGCTGCTTGCATAATCCGAACTGCACTGTTTGCTACCGACTGAATCTCAAAGCCACCGGGATGTTCAGTCTCATTCGTGTTTGCTCCTTCGGGCGATGGCGGGAAGAGTTGCTCCGCAGGCGAGCGCGGATAGGCGTACTCACAGACGGCTGTGCGTAGTTCTTCTGAAAGCGGCGCAGTATGCTGGAAGGGTGCAGGTGCGGTTGTTTGCTCAATGCGGGTCTTGGCCCCTTCAATGGCCGTCGAAGTTTCAGGTTTGCTGATCTGACAACCCTCCGCGATTCCCTGAAGCGGATATGCAGCCAACCGGTCCGGGTCGGGCCGTTGCTGTGCACCCCCGTCCTCATTGGAATGCTGCAAATCTAATTTGCCGCTCCATTCGACGATTCGGCCCTCGATGAATTTGAAGAAAAGCCGAATGTGATCAGGATGATAATACTCCTGACCCAACCGTTGCGCACAGTCGCCTGACGGCGTGATGGAACTGCAGCGTCCAAATGCCCAACGCCCACTTGCACCAGCATCCGCGACCATCGCGGGAATGGTCTTCCGAATGATGTCTTCGGTGAGCAAGTTAGCCTCTTCAAACTGGATCGCAAATACGTCGTATGCCCGGCGCCAGCAATAGACCTCAGGGAGCTCACCGGCCTTGTCCTCTAAGAAGTCTGCGTGGACCTTGCGCAGGCTGGCCTTGATCTGACTTCGCGAAGCGGAGCCCAGGCCCTCCAGGGGCCAGCGATCAAAATAATGTAGCGGAGTTGGATCATCCCAATAAGGCGGAAGATCTACTTTCCCCGATGGCGCGTCGTCCATTGCGGGAATCGCTCCCTGAGCGATGCTCTCATGTGAATTCACCGTCGACCGGGCTGGGTCTCCGGGAAGCGCCGGCACCTTGATCACGTTCGCAGTCCCCGGTTTGTCCGAGGAACCCTCCTCCACAGCCTGTGGCCCGCTGCCGGGCGGCACACCACAGTCTGGATCGTTCGCCGCCTTTCCAGGCGACGCGGCGCCCGCGGTTGCGACCCTGGACGGTAGGTCTGCCCGAAACAACATCGCACGTAATCCAGATGCTAGGTCGGGGATCGCGCTTTCTCCCTGCGCTGCCCGATCCAATAACGCGCGCAATCCATATGCCAGCCCCCATCTTGGCAGCCACTCCGAGCATTCCTCCCGACCCACCTCGTTGTCGATCTGCTGATCGTCCTCGATCCTCGGTGCCGGCGTGCTGTGCGGCGCGACCTCTCTATCGGCTTGCTGATCGCCGTTGAGGACATCCTCCGCTTCAGACTCGGCCGCCTCTACTCGGTGGCCCGGGGCTCCAGGTTGGTCGGATCGATCATCCACGATTCGCTCCCTCCGCGATTCCCTTTCTGCGTAGCCGCCAACCGGGCAGGGTTCCCCGGCTTGTCGCCCCGCGACTAGGCGGCATTACCAGTTTACAATTTGGCGCGGTTATGTTTCAGGGTTGGGTTGCCATCATTCCGGGTTGACGCTTCAAATCGCGGCTGATAGCCTGGATACGTACACCATGGGGCGGACATTGGGCCATTCACCGCCAGCCAGGAGGAGGTCAGACTGAGAGCGAAGCTCCTATCCCGCCTGGGACACCTGGAAGCTCAATCCCGACAGGCACGTCAGCCGGTCGTGCAAATCGGCTTGTTGAGGCGGCTATCCGACGACTTCCTCGGCGAGCGGCACGTCGTGGTGAAGCGGGAGCCAACCAGCATACCGAATTGGGAAACGTGTGAGTTCGAGGAGCGGCCAGGGCCGGAACCACCTGACAGCCGCAATGGCGCCGAGAGAGTTTACCTGAGCGAAGACGACATGAACCTGTGACGGTTCCCGGCGCGACCTCGCCGCGGCTTCGGCCTGAACGTGCCGACCTGGCTGCGCAAATCGCTACCGATATTGCGGAATATCGCCCGCGACCCGATGTCCGTTCCGAGCAACTGCCACATCTCAGCAACGGGCGTGATACGGCCAAGTGGATTCCGGCAAAGCCGTTCCTAAACGCTGGGCGCCTACAAAGGGCGGAAGGCCGGAACCGCTTCGCGCCTTAATACCACCAAGAGCCGTGCGGTCCGGTACAATTGATAGGCAGCGATGCGTAACCTGCAGGTACAAAGAGGTCCGTCGAGGCGGCCCAAGTATTTATTTGGTGAGCCCGGAACACCCTACGAAGTCACATTGATGTTGCGCGAGCGCCTCAAGAAGGAGCTTGGGAACCTGACAACGGAAGCTCTACTGAAGTCTTCGCCCGATAGGGTCATCAACGACATCGTCGAGCGCTATACCGTGAAGGTTCCAGTTCTTGACAGACCAAACATTGGCGAATACGAACCCGCTGCTATCAAGCTTGAGGTCCCGCAGAACAGCCAGTATGGATTCTTTGCCGGGCCCGGACCGCATTTTGTAGACGCGACCGAATTCAAGATCCGAATCCCGTTTACAGGCGACAAGAACCTCTTCCGCTATTCCACAACCGGCTACGGCAATCGCATCGAAGGCGAAGTCACCGATGACGCCGTGATTCTCACCAACGCAGCGAAGGACCCAGATGTTGAAGCCATCAACCGGGAATTCAAGGAGCGATTGAACCGCATCGAAACGACATTGCAGTTTTCGAGGGATTCGGTAAGTGACTGGAACAACGGTCTCATGAACATCGTGAAGCCGGCAATCGAGAAGCGATTGGCGACGATCGAGCAGAACAAGGCAACGACACTCGGCTTCAAGAGGGTAGAGACACCGGCTACCGCTCGACCAATCGAGCGTCAGATGCCCCGCCAAACAGCGAAGCTCGATGTGTTCCTCTCACACGCCTCTGAAGACAAAGACACTATCGCCCGGCCACTTTATCGAGCGCTGATCGAAGCGGGTCTAACCGTGTGGTTCGACGAAGCAGCCCTGCGCTTGGGGGATAGTTTGCGACGGAAGATTGATGAAGGTTTAGCGCGCTGCAACTACGGCGTTGTCATCATTAGTTCCAATTTCTTGAATAAGGAATGGCCGCAACGGGAACTTGACGGTCTCGCAGTTCGTGAAATCGCAGGGGCCAAGACGATAATCCTGCCAATTTGGCACGATATCAGTCAAGCGGCAATCGCCCAGAAATCACCGACACTTGCTGATCGCGTCGCCGCGAAATCAACCGAGGGAATTCCGGCGCTTGTCGAAAAGATCATCCAAGTGGTCCGCCATTAACAGGCCAAGATATCAATGAGGCCATCAATTCAGGCATACTCCACCCGCACCAATGACTATGGAGTACACAGATTACCCGAAATCCACGTGACGCCACGCCCGAACCGCAATTCTGAGACGATCCGGCATATCCCGCATATGTCCTCCTGACGCCCTAGCGTTCGCAAATCCAGGTTGCCGAGTTGTCGCCGTTCCGGACTTCTGGTTGCTGAGCGCTGAGCGTTACTCCAAGCGGCTAGAATGGCGTGTTACGGCCAAGCAGATGCAGCGATTCACCCGGCCGGGATTACGCGTCCTGACGCGGCCTCGCCGAAGCCGCGGGTAAACGAGATCACACCTTGTTTGCGGCGAGGAATGCCCGCACTTCTTCGGCAGTCTCGTAATAGCGAGGGAACACCTGCAAGTTCACGAACGCGTCCTCTTGAGTGACGGCCGGAGGAGTCTCGCGCGGGTGCCCGAGGTCGTTGCGCTGGCTGCGCACGAAATCGTAGATGGCCGTCACCATGATGTTGGCATTCTCCGGAAAGCGCGGCGCCTTTACTGACTGGATCTTTTGGTGCACCCAGTCGAGCTTCGGTTTCATTGGAAATCGGTCGAGAAGCTTGGCGAACGACTCCTGCTCGGCAGGGCTGATGAGGGCGGCGGCGAGGGAGTCGCAAAATAGCAGAAAAACGCGTTCGGCCGCGATGCCGAGCAGCAGGGTCGAGGCGACACGGTCGCCGTGTCGGAAGGAACTGAGGCTTTCGCCAAGGTAGGCAAGCACGGTCGAATCGGCTTGCTGCACCTTCTCGGCAACGCGTCTCAAGTAGCCGGTCGGGTCGTGGGGGTTCCCCGGCCCTGATTTGAGGACCTCGCGGCCATGGCTGGTCACATGAAACCGCGGCCAGTCAAGATTGTTCGCGTCCAGTCCCGGTGCGATGATCTCCTCTACCACGAGCTGCCAGAAGACCTCCTCCGCGGCAAAAACCAGCGCGCTGCGCTCCTCTCCGCGATTGAAACTCCCCAGATACTGCACGTAAGGTGCATAGCCATCAGCATTGCGATCGACGTAACTCCAGTCTGGTTCGCGGCGGAGGCGTTCGAAGATGATCCGCCGGACGGCTTCCAGGTCCGGAGAGTTGGGCGAAAACGGGATTCCTGGCATACTCCCGACAATTTCGCACGTAGCACAGCTTATGTACACTGTCCACGAACCCGCTCCACTTGGCTGGGTAGTCGTCGACTCGCGGATCTGCCTGCGACCCCCGCGGCGCCAGGAAGGCTACCGATATTCGTAGATAACGCCCTTGACGAAGTTAAGAGACGTCGGCTGGGCGACGGCTTCCTGGCCCTTGTTCTCCGAGTCGCAGCCGAAGCTGAACTATACTACGGTGTCAGGGGCGGGTGATCCCCTCATCTCCCAGAAGGACATATGGCCCGCGTAGGGCCACTTTCCGAGATGGCGGTTTCACGGCCCCGATCTTGCAGACACACCCTGCACGGCTGTTGTTCAACGCTGGGCGACTGGTTGGGAGTGATCTGCGAGGTACAATCAAGCTTCCTCATGCGGTTATTGGCAGCGATCGTCTGGGTTGGATGTTGCTCTGCAATTGCGCAGCCGCCGGCAACGGCGCCGCCAAAGCCGCCTGCCGAAGCGC
>JBEKDV010000423.1:0-6792 GCA_050014175.1 Candidatus Solibacter sp. | reverse complement strand
GGAGCGGCCAACAGGACGAGGCAGGCGAATCTTTGCATTTGAGGACCCTGGTATCCATGATAATGAGTTGTGAGCGCGACGGAGCGCGAGGGCAAATTCGCGGGCACAGTCTGCGTCGCTATAATCAGGTAAAACGATGATGCGCATTCCCCGATGCCTTCCGGTGATCGCTCTATGCCTTCTGCCGCTCTCGCGCGCCGACGTGCGCGCGTGCCTGTGCGACGCCGCCATCCCCGAAACTCTCGCAGCCCGCGAGTGCGGACTCTGTAAGGAGGCGGAAAAACAGCCCGCCGATGTCCCGTACTTCTTCCTGCGCGACACGAATCCCAACAAGCCTCACCGCTGGCTGGCGCTGCCGCGCTTTCACGGCAATCATCCGCAACAGTTCGCCGAAATGACGCCCGAACAACGGATCGGGTACTGGACCGCGGCGATCGCCAAGGCTCGCGAGGAGTGGCCCAACGACCCCTGGGGCATCGCCCTCAACTCCACCGAGAGGCGCACCCAATGCCACATCCACCTGCACATCGGCAAACTGCTGCCTAACGTGGTGGACACACATTTTCTCGTGGTGGATACACCGGCGGATATCCCCGTCCCGCGCGACGGCGATGGCGTCTGGATCCATCCCGTGGACGGCCGCCTGCACGTGCATGCCGAAGTTCCCAGCGGCGAATTGAATCTGGAAAGATAAGGACCCCATGCTCGTCGAAATCAGCAAAGTCCCCAACGCCGGGAACTCCGCCATCCACCTGCACCCAACCGACAACGTGGCGATCGCGCGCGTGGCGCTTCCCGCCGGCACGGAACTGCGCGTGGATGGCCTGCCCGTAGTGACGCGCGAGGTCATTCCCGCGGGGCACAAACTGGCGCTCTGGGACATCGCCGCCGGGGAAACGGTGGAGCGCTACGGGCAAGCGATCGGCCGCGCGAAAGTTCCCATCGATGCCGGGCGCCACGTGCACACGCACAATCTGGCGTTCGAGGACCTGGTGCTGGACTACGAGTTCCCGATTTCGGAAACCGCGATCCCCGAGGCGCGCGCGGATGCTCCGACTTTCCTGGGCTACGCGCGCGAGGATGGCAGGGTGGGCACGCGCAACTACATCGCCGTGGTGGCCGCCAGCAATTGCGCGTCGCACGCGGCGGACCTGGTGGCGCGCAGCTACGAGGGGGCGGAATTGCCGCCCAACGTGGATGGCATCGTGGCCTTCCCGCACGGCGATGGATGCGGGCACATGTTTGGCCCCGATATGGATCAACTGCGGCGCACGCTGGGCGGCGTTCTGGTGCATCCCAATGTCTCGGCCGGGCTCATCCTCGGCCTGGGTTGCGAGAACAACCAGATCGATCACTACCTGGGTTCTAAAGGCGCGCGCACCGATCGCCTGGTGGGCATGACGTTGCAAGGGAGCGGCGGCACGACCCGAACGATTGAGGCGGCGCGGCGCGAAATCGGGCGTTTCATGGAACAGGCTTCGGCCGAGCGGCGCGTGGCGTGCCCGGCGAGCAAGATCGTCCTGGGCCTCAACTGCGGCGGTTCGGATTCCTTCTCCGGCATCACGGCCAACCCGGCCCTCGGGTATTGCTCGGACCTGCTGGCTGCCCTGGGCGGCACCAGCGTGCTGGGCGAGACGCCGGAGATTTTTGGCGCCGAGCACCTGCTGGTGAAGCGCGCGCGCAACCGGGAAGTGGCCGAAAAACTGCTCGGTTGCATCCGGCGCTACCGGGAATATCTGGCGCGCTTCCAAGGCAGCTTCGACGACAACCCTTCGCCGGGCAACAAAGAGGGCGGCCTCAGCAACATCCTCGAAAAGAGTCTGGGGGCGGTGGCCAAGGGCGGCACGAGCCCGCTGATCGAGGTGTACGAATTCGCCGAGCGGGTGACGGCTCCGGGCTTCACCTTTATGAATACGCCGGGCTACGACCCGGTCAGCCTGACGGGTCTGGCCGCCGGGGGGTGCAACCTGATCGTCTTCACCACGGGGCGCGGCAGCGCCATCGGTTTCCCCACCATCCCGGTGATCAAGATCGCCACCAACAGCCATACGTACCGCGCCATGACGGATAACATGGACATCAATGCCGGGGCCATTGCCGACGGCGATTGCACGGTGCAACAGGTAGGGCAGCAGATCTTCGACAGGCTGCTCGAAGTGGCGAGCGGCCGCCGTACGTGCGCCGAACGGCTCGGCCACAAGGAATTTGTCCCGTGGCGCATCGGCCCGGTGATGTAAGCTTGCTCGAACCGGACAAACGTGTCCGGCCGGAGAGGATACGTTTTATTGATACTAAACAAGTTAAGCGGAGATGAATGGGGAAAAACCGGCCAAGTCTGTCCGGTTTGCCGTTTCTGCCCGGTGATGGGTGGCGCAGGGCGGCCCCACTGATTCCATAGTACGACCGGGGGTGGCGGAATGGCGGGGTCGCCGGAGCGTGGTGGGGCGGTAAGTGGTTTGGGCGGAGTGGGTTAGGGGGATGGGAAAATATTTTATGGGGGTGTGAACGGGGTTTGAAGAGTCCGAGCTTCGCTGCAATTAGCAGGTGCAGCCCGCAGCACCAAAACATGCCCCCAGGAATGGGGGCCGCCCAAAGGGCACCCGGCCTAAAAGGCTACTCTACTGAATTACAATAAGAGGCAGAATGTTTCGAGCCATCTCGCTGTGCCTACTGGGTGCCCTTTTGCTCGGCGCCGCCGATGCCCCGCAAAAGTCCGCCTTCGACAAACCGACGCTGGAAGCTTATGTGCGCCACCTCTATGTGCTGCAGCCGCCGTTGACGGTGACCATTAGCGACCCCAAACCGAGCGCCCTTCCGGGCTTCAAGGAAGTCCGCGTGCGGATCTCGCAGGGGGCGCAATTCCAGGAAGTCCAGCTCTACGTTTCCAACGACGGCCAGAAGATCGTGCAGGGCGTTTTCTACGACGTCGCCGCCAACCCCTTCAAGCCGGAGCTGGACAAGCTCAAGACGCAGTTTCAGCCGGCACTTGGAACCTCCGGGGCGCCCGTCGCCATCGTGGTTTTCAGCGACCTGCAATGCCCCCACTGCAAGGGCGAAGCCGAGATGCTGCGGCAGAACCTGATCCAGAACTACCCCAGCCAGGTGCGCCTCTACTTTAAGGACTTTCCCATCGAAAGCCTGCACCCGTGGGCCAAGGCCGCCGCCATGGCGGGCCGCTGCGTGTTCCAGCAAAATCCGGACGCCTTCTGGGCGTATCACGACTACGTCTTCGCCCACCAGGACGCCATCACGGCGGTGAACCTCAAGGACCAGGTGCTGGGATGGGGGAAAGAGGCCAAGGGAGTGGACTCCATGAAGCTGGGCGCCTGCATTGATAACAAGGCGACGCAGGCGGAAGTGGAGAAGGAGATCGCGGAAGCGCAGGCGCTCGACGTGGCGGGCACGCCCACCATGTTCATCAACGGCCGCCGCATCCCGCAGACCATCGACTGGCCGAATCTGAAGATCATCATCGACACGGAAATCGAGTACCAGAAGACCGCCAAGAACGCCGGCGACGATTGCGGCTGCGAAGTCAAACTGGACATTCCGGGTATGCCGCAAAGCCAAACGCCGGGCGTGGCGCCCTCCGGGCCGCCCACCCCTAAGAAAAAGTAAGCAAGAAGTTGACTGCCATGAAAATCCGTAAGCGGGGCCTATTTGCGGGCCTCATCCTCGCCGCCGCCGCCTTCGCCGCGACCGCGACCATCGATCCCAATCTCTATCTCAACGAGATCAAGTTCCTGGCGTCGCCGGAACTGCGCGGGCGCAACACCGGCAGTCCGGAGCTGGAGAAGGCGGCGGCGTTCATCGAGCGAAACTACCGGCAGATGGGCATCAAGCCGGTGGGCAAGAGCTACCTGCAGGCTTTCCCGGTGACTACCGACGCGGCTCTGGGCAAGGCCAACCGCTTGCAGTTCACGGAGGGCGGGCGCGCCACCACACTGCATTGCCCCGGCGACTTCGTCCCCTTCAATTTTTCCGAAACCGGAGCGCTCGCCGGCGCCGTGGTGTTCGCGGGCTACGGCATTACGGCGCCCGAATACAGCTACGACGATTATGCGGGTCTCGACGTGAAAGGGAAGATCGTCCTGGTGTTGCGTCACGAGCCGCAGGAATCCGACGCCAAGAGCGTATTTGAAGGCACGACGCTGACGCAGCACGCGCAGTTCGCCTCCAAGGCCACGAACGCGAAACTGCACGGCGCTACGGGCGTGATCCTGGTAACGGACCGCGCCAACCATCCGGGGGAGAGCGAGCAACTGGAGAAATTCGGCGTTACGGTGGGCCCCAGCAACGCCCGCATTCCGTTCGTTCAGGTGAGCGAAGCGCGCATCGATGGCTGGTTCGCCGACGCCGGCAAGAGTCTGGACAAAATTCAGGCCGATATCGACAAGGATCTGAAGCCGCAATCGTTCGCCTTCCCGGAGACGATTCGGGTGGAAGCCAATCTGGATGTGGAGCGCGCCGTGAAGACGGTGCACAACGTGGATGCCTTCCTGCCGGGCCAAACGGACGAGTACGTGATCATCGGGGCGCACTACGATCACCTGGGGCTGGGCGGACAGTACTCGCTGGCGCCGAGCCAGACCGGCACCATCCACCCCGGCGCCGACGATAACGCCAGCGGCACGGCGGGGGTGATGGAACTGGCGCGCTTCTTCGCCCAACAGGCGCGGCAGAAGCGCGGCATCCTGTTCCTCAACTTCGCCGGGGAAGAGCAGGGATTGCTGGGGTCGGCCTACTACGCCGATCACCCGCTGCTGCCTCTGGCCAAAGCCGTCGCCATGATCAACCTGGACATGATCGGGCGCATGCGCGACAACCGGCTCTACGTCGGCGGCGCGGCCAGCGGATCGACGCTCAAGGACACGCTGGAGAAGCTCATTCCGGCATCGGGGTTGAAGGTGGATTACTCGGGCGGCCCGAGCGAGGGATCGAGCGACCACACGTCGTTCACCGCGCACCAGGTTCCGGCGCTGTTTTTCTTTTCCGGCCTGCACGGCGACTATCACAAGCCCTCGGACACGTGGGACAAGATCGACGCGCCGGCCGCGGCCAGGCTGCTGGCGCTGGTGGCGGAGGTTGCCCAGTCGCTGCGCGACGCCGCGGAGCGTCCGGCGTTCGTGAAGCTGGCCGCGCCGGCGCCGCACACTGGCGATAGCAATGCGGGGCCGGTTTCCGGTTACGGCCCGTACTTCGGCAGCGTTCCGGATTTCGCCGAAGGCATCACGGGGGTGAAATTCGCCGATGTGCGGGAGGGGTCTCCGGCCGCCAAAGCGGGACTGAAGGCGGGCGATATCATGACGGAATTCGACGGCAAGCCGATTCAGAATCTATACGATTTCACCTACGCGCTGCGGGGGAAGAAGCCGGGCGACGAAGTGAAGGTAAAGGTGACGCGCGACGGCAAGGCGCTGGAAGTGACGGCGGTGCTTTCGCGCAGAGAGTAGGCGTGGGGGGGGTCGCGCAGGGCCACTCAAATCGGCCTTTCCAGATCCTGCGGCGTTACCAGCGGGTGCCCCCTAAGCTTTTCAGATGAGGACTTCGTGTTCCTTGGCGCCCCTTTTCGGGGTCGGGCGCGTTACGGCAGGCGGCGTACGAGATCCGAAACCCGGGCGACACCAGCCAGATGTTGGCGCGGCGCGGGTGGTTCGCCGGACCCGAGCTGAATCCCCCGCACCGTTCCGCTAGCCCGGCGGCTCTATACACCATGATGATGGCACCACCATGCGCCATAATGATATGGGTGTATATCCTTGATCCAGCGGAAAACCGCCGAGCCGATTATGAACTACTCTCACCTCAAGTCGATTATTGGCGCACAGAAAACGACCTTTGCGATGTCAATGCCGTCCGATTCCTTCGGTGTTGCACCAAAACGCACGCAACCCTACATACAGCCGTCATTCACGAAAATAGAGTTCCAGGGGGAAAGGCCGGCCGTAATCCTTATCTCCGCCGTCGGCGCGACGGGCAAGACGACTCTGGCTAGAGTTCTCTCGAACGAAACAGGACTGCCCCTGCTCGATCTGGGAGCCCACAAGCCGGTCGGCGCCAATACCCTGACTGGCCTGCTCACGACAGCGTTTCACGTCTCAGACTTGAGCAAGGTATTCGAAGGCGTCGGGAATAGCACGTATGGCGTCATTATCGATGGCGTGGATGAGGGGCGCGCCAAAACCGCTGACAAGGCGTTTGATGCCTTCCTCGATGATATCGCCCGTCTTTGCGCAGGAGCACCTAACACCAGCTTCGTACTGCTCGGCCGCACCGAGATTCTCAACGAGTGCTGGCTCTATCTGTCATACAAAGGAGTACCGACCGGCTTAGTAAGCATCGATGCGTTCGGCATTCACGGTGCCCGGGAATACATAGACTCGTTCACTGACGGGCTCAGCTCAAAGCACTCATCAGAGTATGTAGAGGTCCGTGATAATATTCTCAAACTGCTCGGACGGGCTTTCGGGGAACATCATGGCACAGCCGATGAAGACTTTCTCTCATTCATCGGATACCCTCCGGTACTTGATGCTATCGTCACGCTCCTAAATAAGGAATCAAATTATCACAGGGTAGAAAAGGAGATCGAAGGCCAGGATTCGAGTGACGTAGAGATCAACCTTCTATACCGAATTTCATCGTATATCCTCCGGCGTGAGAAGGACCAAAAACTGTTGCCGGGGATCCTCGAGCCCCTGATAGACGGCATGCCGACTCAGATCCGGGACAGGATAAAGAGCCAGGTCTTCAACGATCTGGAGCAATGTAACCGCCTGGTAGCCTACACAC
>JBEKDV010000422.1:0-6805 GCA_050014175.1 Candidatus Solibacter sp. | reverse complement strand
GCGACGATGGCCTTCCTGCCAGCCGCCGAGAGCTTCCATTTGGGTTTTGGAGGTTCTGGCGTGGCTTTTGACGCTGGCGCAGAATGCTTCACCGCAGGATTCTTCGCCGTACCGGAGGATGCCTGCAAACTCACAGCTTCCTTCGCCCGAGTGACAGCAGCTTTCGCATCTTGAAGCGCTTCTCGGATGTGGGGCGCACTTGAATACCGCTCTATCACATTCGATATCAACGCCTCGATCTTGGCAAGTCGCTTGAGAGCCTTATTCGTTTTCATGACCGCTCCTTTCAGCCACGTTTGACTCTGCGGTGGATTTCGCTGGCGCACTCGATGGCAGGATCGCCTTCGCTTTCCGCCGCTGTCCTTTTTGCAAGTGGAGCGGGTAGCACTCTGGAACCGCCGCCGGTAAACGTGCGCGACTATAGTCCTATCCGCCTGCGCCGGAAGGCGCGTCCTGTTTTGGCTGCCGACGGTCAGCCCAATACTTGCGCATCCGTCCCGAAACCTCCTGGCGTTCCGAGGAGTTCATGGACTTGCGGCCCCGGCGCTCAGTAGGCTTGGGCAACACAGGTGCGGAGCCAGCGGTCCGTTGCAGTTCCTCCAACGAGGCAATCACGCGATCCAGCTTTCCTTTTTCGGCGTGCAAGTCCTGAATCGCTTTATATAAATCCATCGCATCACAACGGTCGACCAATTACAGGGTGCCAATGGTCATCTGATCTTACATCGGATGCGCGAGCCAATTCTACAAAACCCGCCTTTGATCTTGTGAGGAAGGGCCAGCGTGGTACCAGCCTCATATCATAACTAGTAATGAAAAACACATCGGCACTAAAGACAACGACCGTCGGAACCCGCCAGCCCACAATCGACCTGCGAAGCGGACTGCTGGTCGGCTCCTCGGGCTGTGGAGACCGGGTAGGTTCCAGCTTCCGGCCTCGCACTTCGGGCATCGGTTTGAGGCGGCGGTGTTTCACATCCACCAGAGATTTCTTACTGCCGCAAAAACCTTTTCGATTCGCCATCACTGCAAAAGCGGGATTGGACCGAGCAGCCCTTCGATGGAATCCCGTAGGGCTGTGGGGGTGAACGGCTTTTGTAGGAAGGGCAAACCATTCATGGAAACCTGTTCTCTCCCCATAAGATCACCCGAGATCATGAGAACCTTGATTCCGGGGCGTTCCGCCCTAATGTTCCTTTGTTGAGTTCGTCCAGGATGCCGGCCGCTCCCACGAAAGGATCACCCCAATCGCCGGTAAAAGTGCCGTTCCCGCATTCCGTCGCGGCTTGGCTGGCGTCCCAACTGATATTGGTGTGCGCCTGGAGATCATAGACCGTCCGGATATGCGTGCCGGGCTGCACGATATCGATGACGGCTTTCGAGCCGTTGCGGTAGACGCTCGTAGTGGTGGCCGGTCCGAACAACGAATTCTGTTGGACCAGGGTGTAGGACATCGGCGGAGGCGTATATTGTGCGCACGCGATGGCGGCGGTAGCCAGACACAACAGCATGAGTTTCTTCGGCATCGATAGTCTCCTGTCTGGTTATGGTACCTGAACTGGTCCGAAAACGCTGGATAACTTTTCCAATCCGCCGAGAGATGGGCCCAGGGCCACTTGTGGTCGTCCAGAGTTTACTGACGCTTCCGCAACAGGCATTGGCGTTCTGATCCATTGACGCGCCACCCGGAGAAAGCTGGGCCACGGTGTTCATGCAGAAGCCCGTCTTGGGCGATTCCTCCTGGCTTGTAGCCCCCTCTGGATGAACAACGCTCTGAACCGTAATGGGCGGTGACTGGCGATGCCCTGCATTCCTGGCGCGAAATCCTTCTCACCAGCAAACCGAGCCGGGCCGATGCCACGTGAACCGGTTGACCATAATGTGAAGTGCCCTCTCATCATCGTGGCGGCCCGACAAAAAGACAATTCTGCGCCGCGTTGACGCCATCATGCGCCGGCAGCCCATCCGTTGGACAGACCGTTAAGTCTTGCCCAATAGACCGGGCCGCGGCTTTCCAGCCCACATTGTTTCGCTCCGCTTGGCGATCCGCCGCAACTGGGCCTCATTCACCTCGTACTTCGTCTTCGAAAATCTTTGACGTCACGTGATAGACTCTGATACTCCTGCCCATTCCCGAAATATATTTGCGGGCCTGTAGCGATGCCCCATCTCTGATGACGACGCCGCGCTTCTCCAGGGCCTTCGCTATTCCGGTCGCATCATATCCTTTGCATACCTCATTTTTGAACACTTCCGGCAAGATGTAGTAATCAAATGCCTCCTTGCTGGTGACACCTCCTGGCCGTTCTTTGAATCCACACCGTTGAATCGTCCGGTCAATGCAGTCGAGCACACTCAGATCGTAAAATCGTGATGCGCCGTGCAGCTCCAAAAAGTGCCGCACTTGGCTGATACCATTTGAAACGTCACCAGCCGCACAGCCGCCACGATGGACCAGCCAGGCGTCAAAGCATTTTTTCGCTGCCTCAAAAGCCTCTCCCTTGCTCCAGCCGGTTATCAAAAGGGAGGTTGCGATTTCACCAGCCGCCGCAACCAATGCAAAGCGATGGATGGCGCGGGATACTTCACCGGATATTGTGCCTTTCGGAGTCACCTCGGCTTGAAACTTCTTTATCCCAATCTCCAACGTCTCCTTGATCTTGGCGAACTCATTCTCGAGAAGGGCTGTGATGAAGGCAGGGAAGGCCGTGCCGTAGTACGTCTGGGTGGCGGTTTGCAAGGTGGTGGAGAACACATCGGCATTAGGCGCGCCATGCAGGTCTTCAAATAGCCCAAAGCCGACGCCAGCATCACTCGGGATGTCCAAACAGCGCACCATCTGGCCGCCCTTGATCTTTGTGCCACCTTCGTTCATGTACGTCGTGAGATCTTTTTCGCCAGTGCTGAGGAAAATGTTCTGCCATTCATACGTGCTGCGCAATGTGCCCGTCTTGCCCATTCGCATCTTGCCCCGGGAGTTCGCCAGCATGTAGACCATCTCGCCAATACTTTTCGCATCGGCCTGGGCAATTTCGTCGAGCGGAAGCAGGGCGTGATTGTACTGTGCGGCAATGGCCTCCAGTCCATTCGAGGTGGCCCGCCAGTTTTGCATGTACTTCTTGTTCGACATTACGCTGGTCGCCACCAGAGCACCCGTCGTTTTCCCACTTGACGACGGACCAATGAAGTTGAAACCGCCAGATTCGGCATTCGCGAAGGGCATTAACGGAGCCGCAAAAGCAGCACTCACCATGAATATCAGACGGCTGTTGCCACTACACTTCCCGGCTACATTGTCTTGCCACTCAGCTAAGGTGCCGCTTTGAAAGGTGTACCGTTGTGCCAGCGGCGACTGGAATACGATCTCCTCATCCTTCTTCTTTGTGAAGACCGTCGTCGGTGTGACGTAGCTGTCGCCATGCCAACCAACGCGGGTAACAGATTGTTTGCGCTTCGGTGGGTTGCAGCCCATCAGGTAGCGGACGAAGAGCTCCTTGCCGCGCTTTGAGGGATCGATGAACTGAAAGCCGCGGCGCAATAGCTCTTCCCTGACCGCCGAAGCGTCGTTGTGCAGAAGATTTCGAGGAAGGGTCCAGGTTCGGCGCACGGCATTCATGTCGTTCCACGCTATCTCCAGCCCTGATTCATCTTCATCACGAGATTGCACGATGGAAATTACCTCAAGGTTTGAGCTGATACGAAAGGGCTTGGGCTCGTCATCGTCGTCTGCTCGTTCCGCCGTAAAGTAGACGCCGCTGGCGACCACGGAGAATCCATTTGGCAGACCTCGCTCTTCTTCTTCGGTCTTGGGCTTTTCCAGGGCGAGAAGCTTGAGCACATCAAACAGCGTTTCCCTGTGCTCCTCGCCGATGTTCTTCAATAGCGTCGGGAACCCGTATAGGTGGGCGTCGGTGTCCTCGGCCTTTTCGTAAATCTGCTTCGCTTCATCCTTGAATTTGTGCCAATGCTGTTCCCGGTGTGGAGAGAACTCGTTAACCAATGTAATGAAGCGAACCGCGTCTTCCATCGGCAGTCCGCCACGGGACGCCACACGATAGAACGCATTGCGAGTGTGGTATCGGTGCGGGTGATCTGGGAACAACGGCGCCAGCAAGCACACCGCAACCGCCGTTCTGTAGGCCTTGAACAAGAGCGCCGCCGATACAGCGGGTGGCTCCGCGGCGGAATCCGGCTCCGGGCGAATGACTTCAACCTTTTCGTCCTTGCACCAGACCGAGGGAAAGATTACGGACTGATGCCCATATGGAGCGTATTGCCCGTCCTTTGACTGACAGCGAAACTCTGCAATGCCGTGATACTCGTGGGCTGCGCCTGCCGTGTTCATTGGCTCGTCAATCAGGAAGAGAGCGTGTGAATTCGGCTTGCCTTCGCGACCCCAAGAGAACGGTTTTGGAATGCCGAAGGCTTCATAGGTGCGCACAAAGACTGGTGCGGCGGCTGGCAGGTCAATATCGTTATCAGCCACCCAGTACGTGCGGTTGTTGCGCTCGACCGGGGTGCCGCACAGAACGCCCAAATTGCACCCGGCTGGTATCTCATCCGGCGAAACGAAGTCGTGAAAAGCAGCGTCAGGCCATCCTGGGCTAACCGGCCTCTTTCCAATGGCCGGGGTGTCGCTGTCGTCGCGACACGGCGGGATCACGACAAAGTGCAGCCCCATGTCCCATAAGCTCTGTGCTTGTCTCTTGATCGATTCGTGGTCCAGGGCCGCTAACGCGCGGTCGTAACCGCTCTTGACTGAAGCTGGTCCTGTGGTGTTATAAATATGTTCATCTACTAATAACAAAGGTACTCCAGCCGCTAGTGATTCCTATTCACTGGCGGCTTTTCTTTTTGAATTGAAGCTGTCGAAGCACTCCTGCCACTGAAGCTCGGTGATCCGGTGCTGTTGGCCGTACCGGGTGGATCGAAGCTTTCCGTCCCGGATCCACGACCAGACAGTTCGGTCACTTATCTGTATTTTCCTGGCAAGTTCGCCAATCGTGTACCAACCCTTGTCCTGTTGCATAAGGTGTGTCTCCATCTTTTATATAGACAAGCCGGTAGTTAGAAAAGGCAGTTTAGAGGGCCTAGAAAAATCAAAAGCCGATTAAGGATGGTCGGCGCGGAAGGCACGGCGGGGTGACTGGACAAGTCGTCCACTTGGCCGAAGGGTTGTCCGAGAAAGTTGCACAACCGGAACCTATTGAAGCATTAGGTAGTTACGCGTTCATTGGACAACTGGACAAGTCAAAATGCAAAAATGATGGTGGCTTTTTTATGGACCGGTGGGGTGTACAGGGACCAGGTTCAAGGTTTCCGCGCGCGAATTCTTATTTTCGTGAGTTTACTTGTCCAGTTGTCCAATGAAACAATAAGTACCTATAGATCCAATAGGTTCCGGTTGTGCAACTTCTTCGGACAAGTATTCGGACAAGGTTGTCACTTGTCAGTATATAGGGATATCTGTGTGACGGGCTTTTGCTGCGCACCCACTGGACTTCCCCGTCGTCGCCGTGTGGTCCGCCCCATCTGCGCCGAATTGGGCATCCTTCCGCCCGAATGACCCGTCGGCGGCCCTCACGCGGTGTGGCTCGCGTACACCTTCTTCAACACGTCGTTGGGCAGACCGAACCCATGCAGCGGCCAGTGGTAATTGAACATCTCATGCACGTAGAAGTGCTCGTCGTGCGTCTCCAGAATGCGGAACGTGGTGCTGAACATGAGCTCGTTGTAACCCATGTCCGTGCCGTAAAGCACCCGGTCCTGGTGCTTCTCGATGAACTGCGTCACGAATCGCGGAATGGGAGCCAGCTCCCCGAAACGCGCCGAAATGTCGCCATAAAGATTCGGATTGCGGTCGAACATCTGTCCCAGCCGCGTCAGATCGTAGTCCAAATTCATGAGGTGGCAGGCGATGAAGGTCGTCTTGGGGTGTTTCTTGACTGCGCCCTCCAGGCTCTCGATCAGCTCGTTGTGCCCCAGCATGCCTGGGTACACCTTGATCATCCAGGTGTAGCCGTTCATGAGACCGTCGTTCGTCCGGTCCATCGGCTGGTAGGACCAGATGGGGTCCGAGACGTGAATATTGATCGGCATGCCCAATTGCCCGCACTTGTCCCATAGAGCGTCCATGCGCGCATCGTCCGGGTGTGGACCGCCGGGGCCGGTGCTCGGCGCATGAGACGCAGAGTCAGAGCCTAAGCGTCCATTTTGCGTGGGCTCCGCAACGGGACGGGCTTCTTGCGCGGCCCCGCATAGGAATCCGGGGCTGCAGCATTATCGATTCCCGATTCTGCGGAAGAACCGGACGCAACGCCGGTCGTGTGGTCGGCCAACAGGAAGTTGAGGGGCGCTGGACCGGATAGGTCCCCGCAAGTCGGCTTGCGGCCCGCAACTTGCGCATCCCGACACGTGGCCAAGTCACGTCCGAACTATGGACCTGAACCCAAGCTGGTCCCCTTGGGGGAAGTTTGGCGCCTTGCCGGCCTTCATGGATTCCTCCCCCACGCACGTGGCCCCAACTCGGAGATTTGACATGGCTATCGCGAGACCTCGGAGCTTTCGGGAAAATATGGCTGTCAACGCTGCCAAGAGTGGGGCGCTACAGGGCGGAATCTTTCTTCTGGCCGCTTGCGCGTGCTGCCCCGTGCTGCCCTGCTGCCCGTAAGTCTATGAAAACATGGTAGCGCTAACGGGAGTCGAACCCGCTAAGCGCCAGTTCAGTTCGGTTCAGTTGGGTCTAAGTAGTTGTGTTTTCGGTCTAGTTCAGTTCGCCGCCAGGGCGTTTAGGGCCGTACGGATG
>JBEKDV010000421.1:0-6856 GCA_050014175.1 Candidatus Solibacter sp. | reverse complement strand
ATGAGGTCGATGCCCTCGGAGATGCGCCGGAGGTTGCGCGAGACGAAGCCGGCGAGCAAAGAGACGGCTAACAGCGAAACGAAGAGAGCGGTAAGACCGGCGAAGCCGATCCAACGGAGGCCGGGTTCGAGGGAATCGCGGAGCAGGACCGTCGATACCAGCACCTGGATGGTGAAGATGGGACGGGGGTCGTCGAGGAGGCCAATCGGGATGCGGATCTCGCAATCCGGCCCGCGCGCGAAGACCCGCCGGATCCGATTCAAGGGGCCCAGGGCCAGCAGCGCGCGGAGAGACTGGTATTCGCGCATGGGAGATCCCGAGTTGGAGCGTGTGGAGGAAACGAGGATCCGGTTGTCGTCGGCTGCAATCGAGATCTCGACGAGGGAGGGGGCTTGTGCGACGCTGTTTTCGAGGAAGGTGGCCAGGCGTGCGTCGGCGGCGAGAGCGGAAGACCAGAGCCGGCGATCGGATGCGCCGGTTTTCCACGATTCTTCGAGGCGGATGAGCAGGAGTCCCTTGGTTTGCTGGGCGGCGAACTCGGCGAGGCGCTGGGAGTTTTGCAGGTTGGAGACGACGAGGTCGTTCAGCAGGAGGGCGGAAAGCCCACCCGCCAGGCCAAACATGAGGACGCCAGTGAGGACGAGGATTTTTGTCTTGAGGGACATCACTCGCCCGGGCCTTCGCCGTATTCCTTCAGCTTGTTGTACAGAGTCTTTTGATTGATGCCGAGAATCTCGGCGGCGCGGGTCCGGTTGTTCTTCGTGTAGGTCAGCGTGATCTCGATCAGTTCGCGCTCGGCTTGTTCCAGGGTCGCGCCGACATCGAAGGTGACCGAGGGAATGGGACCCAGGGTACGCCGCGCAGGTTCGGCGGTGGCCCCTGTCAGGGATTGCGGCAAGTGCTCCAGGCGCACCTCGCCTTCCCCGGCGAGCACGACGGCGCGTTCCAGCACATTGCGGAGTTCGCGAACGTTACCTGGCCAGGCGTGGTGCTCGAGGGCCTGGAAGACGGCCGGATCGAGGCTGGTGATGCGAGTCTGATGCTTCAGGTTGAGGTCGGTGAGAATAGCTTCGGCCAGGGCGGGGACGTCTTCGCGTCGATCGCGAAGGGGCGGAAGCGCAACGGCGATCACGCTGAGGCGGTAGAACAGATCTTCACGGAACCTGCCTTCTGCGACCATCTGCTGAGGGTCGCGGTTGGTGGATGCGAGAAGGCGGACGTCGAGCTGAATTTCCCGGGCCGCTCCGAGGCGGCGCACCCGGCCGTCCTCCAGAACACGCAGCAGCTTGGCTTGCAGGGCAAGCGGCATGTCGCCGATTTCGTCCAGCAGGAGGGTGCCGGTGTTGGCGAGCTCAAAGCAGCCCTGGCGGGCGGTGATGGCTCCGGTGAATGAACCCTTTTCGTGGCCGAAGAGCTCACTCTCGATCAAGCTCTCCGGGAGAGCCGCGCAATTCATCGCCACGAAGGGACCGGCGGAGCGGGGGCTGAGGTCGTGAATGAGGCGGGCGACGACTTCCTTACCGGTGCCGCTTTCGCCCGTGATGAGGATGTTGGCGTTGGAAGGGGCGGCCTGACGGAGGAGGAAGAAGAGTTCCTGCATGGCAGGACTGGAGCCAATGAGTTTACCGAGGACTCCGCGGCCGCTCAACTGCCGCTCGAGCCGTTCCTTGTCTTCCCAGAGGCGGTGGTGAGCCACGGCACGGTCGAGCAGGACACGAAATGTGCGGGGCCGGATGGGCTTCTCCACAAACCAAAAGGCGCCGTGCTCGTGGACGGTGGTGAGAGCGGCATCGATGCTGCCAAAGGCGGTTAGGACAATGACGGGGGGAGCGCCCGCGATCTCGTTCAGGCGGCGCAACAGCTCCATTCCGTCCATGCCGGGCATCATGACGTCGGTGACGATGGCGTGGGGTTCGAACAGCGGGAGTTTATCGAGAGCTTCCTGACCGTCGGCAGCCGTCTCGGCAACGAAGCCCCAACGTTCCACCATGCGCGCGACGGCAGACCTCTGGTTGGCTTCGTCATCGACGATCAGCACGCGTCTTCGCCGGTCAGAATCCACAGGCTCTTTCAATTATCGCGCCAGCCGGAGTTATCCTGTGTCTGCAAAAGGACAATCGTCGTTAAGCGGCTCCATCATCAGGCGATACGCATGATGTAAGCCGCCGGCCACATTCGTCCTAAAAGTGGCGTATGAAGAACTCCAAGTATAATCAGAACCCGTTATGGCTACGGAGGATTCCGGCCAGAAGTCCGGACTGGGAAAGGTCTATGGGCCCCGTGCTACCGGCCGCTGTTAACAGCCCATAGCACCGGCAATCAGGCACGCGGTTTCGAAAAGGCGTTCCCGGAGATCGCTCCCGGCCAGCCGCGTTCCCAACGACCGGGCAGTCTCATGCCCGACGCGGATGGTAGAGCACTGGCGCCCCGCGTCACTTCCAGGTCGCGCACCTACCCTCCCTGCGTATCGGGCACGCCTGTCCCCGCCAACTCTTCCACTTTCGTGCCGAGGCAGTCGATGCGCTGCGGGAGGGTGGCGCGCATGTTGACCTGGTCCTCAGTCGAAACGCGATCGCCCGGCGCGGCGCTCGCGTGCACTCCATGCGCGGCTTCGTCCATCACCAGGCGCAGAGTATCTTCCAGCGCTGCCGCCAACGGCTCGACTTCCGGCCGGTGGAGCAGGCGGCAGTACTCTCTGGGAGGGATGGTTTCGAGAAAGATGCCGCTCCCTACCGCGCAGGCCGCGATCCGGCTGGGCAGAAACGCCGCAAACCGGATGTCCGCGCGCAGCAGCGGAGAATACAGGCTGGGGAAGCACATCGTGAAGACGATCGCGTCCGCTCCCTTCAGGTCCATCTCCGGTTGCAGCAACTGGCCGACATGGCTGACGGCCAGGATGCGGCCGCCGTGCCGTTGGGCAGCCATGCGCAACCCAACTTCGATTTGATCCAGTCCTTGCGTAGTGTGAATCTGTAGCATTTGGCTCACCTCATTGTATGCGCGAACCGCAGGGATTCGGCGACGCTCTGGGCAACGTCCATGGTGGAGGCGCTGCCGCCCAGATCATAGGTTCGGACCGCGCCCCGTTCCACCATATCGGCCACGGCCCTCTCGATATTGCGCGCGATGTCCCGCTCGCCCAGCCACTCCACCATCATCTTGGCGGCGAGTATGGCTGCCAGCGGGTTGACCTTATTCTGCCCGGCGTATTTGGGAGCCGAGCCGTGCGTGGGTTCGAAGACGGCGTACTTCCCGCCGATATTGCCGCTGTAGCCGAACCCCATGCCGCCCACCAGTTGGGAGCAGAGGTCCGACAGGATATCGCCGAACAGGTTGGTGGTGACGATGACGTCGTAGTTCAAGGGGTTCTTCAGCAGCCACATGCACATGGCATCGACGTTGGCGGTATCGAACTGGATTTGCGGGTAATTCGCCGCCACCTCGCGGGCAGCTTCCAGAAACACGCCGCAGGTGGCGCGCAGGACGTTGGCCTTGTGGACCGCGGTCACTTTGCGCCGTCCGTTCTGCACGGCGTACTGGAACGCCGCTTCCACGATGCGCCGCGATGCCTGGCGCGTAATGCTACGGATGGAAATAGCGGCATCGGGCGGTATCGGCTTAATCGCCGGGATGGCCAGAAGCTGTTCCGGGATCTTGGGAAACTCCACGCCGATGTACATGCCTTCGGTGTTTTCCCGGAAGATCACGAGGTCGATATCCTCGCGGTAATTCAGCGGATTTCCGGGGAACGTGCGGCACGGGCGGAGACAGATGTAGAGGTCGAGCAATTGCCGCATGCGGACAATGGGGCTGCGGTAGGCGAAACCTTGCGTCTGAAGCTCCGGCGCGAGTTCGCGGACGGCCTCCGCGGCCGGCTTGGAAGTAATCGCTCCGAAGAACGCGCAATCGGTGTGCCGCAGCAGTTCGAGGGTGCGCGGAGGCAGCGCATCGCCCTCCGTGCGCCAGAACTCCCAGCCGATATCGCCGCTCAGGTAGACGGCCTCGAAGCCCGCGGCATCGAGGACCAAACGGGCGGCATCGCAAACCTCCGGGCCGATGCCATCGCCGGGCAACCAGGCTACTCGGTATCCGGGCACGGGTTCCTCCTTTGCGGTATGTACTTGTGTTTCAGATAAGGGATGAGGCCGCCGGCGCCGAGCAACTCGGCGGCGCGCGGGTCCAGCGGCGCGGAAGGGAAGGTACGGTCTTGCGTCAGGTTGTGAATCTCGCCCGCCACCAGATCGATTTCGAGCTCGTCGCCGGCCAACGACGCAGTGGCCGCCTCTGGCGACACAACCGCGGCCAAGCCCACGTTAATGGCGTTGCGGAAGAAGATGCGCGCGAAGGATGCGGCAATCACGGCGGCGGCGCCGGCGAACTTGAGGGCGGCAGCGGCCTGTTCGCGGCTGGAGCCGCAGCCGAAGTTCTTGCCCGCCACGATGAAATCGCCCGGCTGGAGCCCTGCGCGAATCTCCGGGTAAACGAGTTCAAAGAGATGCTCCGCGGTTTTTTCGCGGTCCGTGATGTTCAGGTATCGGCCCGGATAGACGATGTCGGTATCGATGTCGTCTCCCAGAACGGCCCGGACGTGACCCTGGAGTTTCAAATTTCCATCAGGCATGGTTCACCCTCCTTCACGATGGATTCGGGATGCGCCAGCTTTCCCGCAATGGCCGAAGCGGCTACCACCGCCGGACTGGCCAGGTAGACGAACGAGTCCTTGCTGCCCATCCGGCCGACGAAATTACGGTTGGTGGAAGAAACGCAAGTTTCGCCGGCGGCCAGAATGCCCTGATGCACGCCGACGCACGGGCCGCAGCCCGGCGGGTTGACGATGGCTCCGGCCGCCACCAGCGTCTCCAGGTAGCCTAGCCGCATCCCAGCGCGATAGACCTGCTGCGAGGCGGGAATGACGATCAGCCGCGTTCGCGGGTGGACGGAGCGCCCGGCCACCACGCGCGCCGCCACCTCCAGATCCTCCAGGCGGCCGTTGGTGCAGGAGCCGAGAACCGCCTGGTGCACCGGCACGTCCCCCAAGGCGGAAAGCGGTTTGACCCGATCGACCGAATGTGGACAGGCGATGGCCGGCTCCCGCAGGTCTTCGCCAACATCCATGCGAATCACGCGCTCGTAAGGGGCGTCGGCATCGGGCGCGATCGTCTCCAGTTTTTCTCGAACCCGCGGGCGCAGATAGTCCAGCAGAATTTCATCGACGGGCGTAAATGCGACTTTGGCGCCCATTTCCATGGCGAGGTTGGCGAGCACCATGCGGGAAGCCACGCTCATGCGCCGGATGGCCGGGCCATCGAACTCCACGGCGCGATAGTCGGCGCCCGCCGCGCCGAGCCTGCCGATGAGATGCAGAATCAGGTCCTTGGCGCAAATCCAGGGCCGGAACTGGCCCTCCACTTCGATGCGCAGGGTGGAGGGAACCTTGAACCACAGTGCGCCTTCCGTCCAGACGCCGGCCATTTCGGTGGCGCCGATGCCGGTGGCGAAGGCGCCAAACGCCCCGTGCGTGGTGGTGTGAGAGTCGGTGCCGACGATCAGCATCCCGGGCCGGACATGACCGTTTTCCGCCAGTACCTGATGACAGATTCCGCCGCGGCCGACATCGTAGAAGTGTTCGATGCCCTGCGCGGCGACGAATTCACGGATTGCCTGGTGCGTGGTGGCGGTCCTTTCGGATTCGGCAGGCACGCGATGGTCGAAGACGATGACGATCTTCGACGGGTCCCACACGCGCCCCACGCCGATTTCGAGAAAGCTCTTGCGCACCAGATCGGCATTTTCGTGGCTCATGGCGAGGTCCACACGCGCGATCACGATCTGGTCCGGGGACACGCGCTCACACCCGGAGGCGCGCGCCAGAATCTTTTCGGCCAATGTCATACCCACGGCAGTTCCTCCCCAATCACCGGCCCGCGGCAACCGGCGACGGCAGGTACTCGTGCTCCATGGCCCGGTATTCCGGCAGGCCTACGAAAGCCGTGTAGTCTTTGAATCCGGTGACCCAGTGTGTTTCACCGGCCAGGATGCCGCTGGGCGAACCGTGCAGCGCCGTGAAGAAGTCCGTCAGGGCTTTGTGCATCACCAGAATGGATGCGACGGGGATGCTTACCCGGGCTACGCCCAGGGCAGCCAGCTCGGGGATGGTGACGAGCTCGGTCTTGACCCCGGTAACCCCATCCATGAGATTCACGGAGAGCAGGCCGTGAATCTCGCGCGCGGCGCTCTCGATATCGGAGCGCGTGCCGATGCCGTCGATGAACACCAGGTCGGCGCCCGAATCCAGGTAGAAGTTGGCGCGGAAAATGGCTTCCCGAAGTCCCTGCACGGCGTAGGAATCGGTGCGGGCGTTAATGACGATGTCGTGCCCGAGGCGCCGGCGCACGTCGACCATGGCCCTGACCTTGCCCGCCATCTCGTCGGCGGGGATCACCTGCTTGCCCTCCATGTGGCCGCAGCGCTTGGGGAATATCTGATCTTCGATGTTGACTCCGGCCACGCCCATCTCAATCAGGCGCTCCGTGATGGAAGCGGCGTTGAGCGCGTTGCCGCCACCGGTATCGATGTCGGCCATCACGGGTATGGACACTGCCCGCGCGATGTGTCCGGTAAGGTCGAGGATGTCTTTCATATCGACCAGGCCGACATCCGGCTTGCCGAGCAGGCTCCCGGCAAGACCGAAGCCGCTGACCTGGACGGCTTCGAACCCGGCATGTTCGATGATTTTGGCGCTCAGGGCGTCGTGGCACCCTGGCACCACCAGTGCCCTTCTGCGCTGCAATGCGGCACGAAGAACGGAAGCTCGATCGCTCATGGCCTGGCTTCTCCTTGGGAGCTGATTCCACCT
>JBEKDV010000420.1:0-10366 GCA_050014175.1 Candidatus Solibacter sp. | reverse complement strand
CTTGGATTCGATTTGGATCGGCAGCGCGCCCATCAGGACACCTCACACGATGATGCACGGCGCGTCGACCGCCGTATAGGGTTTGCCGAGGGCCGCGATCACGCGGTCGCCACGCCCCGCGGCGGGCCCCAGGTTGACGAAAAGAACCTGGTCCTCGGTGTGGTGGATGATCGACGCCAGTTCCGCTCGGCATCGCGCCAGGTCCGTCGCCGTCAACTGGCACTCGAAGACGGAGAACTGCAAATGGTCGCCGTAGCCGCGCATCGTCTGGAAGACTCTGCGCAGGCGCTTGTCATCGCAGATGTCGTAGCAAATCAGATAGGAGAATCGCATCGCGTCACTCCCCGGCGTCAAATCGCCCGAGTCCGAAATGGCAGCCGCTCCCAAAAAACCGAACACCGCCAGCAAAGCCTGGTCGAACTCCAATCAGTATGGAAAAAAGAGTCCATATCCTTTGTACCGCCGATCACCAACGATGAGCGGACCCCTAACGGGTTCAACAAATTCCAACCGTGCATGGATGAGTACGGCGGATTCTCCCGGTGGTCGATAGAGCTCTGCGCGGTTGGTATTCGGCACAAGAGGAGACGCTGTGAGAGTGATCGAACAACTGGCGACCAAATCCTCCGGAAAGCCGATGTGGCGCAGGCTGGCGCGGAGCAGGGCCGACCATTCAGCAAGCTTCCGGAGGTGTCGCTCATCATTCGTCAGTTTTCGCGAGCCGTCATTCGAGTGGGTAGGGACACTGAAACCACGGGCCAGGGCAACCGGCGTTACAGAGTGCCACACTCGACTGGAGCGCAGGAACTGAAACCAGACCTTGTCCCTCTCTGGCCGGCCGGCAAGTACCTCAAGCCGATAGCGTGATGTCCCCGCTTCGACGGCTTCTCCGTCCAGTGCCGCGCATAACACTCGATAAACCTCTGCCGCTTCGGCCTCGGTGCCCGCGCGGGCGTAACCAAGGAGGGCAAACCGCCGAACACGGCCGTCGGCTTTGCCATGAGAGCTTATCGAAGGCAAGGGCACGAATGCCAAGTGCGGCTGTTCGGTTCGATTCGATTGACCCGGAGGATGACCGGAGATTAGCTCTTGGGCGAGATCGGGTTGGTCCCAACGCCCGCCGTCGAGGGCAATATCAACAGCCTTTTGTCTGATTCGGCTGCGCCACACCCCGGCGTTCTCAGCGTCACATGAGAGCGGTAGTTGGTCAGGGTCTTCTGTCTCGGCAACGAGCTGAAATATGCCGACGTGGACAGGCCGCATTCCTCCGATTGCCTCACGAGAGTACCCCTGACTTCGAAGAAATCGGCGGGCAGGTGGCTTGCGGGTCCGGGCCGGAACATCTTTGGCGTGGCAAACAATTAGCTCATCGGTCGTTTCGCGCCTGGGAACCCAGAGGTCGATATCCGCTACTTGATTCGTTGGCCGCCACGTCTCGCACGTTTCAGGCGAAGCGCTCTCGAAATCGTGCTCCCGCAATTCGATAAGCGCCTCGATTTGGTCTTCAGCCCTGCCCAGATATCGAACTTGAGCCGTCAGGTCGGCAAGCACTCCGAGGTGCCGTACAGCCGCTTCCCGAGAAGCAGCGGTATCCAACCCCCACACATAATCCACCCTGAGCGGTTCCCTCGAACGTCCCACCGCGCGTCGCCGCAAGGTCGGCGCGAGCAGGATGGATGTCCTCGTCAGATCACTCTTGGCCGGATTGTTCTGGGGAATCGCCAGCCGAAAGCGAGTCGCTGGGTCGGGGTCTTCAGACATGGCTGAGGCAACAATCTCCGGAGGAGGCTGTTGTTCCAACCATCGCAGCGCTTCCAGCGCGTCACGCGCCAGGGCCTCCTTCTCGTCCGCTGGAAGACCGGTCAATGCGGCGCGTATGAGCGCCTGATGGAGCCTGGCTGGCGATGGCGGCCAATCCAGTTCCTCTTTCTGGTCCGGCGTAAGCCGCACTCCCTGGTAACTGTGGGCGACAAAGCCGCAGTGCAGAACAAGCGCAATCATCGCGGTTTCTTCGAAGCTTTGCGCGGAGGCCTCGCTTCCTTGGCTGCTTCAGCACGCGACGCGGTTGGCCCAGCGCTTGGTGTATTAGAGACACCAAAGTCACCTCTGAGAGATTCCTTCGTGACACTAAACGGCCCCGCTGTTTGAGGTATCCCGAGGGTCACCTTGGCTTCTGTCGCGATCGCCACGAGCATCTCACGATCCCCATAGAGCTTCTTCAGATCAGCCGCCTCGCCATAGCTCGAATCACCGCCCCGAAGATCAACTACGGGCGCCGACTTGCTCACTAGTTCGCATCCCGAACGCAACCGATGGCTGCCCATTGAGCGGGGGTAAGCCTCGGCGAGGGCGGCGAGCGCGAAAACATAGCGTCGTGCGGCATTTGTCTTGGGCCCATCAACATTACGGTCTTCGTTCCGGCAATTCAGCCTCGCAATATCGGTCAGAGAAATAAGTGCCAGCCGTTCGATTTTCCCCTTAACGAGCACGCCTCCCAATCCCTCGCTCGGGGCATTCGTGTAGCCTTGTTTTGCCATCTCGTCGGCTTCAGCTTTGTCAGCCGTTGCCTTGTCGAGTATGGCGGCTGCGAATTCATCGGCCGAGTAGGGGCCGCTGTATAGGGCATGCCGACGACACGGAACCACGTCAAAGGCGTCGACTCGCGATAAGAGGATCCGAGCGTGCTTGTGTTGCGTCCCTTCTCCCCGGCTGTCCCAGAAACCGAAAACGATGCTGGTCGGCATCAACTTTAGAATGTTCAATGCATCCCCATCCGCAAAGCTGCTGATCGCAGCCTTCACCACCTCACGCTTATCCGACAGTCGTACGCGGAAATCCGCGATCCGATGCGGAAGGCGAAGGAGGTCTTCCCCGCCATCCCTTCCTTCGTGCCGCGGAATGTTGGCACACCCCTGCGGAACAAGAGATTTGAGGCTCTCGTCCTCAAGGAACGCGACCTCTGTCCGATTCGCTTGAGATTGTGGTGAGTCCACTGTGCAGCGCTCCGCTCTTATGACTTGAGGGCGCTCGACAGTGACTTTCTTTACCCTGATCTTCTCTTGAACCTCACCATAAACGATGCCGGATAGGTCATAGACAGGCGGATCGTTATCGGCTGCGCCCGCGTACGAAGCTGGGAAGATTGGGAAATCTGTTCCGCCGGCCGGTTCCAGGGCTTCGATGACGCGAATAACGGCAGGTAATTTGGCCGCGGCGCCCGGTTTGCGTACTTCAACGCCGAGCAACCGGTCAAGGAGTCCGATTGAGTTCTTCCGATCCGTTTCATTCGTAGATAGTTCTGTCATGATGTTAATCTCCTAGCTGCGGAGTGCCGATTCAGGGAAGAACCGATATGCGGCTCCTTTCCCATAAGCGGCACCACGGTTTGTGACACGATATCGGCGGGCCGCAAGTCCATCTAGCCGCGCAGCAACGGCGCAAGACACCAACGGCAGGGAAATGGGCCGAGTCCACAAAGAATACACTACGTCGTAGGCGTGTGAGCCTACGCGACAGTCGAAACCCCAACTCGCGACACCCCGGCTCGTTTGTAGTAGCCATGGTTCGGTATTGGTGGGCGTCCTGAGGCAACCCTGCTGTTCGTTCAATAGTTTCCCTGGATCGATCTGTCCTGAGAACGTCTTAAACGGCGAATTCTCCTGGCCGTCGTCGGCGAGTGAAATGAACGGATTGGAGCCGAGTTCGGTGTCGGCTGTGAAGATCCCCTGCTCTGCCGTTCCCATTCCTGGAATCCAGCGGACGCGGCGAAGAAAGCCGTCGGCCATATCGAACAGAACTGTCTTACTGAATGCCGTCCTTAATATGAACCCTTGCTCTCCCCACCAGCAAGTGGACTCCAAAGGCCGAGCGGCCGAAATCCGTGACGCCAGCCCGACAAACGCCACCGCACAGAGCACATGGGCTAGATTACGCTCATCCAGTGGAAGCAATAACTCGTTCAGACAGTCATAGCTCATCGCTTTCCTCCTGCTCAGGTGCTTGGCTCGCTGCCACATCTGTCGCCTTGAGCAACGCCTCCAGGTAAGCCAGTCTCCACGGTCCGAGGAGACGTTGAAGACGGGCAAAGCGCTCGGCCGATTCAAGCCGCAGGGCTGATTGCCGTTGCTTTCCGGCTATTTGCGTTGCCTCCAGAACGCGGTCTGAAAGCCAAGGTCGCAGATGCCCATGATGTGATGCCACCAGATGGCTCCAAAGGTCCAGCCAGTCCTGCTGGTCTGGTTCGGACAAAGAATCAGGAACTGACGGAGAGCACGCACGAAGCAGCGACTCCCACTCGTGCCGAAAACCTCCGAGCGAAGTCGGCCGTTCGACAAGCGGCTTTGCCACTGGATTGGCCATGTCCTTATTGCCCATCGCACGCTGCCACTTGGGGCTACGTTTCCCAAGGTCATGCACCTTTGCAGCTTCGACGAGTAGGGATCGCAGATACTCGTTCCCAGGCGCTACTGCCGCAGCGATCTTGCCAGCCTCGCTTTCAGCCCTTTCGAGATGCTCGCCCAGGAACTGCAGGTGTACTTGCTTCTTCGGCTTCAAGTATTCAAACCGAAACGTTCCGGTGCCGATCCTCAAGGAGGATCGCAATTGAACTCCCCATGTGACGTCGGTCGGGACCTCGCCTAAGACAACGCGATCACGCATGTCATTCCACTGTTCCGATCCTTCAACCTGATCGAGTCGCGAAGCTCCGTCTTCAGACCTGAGTCGGTAGCTACCCGGCTCCACTTGCACGACGCGGCGACGGTACAACGGCCGCCGGGTCGACACACCATCGAGGACATCACGAGAGCCGAAGTCAACACCCTTTGGATCATTCGCATCTTCGAGGAGCGTGCTCAGATTGCCCCGCGAGCCAGCCAATGTCGGCAGAACCAGGATCGTCCCAGGCCGGAGCAGCCTCTTGTCGCTGTGATCCGAAGTCACCGCCCATTCTTCCCCGTCGAAAAGAGCAACCGGAATCGCAGACCCTTCTGACGAGGAGAACCACTCCCTTGCGCTCGCCAAGGAAACGAAGTGAAACTCGGCTCGGCGGGGCGGAAATCGGCGGAAGATCTCCTTAACTTGCATTTCGGCCGATTCCCCCTCCTGTCCGTCCTCTGCTTGATCGGCCGGAGCGTTCGCCAATGCATCCATCTCCAGTCGAAAAGCCACGGATACAAGAGGAGTTCCCTCCTCATCGTCCAAGATGCCGTATAGGAAAGGGTGCACGGGCAGAAAGGCGTTTCGCGGGTCCGTTGTGGCAGACCAATGTTCGATCAGGGAAGCGGTCAACGGTGGCACGGCGATGGGCCCACCCGTGACAGACGCTAGGGGGTGTTTCAGCCACGCAGGAGCCCGACGGCACCGACGATTGATTTGGCGTCGCTTGGCGTGGAACCCGTCTTGCCTTCCGGCCAATAGCACGTTCCAAGTAGCCGCGCTGACTATATCTTTCGGCTCAACCCCCTTGGCCTTGCTGTCTCCTCCTTCCCGCGCCATGTCTGCTTCGTTCGGCTGACGCCCACCTTCTTTCTCGGCGGCCACCTTCCAGTGCGTTCCGGCCAAAAGCGAAGGGGGAAGACTGTCCTTTTCCGTTCCCAACTCTTGCGCCAACTTCAGGACCCGTCTTTGGACATCCGGCCCAATGTCGTCACGTTTAGTGAAGATCGTCATGACCGGTGCCTCACCCTCGCCTGCGCGGAAGCGACGGCTGAGATTGCCCCGCCGGTCCAGTCGGCCTAGCCTCTGCAAGACTGTCGGGAGCGAACTGAAGTCGCAGACAATTGCAGCGGCATCTGCGTCTAGGCCCACTTCCGCTGCAGCGGTCCCCACGAGAAACACGGTTTCCTTCGGTCCACCAACCTGATCGCCCCCTCCCGGTTGGCGAAAGCGCTTGAACACCGCCTTCTTTTCGAGACGGTCGCGTTCGTATCCGCGCAACCGCCCGGTGATCGGCAGAACTCTATCTGGGAACCGCTTTCCGAGTCCTTTAGCGATCTTATTTGCGTCCTTTGGTAGCCGTACAAACACGGCAACAGACTCGACCTTGCCCTCCAACTCGGCGGCGGCTCTTTCTATCGCGTCCTCGGATTTTACGCCCTCCGCAAGCCATGTAACGTTCACCCGGCGAGTTCGCGCGGCCACGAGACGATCTTTGATCTGGGGATCGTCCTTATCAGTCCCGATTAACCGGAAAACGGACTCAGCGCTCGGAGGCGGGAGAGCTGGCGTCGCGGAGAGTTCAGTTACCCAAGTGCGGAGTCGCTCGAAAACAGACGAGAGAGTTTTGGGCGCTACTTCGATCAAAGAGTGGGCCTGGCGCAGCGTGAGTACGAATGCCTGCACCAGGTGGGCTTCGTCCACGCAGATCCAGGCGTCGACACCCAAAAGGGCGGCCTGCATCGGTCGGCTCCACTTACCGAGGCCGTAGCCCTGAAAGAGCAGCCGGCTGCCAATCTGGTCAACCGTGCCTATGATGAGTTGCGGCACAGAGGGAGCAACCGACCATTCCCGATCATCGATGAGTTGGCCACGGAGCTGAACGACGCGAAACACGTCAGTGCCGTCTCCACTTAGACGCGCCAGCCCTTCGCGCACGTCAGCGAGCGGGCTGGGGTCGGCGCTGTCAACGGACAGTTTCTCCTGTAACTGGTTCGCCAGATTGAAGACCTGCTGCACGAGCACACGCCGGTTGACAACCCAGACTAAACGGCGGGGCACCGGACCTCTCGTTTCTGGGTCTAACCCACACCAAGCTAGAGCCAGTACCCAAATCGCAGCGACATCAGTCTTCCCGGCACCTGTGGGCAGGTCAACAAGCCTTGGGCAGCGCCCAGCCGCGAGTTCGATGAAAAGCCTACCCATCCATTTCATCGGTGGCTGATCGCGCAGGAGCGTGTAGTTCGATTCGAAGAACTGCTCACGCGAAGACCCTGCGGACCACGTCTCGGTTTTCATCGGTAAGTTTTTCGTGAACCTGTGCCGGAAAATCCATCAAATTCAGCCATTTGTTCTTGGCGACATTGAGGAACAACAATAGTATGCTCTTGCGCCTGTCAGGGAAAGCCCTAATTTGAGATTCTGTTGTCGGTGATATCTGGTGTTGCGCCGTGCAGACGCGCTTTCTGGAGCGGGAAATCCGCCCTGCGAGCGGACGCTCGAACCGGCATCGGGCGCTCCGGCAGTTGCCGCGGCGGCGGCACCGGTGATCCCGGAGAGTACCGGCCTAGCGCCGGGGCTAACCGACCCGGCAACTTGACCGTTGCCAGGACGGCCAAAGCCGGACAATTGCCCTTCACGTCCCAACTTCCGCAGGTGAAATCCCCGATATCCTAAATGTTTAGGATCAAGTGTAGATGATTTTGTAGCTGTCGAGAGCCTCCAGGTTCAACAGGGCTCAACAGGTTTCAACAGGTCGGCACCAACTCCTTGAATCGTAAGTACTTGAAAACAAGCTGCTTTTGCAAGTCCTTTCCATCCGCCTTGGGCGCATTGGACCTCCGGTTGATACCCTATGGTGTTTTACCTTTTATTTCAATAACTTACAAAAACGGCTTATTGAACCCTGTTGAACCGCGAGGATGCTACATCTACATTTTTGACTACAATCGCCGCCGGGAACTCTTGGGGGGCCTGCCAATGGCTGCTTTGAGCGCACCCGACCCCCTGCTTTTGCGGCAGGCGGTTGTCGGGTAGAATCCTGATGCCAAACCGGGATCGTGCCCTGCTGCCCAGTACGACAACAGCACGCCTCGGACGATTATCGCGGGTCGAGTCGATAGGCGCGAGCATCCACGGGGGAAGCTGACGCGGCGATCCCTCAGCGACCGCCACGACAACTGAATGATGGCGGCTGACGCAGCGAAAAAATAGCGGCTCGCATCATTGTGTTCGCCAGCCTATGGATACCAGTGCGCAACGCCAATATGGCACTTTGCGCTCGTCGGGTCATACGGCAGCGGCCGGTCCAGCACCGCCGTGAGCAGGGTCAGGTGTGCCTTTTTCAAATTATGCCGATTGAGCAGGCCGCGAATCGAAGCGGGGCGAAACAGGGGTGTGTCGCCGTAAAGGATGAGCAGGTTACCGTCGAAATCCCGAAGATCCCGGACCGCCTGCAACACGGCATGCCCGGTGCCCGACTGGGTTTCCTGGACGACGTAGTGGTAGCCGGCACCTAAGTGGGAGCAAACGTCTTCCCGCCGGTAGCCGACCACAACCGTGATGTCTTGGGGCGGCACCAATTCAAGCACGTTCTGGAGCACGCACTCCAGAACGCTGCGATCTCCGAGGGGGCTCAGCATGATGGAGCGGCCGTTCGCGTCGAGGGCATCTTTGCCGGCGGCAAGAATCACCGCTTTGTGCCGGGAAGGCCCCTCCGCGTTCGGGTGCTGTGAGGCGTTCAACGGTGCTGCTGTGAGGCAATTGGTTGCGGACATATCATTTCACCTGAGGATTTGTGGAAAACCAAAAGCTATCACATTTCAGTCGTCAGATGTATACTGAAAAATGTTTACGATCCTGGAGCAGCGATGAAACCGCTAAGCAGACGACACTTTTTCTATTCCGCGGGCACGGCCCTGACAGCCGTTCAGGCCACCCGAGTCATGGGCGCAAACGAAAAGGTCCGGGTGGGGGTCATTGGATTAGGCAGACGGGGGACGGTTCACGTCCGGACGTACCTGGCGCTTTCGGCCGAAAGCGAAATCGCGGCGTTATGCGATGTCAACCAGGCGGCGCTGGAGAGACAGCAGACGATCGTCGAACAAGCCACCCAGCATAAGCCCAAGGGTTATGCCGACATGCGGGATGTCTTCGCCGACAAGAATGTGGACGCCGTATCCATGCCGCTTCCCAACCATTGGCATGCCTTGGCAACGATCTGGGCCTGCCAGGCGAGCAAAGACGTCTACGTGGAGAAGCCGGCCTGCTACAACGTCTTCGAAGGAACCAAGATGATCGAGGCCGCGCGGAAGTACAACCGCATGGTCCAGATCGGTTCGCAAGGACGGAGTTCGGCCAACCGCCAGAAGGCGATGCAACTGCTCCATGAAGGGGTGATTGGCAAGTTGTACATGGCCCGGGGCCTCTGCTTCAACCGGCGCAGATCCATCGGGCACATGGCCGACACACCGGTGCCGCCGGGTGTGGATTGGGATAAGTTTCTGGGACCGGCCCCGATGCGCCCGTTCAACCAACTGCGCTTCGACTACAACTGGCACTGGTTCTGGGACACCGGCAACGGCGACATCGGCAACCAGGGGCCGCACCAGTTGGACATCGCCCACTGGGGCCTCGGCAAACCGGGACTGCCCCTATCGGTGGTCTCCACCGGCGGCAAGTACATTTACGAAGACGACCAGGAGACGCCCAACACGCAACTGGCCACGTTCGATTACGGCGGCGCGGAAATCGTCTTCGAAGTCCGCGGCATCCTGACGGGAAGCGAAGGCGGGATCTCCAACCGGACGTACAGCCCAAGCGTCGGCGACCTATTCTATGGCAGCGACGGCTGGATGGCCGTCGGCCCCTCGAGTTTCCAGGTCTACAAGGGGGAGCGCGGCGAGAAGACTATGGACGAACAGGCCGAAGACAACCAAGAAGTGAGCCACAACGGTCCCCACTTTCAGAACTTCCTGAAGGCGGTGCGCAGCCGGAATGCGAAGGATCTGAATGCGGATGTGGCGGTCGGTGTTCTGGCGGCGGACTTGGCGCACCTGGCAAACATCAGCTATCGGGTTGGAAAGAAGCTCAAGTTCGACCCGCAGACGATGACGTTTCCGGGGGAGCCCGAAGCGAACCGATTGCTCACGCGCGTGTACCGGACGCCGTATATTGTACCGGAGAAGGTGTAGGCCGAAGACGCGCGGCCGCGAAGCCTATGGCGCAAACTGGAGCCGGTAGGTCAGGGTGTCTTTGGCCTTCAGGCGCACCACCACGAGCTTGCGTTTGCCGACTTCCGCGTTGGCCGCCACGCGGTTTTCCGTCGCCGGCGGGTCAAAGCTCACGGTGAAGCCGGCGGTTGTTTCGTCTCCGCTTTGCAGCAACGGGATGAACTCCGTGAATTCGCCGCTGTGACGCACTTTCACCACAATGCCGTTCGCGGTGAACTCCAGCGCCTTCTCTCCTTTTTCGCCGAGAGGATAGGTGACGGTGAGGCTGCCCGGCGGCAAGTCCATGGATCCCGGTTTGGGCTGTACCGGATTGCCCGCCACGCTGAATGCCGCATGTAAGTCGCCCGCCTCGTAGACCTGCGCCGCGCCATCCGCGGCGGTGCCCCAGGCGGCTGTAGCGGAGCTGCTCTGCGATTGCAGGACGGCGCCGGTGGCGTCCCCCCACAACAATCCAAGGCCGAAGCGTTGCAGATGATGGA
>JBEKDV010000419.1:0-6889 GCA_050014175.1 Candidatus Solibacter sp. | reverse complement strand
ACACCAACCAGGGGCTCTGGATCCGGAATTTTGCAAGTCCCTAGCTTTCGCCTGCCAACTCCCAATCGAGCCCCCGGGTTGGCAGGCGAAAGCGCCTGCCCCACCAGGGGCGCCACTGGGACGGCGATTAGTAGGGTGGTTTTTCGACCCTGTCTCTATGCGAAAAGCGCGGGCAATGCCGGCCTAATGCCCGTACTTCTTTTCGCCGGCCTCGATGCGCACCGCCAAGCGGTTTTCCGGCGGCGGCAACGGGCACGTGGCGTACGGTGTGAACGCGCACGGCGGATTGTAGGCCTTATTGAAATCGAGCACCACCCGGCCCTCGGCGGGCATGGCCGAGTAGAGAAAACGGCCCGCGCCGTAGGTTTCCTTGGCGCTCGTCAGGTCGCGGAATACATAAAAAAGCTCTTTGGCGTCGGCCGTTTCCAGGTACGGGCGAAGGCGGTACTCATGGCCGTGCAGATTGAATACCGCATAACCGGGGCTGTCCATCGGCTCGGTCTGGCCCAGGACGTTCAGAATCGGAATCTTGCGCGGCTCCGCCACCCATCTGGCGGTCAGCTTGTACTCTTCCTGCGCCGGGTAGGTTTCGATGCCGTGGAATTCGCGGCGGTATTGGCTCTGGGGATCCTTGAGCCGAATGCCGTATTTGTCCGATCGTTTGATGACGAACAGGCTGAGACGGCCCACTTTGGCGACGTCGAGAGAATCGGGCCAGAGTTCGCGGGTGGCGCCATCCATCCGCACCGTGACCTTGCCGTTGAGCAGTTCGAACACGCCTGCCTTGGCCTCGCCATCGGGCAGGACGATTTCGTTGCCCGGATCCTTGCCGAACGTGTTGGCGCCTTCGTGCAGCCAGAACAGGCCCGCCACGGAGAGCCATCCGCCGTCGCGCTGCAAACTCTCTTCCCGCTGGCGGCGCCATTGGGCGATTTCGGTCTGGTAGGCGGTGGCGGCAAATAGCGCCGCGCCGGCCAGTGCCGCGAGTGCCATGCGCCAGATCATGGGCGCTCTCCCGTGCCTTCGATGAGTTGCTCCAGCATGCCGGCGAACTCTTCGCTCTTGCGGTCCACGCGTTGCTTGAGCTGGCTGAGATCGCGCTCCAGCGTGCGCAGCCGGTCGGCGAGGTGGAGACACGCCAATACGGCGATGCGGGTGGAGTCGGCGTTCGGCGCCTTGGCGGCAATCGACAACATCAGTTCGTCGACGCTGGAGGCGACCTCTTCGACTTCGCGAGAATCGCCGCTGGTGAGCAGGGTGTACGGCCGGCTCAGTATGGTGACACGGACTTGCTGTCTATCGGGAGCGCTGTTTTCCATGCAATACTCCCCCCAAAAACCCGATGCGCCCCGCTAGGAGGCGCTCAGTTGATCGATCTGGCCCAGGAGCTTCTCGATGCGGCCGCGCACCTGCTTGCGTTCCGCCTGCAGGGTTTTGATTTCTTCGGCGAGGCGTGCCGCCTCGCGCCGGGCTTCGGCCGCTTCTTCGACGGCGGCTTCCCGCTCCTGGCGCAAGCGCGCCACCAGTTGCACGGCGCGCTGGATGCGGTCTTCCAGGCTGCTGAGGGAATCGTTTTGCTGCTCGGCCGGGCTCATTCTTTCTCCAGGGCAGCCCGGGCCGACTCCTTCACGGCAAGGGCCGATTGCGCCAGCTCCGCCAGGTTGCGGAAAGCGGCATCGTCATGCAGCGCGACCTCGGCCAGAACCTTGCGATTCAGATCGATGCCGGCGGCCTTGAGGCCATGGACAAACTTGCTGTAGGAAATACCGGCGGCGCGGCAGGACGCATTGATGCGGACAATCCAGATTCGGCGGTAGTCGCGCTTCTTGCGCTTGCGTCCGACGTAGGCGAACTTCAGGCCGCGGTCGACGGCCTCCATGGCGGCTCGGTACAGTTTGCTTTTGGTGAGAAAATAACCGGAGGCGCGGGCTAAAACCTTCTTTCGCGACGCCCGGCGGTGGGTACCACGTTTTACTCTAGGCACGTTTGTCTCCTTTTAATTTGGCTGGTCGTCATTGGCGGAATCGGGCACGTGCCACGCGCACCGTCCGCGCAAATCGCGCATTCCACTAAACCCGCGGGTCTAGTAGGGAATCATGCGCTTCAACACCGGCTGGTCCGCCTTGTCGGCAACCACGCTCTGGTGCAACTTCTTCTTGCGTTTGTGCGGCTTCGAGGTCAGGATATGACGGCCAAAGGCATGATTGCGAACCACTAAGCCCGTGCCCGTCTTCTTGAACCGCTTGGACGCACCTTTGTGAGTCTTCAGCTTCGGCATAATTATTCCCTGGATCTTTGCAGGAAAGACTAGACGATTATAGCACGGCGGAAGTTGGGTTGTTGGGGGCCGCTTTGCCGGGGGGTGCTGTCTCAAATCCCGATCGGCGCGGGCAAAACCGCCGATGAAGCAAGGCGCATCGAGACAAGGGCGGTTTCAGACACGTCCTTTGTTCTCCTTGTGTTTTTCCAGCAGCGCATCGAGTAGAGCTTGGGGAACTCTGAAGTTGGTCTGCCGAAGCTGGTTCACCGCTTGAGCGAACTCCGCCAGGCCACGTTGCGCCGCCAGGTCGAGGATGCCCAGGGTGCCTGTCACGCGAAGGCCTTTTCGTTGAGCCGCGTGGACACCCTTGCGATCATCCATCAGCAACAGGTCCGCATGGAGTGAGGCGGCCAGTTGAATGGCGGCTCTTTCGCCTGCGTCGATTCCTTTTAGCGAAGCGTCTTCAGCTTGACCGACGGGGGCTTCATGCACTTCTACCCAGGCCGGAAGGCTGACAACCCAATCCCGTACGAAAGGAGGAGCTTTGCTGGAGGCTAATTCGCTTTGTACGGGGGTGGGGAGGACCACTTTTTCAAACAAATCCCGAAGGAGGTCGATGTGCCCGATCAAAATCAGATAATTCAGCGGGCCGGTATCGGCGATAACGAGCCGCACGCTTCAGAACCCCAAGCTTCTCAGAGCTTCCCGTTCGCGCTCAAAATCTTCCATGGAGTAGTCCTCATAGACGTTGTGAGCCTTCAGGAAGCCGTCGATCTCGTAGCCGGTTTCAAAACCGAGCAAGCGCCGCAAATCCGGCTTATTGAGATGGCCCTGCCTGTATTCTTCCGCCAACAAGGACTCCAGGGCGCGGCGGGAGAGGTCGTCATTCACGCCGTCGCCAAGGCGTTCGGCGATATCGTCGGGAATGTGGACCGTGAGTTCCATGCCTTCACCTTACCTTGCGCCCCCTCTGGCGTCAACCACAACAGCGCTACATGCTCGCGCACGCGCGGGCTACCTAGATTTCGCCTTCGCCCTTACCCGCGGTCGCCGTCGCGATGGGCGGGCAGCGCGCCGCCGGTGGGAGCCTTCTTGTAGTTCTCCACCTGAATCCCCACCGGCCCGTTCTTTGTCCGGGTCAGCAGGTCCGACTGTTCCTGTGGCGTCATCTTGTGGAACGCCTTCACGGTGGCGACGTTCTGCTCCAGTTCCTCCACCGTGGTGGCGCCGGAGACTACGGTATCGATGTCCTGGCTGAGGGTGAAGCGCAGGCACTCGGCGTAGGTGGCGATTTTGTTTTTTCCGATCCCGCCCATGGCGTTGCACTTCATCGCCAACAAGCCCAGGCCCTTGGCGCGGACCTTGGGGAGCACGTTCCGGATGAAGCTCAGGTAGTGCGGGTCCACCAGGTTGACGGGATGCTGCACGGTTTCCCAGCCATCGAAGCTGGCCAGCAGGCGCTGATGCACGTCTGGATCGGCGTGGCCGGTGAAGCCGATGTGGCGCACTTTGCCCTGCTTTTTGGCCTGCACGAACGCCTCCAGCGATCCACCCGGGCCGAGGATCTTGTCGACCTCCGCCTGGGTGACCACCTCGTGGCACTGCCAGAGGTCGAGGTAATCGGTCTTCATGGCGCGCAGCGTGCCCTCCAACTGCCCCATGGCTTCGTCGCGCGTCCGCAGTTCGGCTTTGGACATGAGGAAGACCTTCTGCCGGATGCTGCCCGTGATGACCTTGCCATAGCAGGCGTCGCTCTCGCCATCGTTATACTTGCGCGCGCTGTCGAAGAAGTTGATGCCCAGATCGAGCGCGCGGCGGATGATGTTAAGGGCGTTCTCCTCGGTGCCGAAGCGCATGTGGGCGCCGCCGAGGGTGATGCGCGTCACCTGCAATCCGGTCCTGCCCAGTTTGCCCATGGGAATCGGCGTATCGGCAAAGGCCGCGAGTTCGGCCGCCAGCACCGCCGAGGAAGAGGCTTGCAAAAACTGTCTTCGATTCATGATCCCTCCTTATGATGGAATCATACTCCACCGGCGGACTGCGGTTGGCCGCTCTCCCGTTTTACCCAGCGGTACGCCGCCACCGAATTCTTCCAGAAGTACTTCTCCTGCGCCGCGCGGCTCTTGCGGCTGAAGTAGTCGCGCGCCAAACTCAGCACTTTGGCGTAAGGCGCCCACAGATCGCTGTTGGGCCAATCGCTGCCGTAGAGCACGCGATCTTCGCCGAAGATGCCGTAGAGTTCGTCCAGGCGGGCGCGATAGAAAGCGGGGTCCTCGACCACTTTGCCGTCGATGCGCCGGATGATCTCCGAGAGCTTCACGTAAACCTGCGGGCGCTTGCCGAGCTCCCGCAGATTGGCACGGTAGGCCGCCAGCCCGGCGGCATCGGAAGGCGGAGTGCATTGCGGCAGATGGTCCACCACCAGGCGCAGTTCGGGGACGCGGTCGGTGAGGCGCACGACGGTTTCGATCAGCTCGGGATTGGGGTTTGCGGTATCCATCGCCAGCCCGGCGCCGGCCAGTAGTTTGAGGTCGCTGGCGAACGCCGGCTTGGCGGCTTCCGCCGCGAAGTTCCGTCCCCACAGGTTGCCGTAGCGGATGCCGCGGAACAGCGGGTTGCGGTGAAACCGCTCGAGCTGCTTGCCGAATTCCGGCTGGCCGGGTTCGAGATTGCCCACCGTGCCCACGATGATGCTGTCTTTCGCCGCCACGTCCAGCACCCACTGGTTGTCTTCCAGCCACGCACTGCACTCCACCTCGATGGCGCCGGTGATTCCCAGGGGAGCGGCGAGTTTGCGATAGCGGTCCGGCAGCGCGGGCTGGTAGAGCACTCGGTCGTCCTTGCCCGGCCACGGAATCCCCTGTGGGCGGGTGGGGTCGAAGAGGTGGATGTGGGTGTCGACGATCGGGATGTCCGCGGCCAGGGGAGTGGCGGCTACGACGGCCGCGCCGGCGGCGGCGGCGAGAAAGGTTCTGCGTTGCACGCTAGGTATTGTAGTACGCGCCGCGCGCCGCCGCGCGCCGGCTTATTTCCCCTTCAGGCGGAAAGTAAGTCCCACTACGGCGGTCAGCGGGTATCCCGGCGTGCCGTGTATGCGGAACATGGGGGGCTCGCCGGGTAACTGCGATTCGAAGTAATTCTGCGTCTCCCAGTAATCCCGGTTGGTCAGGTTATCCAGCGCCAGATGGAATTCCACGCCTCGCCGGATGCGGCGTGAGAGGCCCATGTCGAACACGGTGTGCCCGCTCGCCACAATCGACGCGTCCAAGCCATCCAGGCGGTAATGATTGATGGCCCGCATGCGCAGCGACCCGCTCCAGCCGTGCCAGTCGGCCAGCGTCAGGCCGGCGTTGGCCGTGAAGTGCGGCGCGCTGTCCACATAAATCCGCGGGGACGTGCCGAGGTAAAAAGCGTTGGCCACCTTGGTAAGACCGCCGTTGAGCGAGAGATGGTGCGTCAACTCCACCGACATCTTGGCCTCCGCTCCGTAGGCCCGGCTCGGCCCCTTGAACTCGAACGACCCGTCGTCGGGGATGTAGACCTGCTCGTTG
Source organism: Candidatus Solibacter sp. (assembly GCA_050014175.1). Taxonomy (GTDB): domain Bacteria; phylum Acidobacteriota; class Terriglobia; order Bryobacterales; family Bryobacteraceae; genus Solibacter. The sequence goes on along the minus strand of JBEKDV010000419.1, from coordinate 1,078 downwards.
GAACGGTCGATCCAGAAGGCGTCGATGCTGGTGGAAATCCGCCCGAAGCGCTGCGCGCTGCCCACCTGATAGAAATCCGTCGTGGACACGGCGGGCTCCTCGGGGTGCTGCACCACGCCGCGCGCGTCGGCGGTGGAAATGCCGCGTCCGTAGTTGGCGTAGAGCGTCACCGGCAACCCAACCGACGGACGGAAGCTCACGTTGGCCTTAGGCTGGGCGAGCGTGGCCGCTACCGGTTCGCGGCCCGCCACCTGGAAGTAGAATTCGTCCAGGCGCAGGCCGCCGCCCAGCACCATGCGCCCGCCCACGAGCGCCACGCTCTCCTGGATGTACGTCGCGCCGTTGGTGACGACGGCATGATCGCGCGTGTTCACACCGAGCGGCACTCGCCCTTCGCGCGGGTACAGCCCCACGTTGATCTGGTTGTCGTGAAAGTTGGCGCCGGTGGTGAGCAGCGCCTGCAATCCGGCGATCTTGTGCGCTAGTTGGTACTGCGCGTTGGCGCCTTCGACGAGCCGCGAATCGTGCTGCTGGATTCCATCGCCGTGCACCGGGTCGTGCAGAAAGAAGGTGAAATCCGAGTAGAGATCGAACAGCGACCGCGTCACGAAGCCATCCACCTTGAGCACGCCGCCGTGCGCATCCGCCTGGCGGAAGTAGGCGCTGCCCGTGCCGCTGCGCACGCGGCCGCCATCGCTCGGGTCGATGTACCCGAAGCGGTCCAGCCCGCCCGCCGCCACTTCATCCAGCGGTATCTGGCCCGACGAGTAAAAATCGTTCGTGCCAACGTTGTATTTGAGGCCGAAGCTGCGCCGCTGCCTGAGCCGCTGGGTGAGACTGCCGGTCAGGTTGTGGCGCGTATAGCGTAACGGCGATAGGAACGGACCATCGGTGTGCGACCCCTCGTAGGCGAACAGCGCGTCGCCGTGAGGGAGCTCGGGACTGAAGCTGAAGAAGCCGCGCTCGCTAGAGAACGATCCGCCTTGCATCCGCACCGTCCACACATCCGGCATACTCTCGCGCGTGCGTATATGCACCACGCCCAGGCCGCTGAAATCGCCGTACTCGGCGTTGAACG
>JBEKDV010000418.1:0-6905 GCA_050014175.1 Candidatus Solibacter sp. | reverse complement strand
AGAACGGGTTGCCCCGCTTCACGCCCGATTGGCTACATGTCGAATGGGCAATTTACATGGTGAGTTCCTTTCATCTCACAAGATCAGCCAGGCTTGGCCTGGCGCACCCGATAAACGCCGATAAACGCCGATGAACACAAAGGTGCTTATCCGCGTTTATCCGTGTTCATCGGCGGCTGAATATGTTCTGCCGCGTCCTCTGTTTTGCGGTGAACGGAATTTCCCATTTGGCGGGCAGCCTTGCGAAGATCGCGGCTGATCCTAGAAACAAGGGAAAGGATTTACTCGGCCATGACGTCGGAAAGCTTGATCTCGATGGGAGTTCCCGGCACGACGAGAATGTCGCTCGATTGCTGAATCCCGGCGGCGGAATGGAACTCGTTGGTGAGGGTCGCCGGATTGATGATCCATACGTGTGGGACGCCGCCCGCCAGCAACCTTCTGGTCTTCTCGACAACATCTTGCGCAATATCGGATGGCGACAGAATCTCCACCCACAGATCCGGTGGCTTCGACGGATAATGCCCTTCAAAGTCGGGCAGCATGTACACGCATACGTCGGGAAGCGGAAACCACTTCGCCTCGACCTGGACTTTCAGTTCGGTATAGACCTCGATGTTCCATTGCTTCCGGCGCTGGCCCAGATAATGAGCCAGCCGGGCCTGCAATCGAGAGTGTTCCTTATCTCCCACATTGCGCTCCAATACCAGTCCGTCGCGGTATTCCCGGTCTGGTGAGTACGAGGTCTGCAAGTACTCCTCGACCGAGATTAGTCCGCGCAGGCTGGGCAGCGGTGGTTGAAACGTTTCGGTTCCACGAAGGCCCGCCGTATCAGGCATACGACCCCATTCTACAGCATCCTAAAGCATGGAGGCCTTGAAAGCGCGACAGACGACGAAAGGCGATCGTCTGTCCCACCTCTCTTACGCCACCTTCTTCCGGTACGTCCGCGCCAGCTCCATGTATACCCCCAGATCCCGATCCAGGTCCGCCTGCGTGCCATCGAAGTAGAAATTGCGGATCGGCAACCCACCCAGATCCCGGCTGATCCGCGGATAAATCGCCTCGCACACAATCCCGTTCATGCACGTGAACGGGCTGATGTCGATGATCCCCGCCGCGCCCTTCTTCGCCAGGTACACCACCTTGCCGACATTCAGCACCATCTCGCCGAACGCTCCCTCGCGCGGCAGATACGGACGCGCGCACTCCAGCACTTCGTAGATGTCCGGCTCCTCGCGGCCCACGAAATCGTCCTTGAAAACGTCCACCAGCACGTGCTCATCGTGCTTCTGCACGCGCTTGCGCACCCACGCCCCCAGAGCCTCCAGCGTCCACAGGCGGCCTTCCAGCTTCAACTTCCGGAAATGTTCCGAGTTGGTGTACCAGATCCACTCCACGATATCGCTCAGCCACGCCTCGGCGCCGTATTGCTCCAGCGCCGCCACCAGGTTGTCGTTGCTGAACGTGTTCAGCCGGCAGAAAATCTCGCCCACGATGCCGATCAGCGGCTGCGACCTGTCCCGCCGCGCCGCTAGCCGGCGGAAACGGTCGCGGCAGCGCACCATGCAATCGCGCAGCGCCTGCAATTGCACCCCGGGCTCGGCGGTCGTGCTCTCCAGCGTGCAGCACAGATCGGCCAGCGAATCCTCGTAGGTCTGCTCGCTGTCGCCGCGGCGCTCTTCGTAGGGACGCCACATCAGCAGCAGCTTCTGCAACAGATCGGCGGCCAGCAGCGCCCGCCAACCGGTGCGCACGAAGGCGCCGGCCAGCGTCCCCAGGCCATCGTACGCGTTCTGGCTGGTGGGAGAAAGTATTTCCACTTCGGCGTACCCGTTGGCGTCCAGAATCTGCCGCAGGTAGGGCGCGTATTGCCCGAAGCGTCACGGACCCTGCGCCGTCGGCATGAACAGCGCGATCCGCTTCTTATCCACCGCGGGGTTCTCCACCACCTTCATGAAGTCGCCCACCGTCACTTTCGCCGGATAGCACTCGTCGCCCGACGTGTAACGCGCGCCCAGCTCGCGCGTCCGGTTGTCGGAAGGCGGCGTGGGCTCGGCTTCCAGGCCGATCGCGCGGAAAGCGCTGGCGAAGGCGCGCGCGCTGCCATAAGCCATCGGCGGAATGTAGATGCGCTTCCCCTTTAGTGGATGGTCGCCGGGCTTGCCTGGCTCGCGGCCTGGTGTGTCGCCGGGGGCTTCGCTGACGCCTGGTCCGTCGTAGATTGGTAGCATCGCAGAATTCCTTTGCTGTCGAGGTACGCTTCGCAGCGCGTCATGTAGCCGGCGTCATTGCCATGGCCGTCGAACTGCAAGATCAGCAGCGGCTCTCCCGCGGCCTGCCGCGCGAAGTGCTTGATGTAGCTGTCCGGCCCGCACTTGAAATTGGTCAGGTAGATCATGTGCAGGTTGGGCTTTTGCGAGGCGATGCGCGCGGCCTCCAGAATCTTGCGCCCGGAGATCCAGAACATGTTGGCGTGCATCTCGCTCAGCGGCTCGTTCCCGGTCACCAGGAAATCCAGCGGGATCACGTTGGCGCCATACCTATGGCGCAGTTTGCGCGGGATGTCGCAATTCACGCCGCGATCGTACATGTTGTACCCGCGCCCCGCCAGCACAATCCCCGGCTCGCCGCTCTCTTCCAGCGCCGCCAGCGCCTTGCGCCCCGCCTCCATCAACTGCTCCTGGAACTTGCGCTGCTCGGTATAGGCGGCGTCCACCGCGCGGTCGCTCACCCGCCTTGTCACGCCCACGCGCCGCATGGTCTCCGCGAGGGCTTTCTTGATCTGCTCCGCTCCCAGGCGGAAATGCAGCGTCGGGGTCAGGAACTTGGGCGCGTGCGCCTCCAGTCCCGGCGCCGATTTCAGCACCCACGGCAGCGTCTGGTTCCACGGGCAATAGTGCGACGCGCAGCCATCGTCGCCCGCCTCCGCGTCCGCCATCACCGGCAGCCACACGTAGTCCACTCCCGCCGCCGTCAGCGCTTGCACATGCCCGTGCGCCACTTGCACCGGATAACAGGGCTCCGCCACGGAGAGCTCGATACCGCCCGCCGAGATGCGCGGATCCGTCACCGGCGACAGCACCACCTCCAGCCCCAGTTCGGCGAAATAGCGCTTCCAGAACGGCATCCGGTCCAGCATCGACATGGCGCGGGGAAGGCCGATCTTGAACTTCCCGCCGGCCGCCGTGGGCAGCGCTTCCAGCAACGCCTCGCGGTAGGCGAACAGGTCTTCGATTACCGGCTTGCGCCCCGTCGTCGAAGGCTTGCGGAACTTGTCGGAGCACTTGTCGCCCCAGAAGCTCTTCTGCCCCTCGATCACGAATTCCTTCATGTCGCAGAGGTTGGTGCACGCCTTGCACACGAAATCGCGCGTCGTCAGTTCCAGCTTGTGCAGATCGTAGCCCCGGAACCGGCTCTCTCCCCGCGTCGCCGCGTGCCAATGGCGCGCGATCAGCGCCATCCCCACCGCGCCCATCACCCCGTTGTACGGCGGCACGGTAATCTTCTTCCCCAGCAGGCTGGCGAACGCCGCCGTTACCGCGTCGTTGTACGCCGTCCCCCCCTGAAAGTAAATCACCTTGCCGATCTTCCGCCCGCGCACCACCCGATTCAGATAGTTCAGCGCAATGGAGTACGCGAGGCCGGCCACCAAATGCGGCACCGTCTCGCCCTTGTGCATCCACCCCGTGACGTCGCGCTCCATGAACACCGTGCAGCGCTCGCCCAGCCGCGTGGGACTCTGCGCGCTCAGCGCCAGGCGCGCGAATTCCCCCTTGATGCTGATGCCCAGCTTCTCCGCCTGCTCTTCCAGGAAAGACCCGGTGCCCGCCGCGCACGCTTCGTTCATGGCGAAATCCACCACCACCCCGTTCTCGATGGAGATGAACTTCGAATCCTGCCCGCCGATCTCGAAAATCGTATCCACCGGCTCGCCGCCCAGCGTGTTGCTGATGTGGATCGCGCCCGTCTTGTGCGCCGTGATTTCGTCGTTCACCACGTCCGCACCCACGAACTCGGCGATCAGTTCGCGCCCGCTGCCCGTCGTCCCCACGCCGCGGATCTTCAACCGGCTGCCCCAGATTCGCTCCACTTCGGCCAGCCCCTGCTGCACCGCCTCGATCGGCCGGCCCGCCGTGCGCAGATACACGTCGTGGACCACCGTGCCGTCTTCGTCCAGCACCACCACGTTGGTGGATACCGACCCGATATCCAGGCCGAGATACGCCTCGATCAGTCCGTCGTTGGCCGGCGGCACGTAGACCGGCACGCGGTCGCGCAGTTGCACCACGTTTTCCGTGCAAAGCGGCTTGGTGTCCTGGAAGCTCTCTTCCACGTCGTGCTGGCGCAAGCGGTGTACGTCCAGAATGGAACGCTTGCGCTGTTCCCCGGCCTCCAGAATGGCCGTGCCGATGGCGCCGCACCAGGCATATTCCTCCGGCACGAAGAGCTGTTCCGCCGTCAGCGAGAAGGCCTCGCGCAACGCCCTCACCACCCCCGCATTCTGCGACACCGCGCCAATCAGCGCCACCGGCGCTTCCACCGGCCGCCCCTTCACCACCGAACTCTTGAAATTGCGCGCCACCGCATCGCACAGCCCGCGCAGTATCTCCGCCGGCGAATAGCCCTTCTGCTGCGCGTGGATCATGTCGCTCTTGGCGAATACGCTGCACCGTCCCGCGATCCGCGCCGCGCATCCCGCCCCGCACACCAGTTCGCCCACCTCTTCCACCGAGTACTGCATGCGCAGCGCCTGCTGGTCCAAAAAGCTCCCCGTGCCCGCCGCGCACTCCCCCGAGCGGTCGTAATCCTGAATTCCGCCGTTCTCCAGCCGTATGTACTTGGAACTCTCCCCGCCCAGTTCGAACACCGTGCGCACCTGCGGGTACCAGGTGGCGATCATGCGCGCGATCGCCTTGAATTCGTTTTCGAAGAAGAGCCCCAGCACCTTGGCGATCGTCCGGCTCCCGCTGCCCGTCACCCGTATGCCTTCCACCCGGTCCTCGGGGATAACTTCGTACAGCTCCCTCAGCAGGTCGTAGGTGGATTGGATCGGGCTGCCCGCAATGCGCCGGTAATCGGAGAGTAGCAGCGGACGGTCGCCCAGCGAGATCAGCCGGAACTCCGTATGCGCCGCGCACACCGCTTCCAGCGTCGCTCGGTCCGCCGGTTTACCCAGCGCGGCGAGCTTCAGGCTGATCGCCCCGATGTCCAGACCGATATTGATGCCCATTTTAGTCCAGTTTCACCCGAAGTCTCCGCAAGTTCAAGTAAAACAGGCCTAAATAGCCGAATCGGGCATCCATCTGCGATTAAACGGGGTCGAGTGGGCAGACCCCATCCGAGCCGCGCGCGTGAGCAAGCGGTCAGCAGCCTCGACTTCCCTCCAAGATCTGCCGATTCTCCATCGACCGGTCCTACCACTTTGCGCCTAATTCACGCTATACTAAGCAGATGCACGGTCCCCAAACGATTAACGAGTCGTATTACTGTTTGCGAAATAAGCCGGATGGGCCGATTTCTGTGCTGACAACCAACTCCTACGTTGTCGGTGAATACGATGTGCGTACCGGCGATATCCGGTGGGGAAGGGTCGTTCTGGCTAGCCAGAAAGTCCAGATTCAGAACTACCTCCATCGGCACTATCCGCCCACCACCACTTCCGCCCCAACCCAAAAGAATCAAATAGTTGCCGCGTAATTGCGGTCGCGCCGCCACGCCCCAAAGGGCGCGCACGGCCTCCGAGGATATCCATGGCCGACAAGAAGAAGAAAAAAGAAGATAGCCAAGTGGCCCCTGCCCCCGCGGCGGTAGTCGCCAAACCGGCAACTCCCCCCAAGCACATCAAAATCCCCAAACTCGCCAAGAGCGGCAAGTCCCGTTTGCCCCGCAAGGAAAAGAAAGCCCGCCAGAAGGCCGCCGACGCCGCTTCCCGCCAGTAGGCCCGCAAAGTCGGTGGCGCAAGGCGCCGCCTACTTCGCCGGGGACTTCTTCAAGATCAACGGCAGCGAAGCGCCGCCTTGGCTCCAATCGCCCGCCATCTGGGTGGCCTCTTTGTTCAAGGTGCCCTTGTATCCGCCGTTTACCAGAGGCAATTGGAATTCCACCGCCGATCCCTTCTGCACGACGTCCGCCAGCGGCAAGCCCATCGAGTTCTGATCCAGGCTGTCCATCGTCGCCTTCACCGATTTGTCCGGTTGGTTCGCGAAATGTACCACCAGGCGCAGGCTGCCATTCGGCGTTTCGATCGTTCCTTCCCAGTTGCCTTCCAGCTCCGCGGAGACCGCGGGACTCGATTTGGGCAAATCCACCTTGGCCTCGCCCGTGCGCTTCATGGCCGACGTGACCGACCCGCCCGGAGTGGTCAACGTACACCGCATCGCCGTCGGACCTTGCAGCGTGCAGTCGAAGTCGGGAGCGTTCGAGCCGCCCGCCGCGATCCGGAACTTGACGCTCTTGTCATCGACTTTTATGTCGGCAAGTGCCACATTCCGAACGTTCTGCGTGGTCTGCGCGAACGCTCCGATCCACGCCCCTTTATCGTCCTTCGCAAGATCCACCGCGATCTGCAGATCGCGGTCCGGCAGTTGTATAGCGCCCTCCCAGTGTCCGGCAGGTCCGGCAGGTCCGGTCTGGGCAAAAGCAGCCGCTAAAGAGACGCAGATCAGCGGCAGCAGGCGCAATGGAGAAGTCATGGCCGGTAAGACGAGTCTCATGGACAAAAAGTCCCCCGGTATGCACCCGGATTCCTATTTAAGGCGAATGCCGGCCGGGGCCGGGATGTTAGCCCGACTTTCGCACTTCGCGGGGTTTGAGCCAGCTAAGTCTTTCAGATTCAGTTGAGGCATCCCAGAGGTCTTCACCACAAGGAAGGCTGATCTGCTGCCGCGATTGGACGCCGGCCG
>JBEKDV010000417.1:0-6918 GCA_050014175.1 Candidatus Solibacter sp. | reverse complement strand
CCATACCTTCCTCTCTCCCGGCCCGCGAGGCATTACCCCCGCGTTCGGATATGGCGCTCCTCATTCGAGCGCCAGAGGGACTTCAACCCTCCCGATCAACGCGCTGCTCAGCGCACACTATGCGCGCCCGACCCCGCAGGCGCTTGTCGATGCCTACCAACAATTGTTTGCGCCTCCGGGCTGGGGCATGCTCATGGCATGTAGTGCGGTCCTGTTTCTTGCGGCCCGATTCGTTTGGACTCCCTCAACAGAGTCCCCGGACCGAGGTGGATTCAGTCTCAGCGAAGCCGTGCTCGGGATCTCTCTTGTGTTGTTTCCACTATTGGTGTTTGCATTTGCTCGAATGTTTACCAATACCTTCCATGTCCGTTACACCCTGCCCGCGCTCTTCGGTTACTCCGCAATCGCCGCATTGCTCGTATCCCTGTTGCCGCGGGGAACCATCTTGGCCCGAATCCTGTCATCTCTCCTGGTATTGGTGATGATGGTGGCGTCGATTCGAGAGATCGGACACAATCCGGCGGTCCCCGAAATCGACGTGCTTCAAGCTGCGCGGGAGGATCTGCCCATCGTGGTCAGCGAAGGTCAGCAATTTATCGAGCTTATGCAGAACGCTCCGCCACCCTTGCGAGATCGTCTGGTTTACCTCACGACCCCGCCTGAAGTCCCCAATCCGGACCCCACGAATGAGAACATCGTAAAGAACTGGACGGCCATCTATCCGCTCCCCGTGTATCCGGCTCGGGAATTCCTGGCTGGTCATCGTGTGTTTATGCTGTATCACACTGGCGCAAGCTCCCAGACCATGACGGATTGGATCGCCAAGCACGCCCGGAGCTCCGCTGTCGTTGGGCACAAGGGCGACAAGTGGGTGTTTCTCGTATCGCCGTAGCCCGCCAGCGAAGGGCGTATGGGCTATCGCCACATTCTCTTCCGTGCTCTGTCGCCCCCCGCGCGGGGGGCGTGGATTGACACTGTTCCCGCTCAGAGAAACGCCTCCCGGCGTGGATTGAAACACGCAGGGTGGCCGCGCAATACGTTCCAAAACAGTCCGACCGTCCCGAACCGGCCACCGGCGACGAACCGGGATTCCGTCCCATTTTCGACGGCAAAACCCTGGCCGGATGGGAAGGCGATCCCAAGTACTGGCGTGTCGAGGACGGCGCGCTGGTGGGCGAAATCACGCCCGAGACGATCATCAAGAGCAACACCTTCATCATCTGGAAGGGCGGCGCTCCCGCCGATTTCGAATTGAAGGCCGATTACCGCATCACCAGCGGAGGCAACAGCGGCATCAACTATCGCAACGTGGTGGTGCCGGACATGGTGACGCCCACCAACAAAGTTCGCCATGCGCGGGTATCAGTTCGATATCGACGGAGCGAACCGCTACACCGGGCAGAACTACGAGGAGAAGGGCCGCCTGTTCCTAACCGTGCGCGGCTAGGTGACGCGCGTGGTGGGCGGCCGGAAGCCGATCATTTTGGCCACCGTCGGCGACGCCGCCGCACTGGCGGAGTTCATCAGCAAGGACTGGAACGCGATCCACCTGGTCATCCGCGGCAACACGCTGATTCACATGCTGAACGGGCATCTGATGAGCGTGGTGATCGATGACGATGCCGCGGGCCGCATGATGAAGGGCGAGATCGGCATGCAGGTACACGTGGGGCACCGCCCATGAAGGTGGAATACCGCAACTTCCGCTTGAAGGAGCTGTAGCGCATTGGCCGTAAGGATGTTCAGAGGATGATCCCTTGAGCTTGCGGCCTAGGACCCTAAGACAACCCTGGATCTTGACAAAAGCTGCGGAGTTCTGGTACGTTCTATTAAAAGCACGTTAGAGTGGAATTTTTCACTCAATCCGGCGGGTGCTAGGCAGGGGAAATGCGCTGCTGTGCCTCAGGGTGGCGGGAGCCTGTCCATCCGCTGTTTATTGTTTCGTATTGAGCTGTTTGGCCTTCAGAACACTCCCAAAACGCCGCTGCGCAACTGGCGTTCTCGAAATTTGCCCAGGACGCACGTTAGCTTATCCCGTTAATAACTCGCCCGTTAATTAAGCGTTGCCCTGGACATTTGCGGGAAACTTACCAGATCGTCTCGCAAACAAGTCGTTAGCATTTACTTGTCTATTTTCTTCGACCCCGAGGTCACCTGCCATCGTACAGCAGCAACACTTGTCACCGCTGACGAATTGAGTACCAAATCGACCGGAAGGAAAAGGAAAACCAAGAATGCCGACAATTCCATACAGCATCGTGATTCCCGCTTGGAACGAAGAAGAGACCATCGGGGACGTCATCCTAGGCGTCCGCCATCTGACCGATGACTTAATCGTGGTAGATGGGCACTCCACGGACCGGACGCATGAGATCTCGCGCCAATTACGCGCCAGGGTGGTGTTGGACCACGGCTTGGGCAAGGGGGATGCAATCCGGGTCGGTCTGGCGACCGCGTATCACCGGATCGCGGTCTTTATTGACGCGGACGGCTCTCATGAGCCAAAGGACATCCCGGCGCTGGTTGCCCCCATCGCCGCGGGCGAAGCCGACTTGGTGATCGCCTCGCGCACGCGCGGCGGCAGCGATGAACTGTACGGATCCTTCTCGGAGCTTATCCGCCTGGTGGGCAGTGTTCTCACCACGTTGGCTATCAATTACCGGTACGGTGTGCGGCTCACCGATTATCAGAATGGTTTTCGCGCCATTAGCACCGAGGTGGGGAACGCTATTGGGATCCGGGCGAACAAGACCACCGTCGAACAGGAAATGGCCATGCTCTGTCTGAATCGGGGATACCGGGTGACCGAGGTTCCGTCTCACGAGTATCGGCGGAAAGCTGGAGAGTCCAAGATATTTGTGCCCCGCCTGGCGCATCGCTACGTTCTGAATCTGTTGAGGGGAACCCTCTGCCGCAACACGAAGGTTCGGAAGCACCAACTTGCCGAAGCCCCCCTGGCGCAGCCATCAGCCGCCGCCGCCTCCGCTACCGCGGGACGGTAGGCTTCGCCGGTAGGCTTCGCCGGCGATGGCGCTCTGCGCGATTGTTATAATGAAGGAGCAGGCCGGTAAGCTGTGAAATCTCCCTGGACTCGCGCACAGACCGCTTCGCAAGAAGAGGCCGAGATTCTGGAAATCGCCCGGCGCGAAGCGTCTCCGGATCATGTCCTCGAATTCGAGCCGATTACGAGGGGTCCTCTGTTTGCCGTCTGTGCCCTGGCGCCGCTCGGCGTCATAGCGGCGTTCTGCCTGGTGTGGCAAAAGCTCCGCGGACTAGGCTCCTGATCCGTGTCCGGCGCAACTCCCCAATTTGACATCCTGATCATCGGTTCCGGCCCGAGCGGCTCCCATGCCGCCATGGAAGCGGCGGCGTCCGGCTGCAAGGTCGCGCTGATTGACGTCGGGCACACAGAAGACCGGTTGCAGCAGATCCCTCCCGCCCTGCCTTTCTCGGAAGTTCGCCGCAGCGATCCCCATCAGCACCGGTATTTCCTCGGCGACGACCCGAAACAAGTTCTGCGCAGCCAGGAGCGCGCCGGGGCGCATCTCACGCCCGCCCGGATGCACATGATTCGGGACATGGATGCGCTGTTTCCGATGCAATCGGACACATTCCTGCCTCTGCAAAGCACCGGCCTGGGCGGCTTGGGCATCAGTTGGGGAGCCAACTGCTTCGCGTTTGAGGACTTTGAGCTGGAACGGATCGGAATCTCCCCGGCGTGGATCAAGCCGTACTATGCCCACGCCGCGGACGAGGTCGGCATCAGCGGGCCGGTTGACGATGCGCTGACGCCCCTGATCGCCAACATGGATCATGGACGGATTCAGCCTCCCCTGCCGCTCGATTCCAACGCGGAGTCCATCTTCCGCCGCTATCGCTCTGGTGAACGCCGCTATGTCGAGCGCGGCCTTTACATGGGGCAGAGCCTGCTCGCCATGTTGTCGCGGCCCAAGGGCGACCGCCAGGCCAACCCGCAATTCGACATGGACTTTTGGGCCGATCTCGGCCGCTCGGTATACCGCCCGAAGTTCACGCTCGAGAAATTGCAGGCACTGCCGAATTTCACGCACTTGACGGGGCGGCTGGCGACTCGTTTTCGGGACGATGCGAGTGGCGTGACCGTGTTGTGCCGCCAAGTCGGGTCGAATACTCACGAGGCGTTCACCTCACGCAAGGTTCTGCTGGCGGCCGGCGCCATCAATAGCGGCCGCCTGACGCTGGCTTCGTTTGACGACTACGACAGCAAGCTGCCGGTTTTATGCAATGTGAACCACTGGGCCGCGGCCATCAACCTGTCGATGCTCGGCAGGCCGGCCCGGGACCGGCGCCACAGCCTTTCGCAACTCACGGTGCTCATGCGCACTGCGGAGAATCCGGATTATATCCTTGCGCAGCTCTACTCGTACCGCTCGCTGCTGCTGTTCCGCCTGATGAAGAACGTGCCGCTGCCGCCGCGTCAGAGCCTCCTGTTCATGCGCCTCATCGTCAACGCCTTCACCTGTATCAACATCCATTTCCCCGACTACCCCTCCCCCGACCGCTGGCTGAAGTTGGGACGTGAAGGCGGCGAAAACACCGTCATCGCAAGCTGTGCCTTCCACTCGCGCGAGAAGGAGTGGATGCGCTCCAGCGAGCGTCGATTGCTGCGTTTTCTGATGCGCCTGGGATGCATCCCCATGGGAATGACACGGCCCATGCACGGCGCCAGTCTGCACTATGTAGGGACTTTGCCGTACTCGGAAGAAAAACGGCCTTGCGCCACCGCCCCCGATGGAAAACTGCACGGCACCTCACACGTGTACGTGGCCGACGGATCGAGCTGGCGTTTCCTGCCGGCCAAGGGACTCACGCTTACGCTGATGGCGAATGCGCGCCGCATGGCCGCGTCCGCCGTCCGGGAATTGGCGCTGGAGCCGGTGGCCGCCAGATCGAGATAGCCGGCCAGGCTAACGCTCCATCCGCTTCAAGGACTCCTCGAACGACAGCGGGCTAATTCCCAGAGCGGTCATGTCTCGACTCGGATCGAACCAGCGCAGGTTTCGAATTCCCAGCAGGTTATCGGCGTGAATCGGCAGCGAGACGCCCGTTTTTTCGAGCGTTGACAAGATGGCGACAGCCAGGTCGCCGGGGAAAGGAAGAAAAAACGGTTGGCGCCCGTCCAAAGACGCGATGCCGCGATAGAACTCGCGCAAGGGGATCGCCTGCTGGTGCGCCAGAACGAAAGTGCCCGGGAGATCCCCCCGCACGGCCGCCAGAATGGCTGCGCAAGCGTCACCAATCCAGATCGTCTGGAGTTTTCTGTCCGCATAAAACAACGGCACGACGGGCAACCGTCGCAGCATCTGCCGCGTGTGAGCGAAAACGCCGCCCGGGCCTATGATCGTGGCCGGCTTGATGACGGTGTCTGCCGATGTGGTGAACAGGCCTTCGAGCTCCAGCTTGGTCCGTCCGTACAGCGAGGTTGCTGCCGGGTGGGCGCTCAGCGATGAGATGAAAACGATTCGCCGGACGCCGGCCTTCCTCGCCAGACGGAGCAGGGTTTCGGTGCCCTCAATATTGATACGCCGGACCTGGTCCGGCGGCGCTGCCGCGGTGCTGTACGCGCAGTGGATCAACGCACGGATGTTTCCGTCGAACGCCGATTCGTCAATGCCGCCGGGCAGGTCGCAGCGGAAGATGCCGCCGCGGGCGATGGGATGTAGGGTCCGCTGCTCGCCGGGGTTGCGGACCAGCGCGCGGACGTCGAAACCCGCCTCCGTAAAAGCCCGGCAGATGGCCTTTCCCAGGAAACCGTTGGCGCCCGTAACGAGCCCGATTTCGCCGTTTGCGCCCTTAATCCTATCAATCGACATGACTTCCTTCTTTGAGTCTCTGGCGCTATGGTAGCCAACTGTTGCAGCCGGGACAACGGGAAAAAGGGTTTTCGCGGCTTTGGCACACGCCTGGTACCAGTACCGGATCATTCTCCACTGCATTCGCGGCGCGATGGCCACGTGAGATTCTCCCCTAAAATGGTGATAAGTGAAACCCTCACTGGAGCATAGTAGTTTTGCGCGAGCGACTGATTCGGTGGTTTCGCGTCCGCGGCGTGCGGCGCGCTGGGCGGTTCGCGCCGCGCAAGCATTTATCGCAGCCTGGTTCCTGAGCTATCTGGTACTAGGCGCGAAACTGGCGCTGTGGTTCGACGGCTTTTCCCACGACGGGCCGTTTCAGATTCTCAACCCGCTGCGCCGCATCGCGGCCGGACAGGTGGGCGGCCGGGATTTCGTTTTCTTCCACGGAATCGGCATTCCGTACCTGCACTATCCCCTCTTCGCGCTGTTTGGCGGCAACTCCCTGATTGCCTCTGAGTTATCCCGGGAGTGGACGTCGCTCATCATGTTTCTTCTCTCGCTGGGCGTCTTCACCTGGGTGACGCTGCGTCGCGCGGCACGGGTTTGGATCGGCGCGGCAACGTCGATCATGATCATCGAAGTGCTGTTCCCGGCGGACGGGATGGCGGGCCCGTACCTCGTTGGACACAGTCTCATTTCGCTGCGATCGACCATGCCGATCTTTGCGTTCGCGGTGCTGCAACTGCCCATTCGCGACTGGCTGAAGGCGGTGCTTACCGGGCTGTTCATCGGGCTTGCTTTCGCATTCGGAACGGAACACGGGATTGGCCTGGCAGTTTCTTTGGGGTTCGTGTTCGCGGTAACCCTGGCGCAGAGAATCTTCGTCAAGACGGCAACCCGCCGGCACTTATTTCTCAATTTCCGGTTCGTTCTGATTGCGCTATCGACAGCCGCGGTCAGCGCCACCCTGGTTCTAATTTCGCTTGTTGGAGTGAAGGGGATGTCACTCGCACTTCACTTTAACCTGGTCGAGATACTTGCCGACCAGTTCTGGTTCATCGGATCCCCGCCGATGCCGTACCTG
>JBEKDV010000416.1:0-6946 GCA_050014175.1 Candidatus Solibacter sp. | reverse complement strand
GCTGGCGCCGGATGCGGCGTACCGCAATGCCCTGCTCCGCCGCGACCCGGCAGCGACCGCCGCGTGGTCCCAGTTGGGCCCGGACCGCCCGCTGGCTCAAGGAGAACCAGGATCTTCTCCGCCAACCTCCCCTGAGCACCATCACCGTCCTGGTAGAACGGGGCGATACCGCTGCCGAGATCGCCGCGCTGATGTTCCGCCAGAGCGGTTCGCCGGAGTTGGTGTCCACTGAGCGCGTGCCTTTGCCCGACGCGTCCCGCCGCCCCATCGTGGTGGCGGCCGGGATTAATCCCCCGTCGCCGGACCTGGGTAGGCTTTTGCTGGCTTATGCCAACGCCGGCGCCAGCCTCGTCGTAGATGGCGGCGACGCATCGTCCTGGTGGAAGGCGCACGGCTTGAAAGCGGCCCGCCAGTTCCAGGATCGAGGCTTCTACACGCTGGGCGCCGGCCGGATTCTCGTTTACAGGGAGTCGATTATCGATCCCGGCGATTTCGCCCTGGATATTCTCGACCTTGCCGCCGGCCGCCGGCCTGTCCGCCTGTGGGATGCGTCCGCCGTCATCGCCATGGCCTCGCAAGCGGGCGCACGTGGCAATCTGATTCTTCGCCTGGTCAACTACGGGTCGCCCACCCGCGGCGACATCATGGCTCAGGTCCGAGGCATCTACAGCTCGGCCACCGTGTTGCGTCCCGGCCAACCATCCGTCACGCTGCGGACCTCGCGCCGCGGCGAAAATACCGATGTGCTGGTGCCCGGTTTCAGACGTCTGGCAGTGGTCGTTTTCAATTGAGGAACGCAAGATATGCATCTGAATCGCCGCGATATTCTGAGAAGCGGGGCTGCCCTGGGGACTGCTGCCCTGGCGTCGCGCGCCCTGGCCGCGCAGCAGCGGTACTTCATGCCGCATTCTTTCATCGAGCGGAACCCCAAGGCCGTATTCATCCGTCGCACCAGCGTGGCGCACAAGATGGATGCCGAGGCCAAACGAAACGAAGGTCTAAAGCTCGCGCGGCTCATCTTCGTGGGCAGCGACCGTCCGGGCATCCCCATCGACCACCGCATCGTCCTCAAACCCAACGCAACCAGTCTGTCTCCTCGCGGGCGACGGGCGGAGGAACTCTTCGGTACAGGCACCGATCCCCAATTCTACGAGGGGCTTGTGGCCGGCATGAAGGAACTCGGTCTCACCCGTTTCACCTTCGTCGATTCCACCTCTTACGCCAGTTGGAACCTGCGCGGCCTTTTGGATATCAACGACCGGCTCGGCATCGTCACCCAGGATCCCGAGCGCCGCGAGCGCCATTTGCGGGAAGGATGGGAGACCACCTGGAGCGCCGTGCCGGAAGGCGTGGTCTTCAAGCGCATTCCGCACTACGCTCCGGTGAACGAACCTGGCACGTGGCTGCTCAATATTGCCAAGTGGAAGGCGCACAGCATGGGGCTCACGCTCACCGTGAAGAACGAGCAGGGCCTGGTGGCGCATCCTTTCACCACTTTCTGCGGCGGCTGGCCGAGTGTCCTGAGTTCCTCGGATGTGGTCAAGTCCGAGGTTAATCCGCGTGTCGAGGAACTGGTGAACGGTTCCCTGGAGCGCCACCGGAAGCTCGGCTACAGCCGGTATGACACCGGTGGGGGGAACCATAACGGCACCGTCCTGCGGCCCATCGAGCAGGAGCTCTGGGCGCAGAAGACGTGCGACAACATGAGCGTGCTGAAGACCGGCCTGGCCATCATCGAAGGCATCTACGGCCGCGATGGAGATGGCTTCAATGTCGGGACCGACTACCTGGCCAATCTGGTGATGTTCGGCAAAGACAAATTCCGCGTCGACCTGGTCGGCCTCTGGCTCGGAGGCCACGAGCCCGGCAACCTGCATCTCTACCGTATCGCTAAAGAACGCGGCCTCAGCGATACCTTCAACCCTTGGGAAGTCCCAGTGTACGAGTGGACCGACGACGGCCCTGTTGCGCGGAAGTTGACCGACTTCCCGCGTACCCCTCTTAAGACCGTGTACCTTCCCCGCGAAGGTGAACCCACGCTTCACATGCTCGATGAACCTTTCGATTACGATCGGCACAAGGTCTGAGCCCGTACGGTCAAAGAATCAAGCTGCCCGTAAGTAGTATCGAAGCAAACCGCCGAGGCGTTCTCAGTGGCGCCGGTTTGGCTCAGCTCGATCGGCGCCCGATGTAGCTTGCCGCTGGGCGCTATCGGCGGATGGGGGCGGGTTGGCGCTGGGAAGATTGTCCCCTGGGAGGATCAGCGGCGACAACTCCGGCGGGAAACCCCCCGCGGGCTGGGCACCGTTTCCATCAACGTGCGGATCACGGCGGTGCGCAAGCTGGCGGTCGAAGCTGCGGACAACGGGCTCCTGGCGCCCGAACTCGCCAGCGGGATCACGCGCGTGAAGGGTGTTGCGTCAAAAGGTGTCCGTCTCGGGAACTGGCTGTCGCTGAAGCAGGCGCAGGCGCTTCTGAACGCGCCGGACATCACGACGACAAAGGGACTCCGAGATCGCCCGATCCTGGCGGTCCTCCTGGGCTGCGGGCCGCGGCGGTCCGAGGTAGCGACGCTCACCGTCCCCCACGTCCAACAGCGCGACGGGCGGTGGTGCATCGTAGATCTAGTCGGAAAGCAGGCGCGCTCGGCTGCGAAGTATCGGGAGCGGGGCGCGAGGCTGTACGCGATCCAGGACGCCACGATCGCCTGCGCGTTCGCCATGCTGGCGGCCACGGCTCTGGGCCTCGGCACGGTTTGGGTGGGAGCCTTCGACGACGTCAGAGTGATGAATGGAGGATGGAGGTGTCCGGGTATTCTTGGAAGTAAGTATAAGTAAGCGAGGGACCGAGGACTTGCAGGCCGAAGAAGCGAGTCTAAGTCTCGTTCAATCGGCGTGCCTTGGGCCCTCCTGTAACTACCCCTCCTGCAACTATTGCAATGGTGATCGATAATGGGTGCGAGGGTCGCCACATGCGCAAGACAAAATGGTGGGTTGCGAGCGCGGTCATGTTGGTGGCCGTTCTGGTATGGGTGCAGTTTGGGAGGCCCAAGGTGACGGCCCGAGTCTACAAGATGGGCTGGACGGATTCGCCGCCCTTTGAGGTGCGCGGAGCGGACGGGCAGCCAACTGGACTCGCGGTCGACCTCGTGCGAACTGCGGCACGGCGCCGCGGCATCAGCCTGCAGTGGGTGTACTGGGAGCACAACTCGGAACGCGCACTACGCGACAAGATAGTGGATTTGTGGCCTCTCATGACCGTCACCCCGGAACGGCTGCAACACTTTTACGTCAGTGAACCATATCTCGAGGCCGAGTTTTGCCTTCTGGTGCGCGCTGATAGCCCGTACACCAAAATGCAGGAATTGTCGACCGCCATCATCTCATTCGCTGACCGGCCCGTCGACACGTGGCAACTGGATCGCCATTTACCGGCTGCGCGCAGGCTGTCGAGGAGGACGCGGTCGCAGGTGATGGAGGACCTATGCCAGCAGCGTTCTGATGCCGCCCTCATGAACTCCTTTGCCGGGATTGCGACCCTGCTGGATAAGCCCGGTGTGTGCGGGGAGCAGGTGCTGCGATGGATTGCGGCTCCGGAGATGCGTTCGCGGCTCGGAATTGGCGCAGCGTTCGAGTTTCGCGGGACGGCCGATGCGCTACGCGAAGAGATCGGCACGATTGCCGCGGAAGGCAAGCTGGCTCCCATTCTGGGACAGTCGGGCTACATGTCGCAGCAACTGGAATCCATGGAGGCGCTCCTGGAGGCGCGGCGGCGCGGGCAGCGCCTGGCGGCGGCGGCCCTGCTGTTTGCGTTTCTGTTCGTTGTGGCCTGCTGGCAGAGCGTGCGCTTTATGCGGCAGAGGAATCGCACGCGCCAGACGGAGCAGGCGCTGCGAGAGACGGAGCAGAATCTCCGCCTGATGGCCAACAACATGAAAGAGACGGTGCTGGCCTACGACATGGACCGGCGCCTCATTTTCGCGAACCCGGCGGTGGAGACGCTGACCGGCTACGGGATCGCGGACCTGGAGAAAGACCGATTCGTCAACTGGATTCATCCGGACGACCGGGCGCGCATGCTGGGTTACTGGGACGCAGTTTTTCACGGAAGCGGGTTCGAGGATGAGGAGTACCGCCTGATTACCCGGGACGGCCGCACCAAGTGGGTCTCGGCCACCTGGGGTCCGATTCGCGATGACGCCGGCAGGCAGATCGGCGTGCAGGGCAGCGAGCGCGACATTACGGACCATAAGCGAGGGGCGCTGGCTTTGCAGGCGAGCGAGGAGCGGTATCGCCAGATTACCAAATGCGTGCCGGACCTGATTTGGGCCACCGATCTTTCGGGCCGGTTCACATATGCTAACTCCGCGGTACAGCGCAACATGGGCTGGACGGCCGAGGAATTCCTGGAGCTCACCCTCCGAGACGTTTTCACCCCTCAGGTGGCTCTCCAGGCCACGGCCAACATCGACGAAGAACTCAAGAAAGCGACAGCGCCCCAGTATGACCGCAGCACGGTTACCACCTTTGAAACGGAGCACTTGCGGAAGGACGGCTCCAGTTTTTCTGTCGAGATCTCCGGTACCTTCCTATGGTCGGACGATGGCAAACCCGTTGGCCTGATCGGCACGACACGTGATATCGCCGAGCGCAAGCGGGCGGAGGAGGAGAAAGCGAAGTTGCTGGCGCAGTTCCACCAGGCCCAGAAGATGGAATCGGTGGGGCGTTTGGCGGGTGGCGTGGCACACGACTTCAACAACCTGTTGACGGTGATCAACGGCTATAGCCAGATGCTGCTCGGCAAATTGAGCGCGGGCGATCCCCTCCGGGACAGCCTCGCGGAGATCCTCAAAGCCGGGGAGCGCGCCGCGGGATTGACCCGGCAATTGCTGGCCTTCAGCCGCAAACAGGTCCTCGAACCGCGCCGGTTGGATGTCAACCGCGTGGTGGAAGACATGCGGCCGATGCTGGAGCGGTTGGTGGGGGAGGACGTCGAGGTGCGTATCGCGCTCGATCCGGAGGGTGGGACGATTAACGCCGATCCGCATCAGTTGGAGCAGGTGGTGATGAACCTAGTGGTCAACGCGCGGGACGCCATGCCGGGTGTCGGCAAGTTGCTGGTCGAGACGGCCAAAGTGGAGCGGGACGAGAGCCATGCGCGGTCGCATCCGGAAGCGCGTGCGGGCCGCTACGTTATGCTGGCGGTGAGCGACACCGGGGTGGGCATGGACGAAGAGACGAAGAGCCGGATCTTCGAACCATTCTTCACCACCAAGGGAGTGGGCAAAGGGACCGGGCTCGGGCTGTCAATGGTGCAGGGCATTGTGGCGCAGAGCGGCGGGTACGTCGAGGTCTATAGCGAAAAAGGCACAGGGACAACTTTCAAGATCTACCTGCCGGCGCTGGCCGACGCGGCGGTTGATGCCGGGGGGCCGGCTGCGGTTCCGGTAATGGGGGGGAAGGAAACCGTGCTGGTGGTGGAGGACCAAGCGGAGGTTCTCAAGTACGCGGTCGCGGTGTTGAAGTCCTACGGCTACCGTGTGATCCCAGTGGAGAACGCCGGCGAAGCGATGCTGCTGTGCGAGCAGGAGCGCATCGATCTGGTATTGACCGACGTGGTGATGCCGAACGTCAGCGGTCGGGGACTCGCCGACCGGCTAGAGGCGCTCCAGCCGGGTATTAAGGTGCTGTTCATGTCCGGATACACCGAGAACGTGATCGAGCACGATGGGGCCTTGGAGGAGGGCGCGAAGTTCATCCAGAAACCGTTCAGCCCGGAGGAGTTGGCCAGGAAGGTTCGCGAGGTGCTAGGACCGGCGGTGCGGGCCGCCCGCATACCAGTGGCCGACGACGAAGCCGGGGTGCCCCGTTTTCTGCGGAACGTGCTGGAGAATGGCGGCTACGAAGTGTTGGAAGTGTGAACCGGCTAAAGGTTTGCGCACAGGCCTCCGGCCTGTGCGCAAACGCTTCGCAGGGTGGGCCCGCTGAACATCGCGAAGAAGGCAGGCCCGATGCCCGGTTCATCGCCGGGCCGTTGATCAGTGGTGCAGCGGGGGGCCGGAACGTTTCAAACTTCCAAAAATAAAAAAGGCACGCCAGCGCCGGCACTCCCCTGTCAATAACAAACATGTCGATAACAAACATTGACAATCTTCGCTATACCGGCTAGCCTGAAAGTGCACGGAGCGCCTCCCATGAACGTCTCTCTCACGCCGGAACTGGAGAAATTCGTCAGCACCAAAGTGGAATCGGGCCGCTACAACTCGGCGAGCGAGGTCGTCCGGGAAGCGCTGCGCCTTCTGGAGGAGCACGACTCGGCACGCGTTGCCCAACTGGCGGCATTCAACCAGGAACTCGGCCGCCGCCTCGCCGCCCTGGATCGCGGCGAAGTCGTGGCCCCGGCAGCGGCCCGCGCCCGATTGCAGCTCAAGAGCGAGCAGCGCCGGAAGCCCCGGGCGTGAACGGCTACGTCCTCAGCGCCGATGCGGACTTCGATCTCGACGAGATTTGGGAATACATCGCAGCGGATAACATCGACGCCGCCGATCGCTGGATCGGAAAGCTGTTCGATGCATTCGAAGCCCTCGGGCAAACACCAGGGATGGGCCACCGGCGCCACGACCTGACCCCCTATCCAGTCCTGTTCTGGCCGGTGGGCGCTTACCTCATCATCTACCGCGCCGACCGCCGGCCGATTGAGATTGTGGCGGTGACACAGGGCTCACGCGACATCCCTGCCTTCCTGAGCCGGCGTGTTCGCCAATGAGGCATCCGGTTAAGCGCCCCCCTTTTACAATCCCCCCGCCATCGTGTCATCCTAGACGCTTCGTATGGACATTATCACTGGCAACGTCGGATGGATCGAAGTCATCTGTGGACCGATGTTCTCGGGCAAGAGCGAGGAGCTGATCCGGCGCCTGCGCCGCGCCATGATCGCCCGCAAACGC
>JBEKDV010000415.1:0-6949 GCA_050014175.1 Candidatus Solibacter sp. | reverse complement strand
ACAAAGAGGCTACCGGTTGGTACCAATCGAAGAAAAACCCGCTGCGTAACCAAACCCGCTCTCTAACCAATTGAATTCGCACGCTCGCGCTACGAGTTCCTTAGGAGGGGTCATGGCAGCCTCTAAAAAACTACGCTACGCCAGTAACTGCGCGAGGTGATGGTCGACGTGGCGGAGATAGTCGGCAGCCAAGGCTTCGAGGGTCACGGCGGGGCGTCCGCCGATTACCAGTTCGTGCGAGAGGACATCGGACGGCATCGCCTTCAACACGTGCAGCAGGTGACGATTGAAGAGCAGCCAGAGGTTGACCAGATCGGGCCAGGGTTCGGTGGCATAAGACTGGGCGGCCACCCAGAAGTCCCCTTCATACGTGGGGATCTCCAGGCGGGGAGTGGCTTGCGCGCGCACGAACCGCTGGTGGTTGTTGGCGGCGGAATCGATGAGGTGGCCGAGGATCTCCTTTTTCGACCAGCGGTGCGGGGCAGGCTTGTGAGCAACGGCAGCATCCCCCAGATCGACCAGGCGCGCGGGCACGGTCCTCAATAGTTCTTCGAAATGGGCGATGGTGCCGGTCATTTGAGGATCACTTTGGCGACTCCGGTATTGTTGGCGCTATCGGCGGCGCGAATCACCAGGAGGTGCTCCCCGGGGGAGAGCCCGGTAAGATCGAGAGCGAACTTTTCGCTTTGGGAATCGATCACGCCATCCACCGATTCCATGGGCACCCAACTGTTGGCGTCGAGCGAATATTCGCAGCGGCGCAGGGCGCTGGCGCGGTCGTTGGCTTCCCACTCCACGTGGGCGGTGGCGCCGGTGCGGCGAACCTCGCCGAGGGTGACGATGGGCGGTGTGTTATCGATCATGACGGGGGCGCTGACCATGGTGGCTTCGCGCGCCGAGGCGGGCGGATTGGCTTCGCGGTCGCTGGCGACGACGCGGAAGAAGTATTTGCCATCGGCCAGGACATCGGCGTCGAAGGTGATGGAATTGTCGTGGGTGTTGGAGCGCAGCAGCTTCCACTGGGTTTCGTCTTCCCCGCGGAAGTAGACGTTGTAGACGAGGCGGTCGCCATCGGGATCTTCGGCGACCCAGGTGAGGGTGATCTGTTGCGTGGCGGCGCGAGGCAAGGTCTGGGTGGGAGTGCCGGCGGAGGTAGAGGCTGTGTCGCCATCGGTGACGGTGACGCTGTAGGCGGAGGTGCTGCCGCTGCTCTTGACGGCGGCTTGGGTGATGGCGGCGGCCTGGGTGATGACGTTGATGCTCTTCATTACGGGCGGCGAATTCTGCGGCAGATACGCCAGGGTCACGCTATTGACGATGGGAGTGACGCCGCCCGTGCCGGACAGCTCCACTTTCCACTGGATGTAGCGTGCGTTGGGGCTGGTGATACGGCTGCCGGCGGCGTTGGTCACGGCCTCGCTCCAATCGCTCCAGGTGCGGTCCGGCTTGGCGGAGTTGCCGGAGCGCGTGCGGAATTGGATGGTGCTGGAGGCGGGCATTTCGGCGCGCCAACTGATGCTGCCCCAACGCGAGGCGGTGCTGGAATCGTGCACCGGGGCCTCGTACCAACCGGAGGGGCCGGGGACTTCGCCGAGGCGGTAGAGGCGGCCCATGTTGCCGGTGGCGGCAAGCACGGAATGCTCGCCCGGCAGGAGGCGGGTGGTCTCGCCTTCATTGGTTTGGGTGACGAGCGTGACACGGCGATCGGGCGACAGGCCGTAGATGCGGCCATCCTGGTCGGTGGAGAAGAGAATTTGCTTCTCCAGAGCCAACAGGTCGTAGACGTTCTCTTCCTTGGAACTCCACAGGGTTTCGACGGTGTTATCGGGGTTGATGCGGTAAACGGCGCTCTTTTCGACGCCGCTGACATCCACCACGGGAGTGAATTGCGTGCTCACCTGCGGGGTGGATATGGGCGGGGCGCCGGGCTGGGTTTGTTGCGGCTTGGTGGGGTCGGGTGGTTTGATTTCGGCCGCCTGTGCTTCGACGGTGATGGTGGTGACCGATGAGGTGACAGCGGCGCCGCTACCGGAGTTGCCCTGGGCGGCCTGATTGGCTGCCTGCGCGCGTTTGGCGGTGGACCCGCCAAGGGCCGCCACGTACACCGTGCCGTCGGGCATGGGGACGATGGCGCGGATTTCCGGCAGGCTGGCGTCGTAAAGCACGAAGGCCTTGTCTTTGCCGCTGATGCGGTAGAGGATGCCGTTGGGCTCGGTGCCGGCCAGCACGCGGTTCTGACCATCGATGGCGAGCCCGGTGATGTGCGATTGCCCGGTCTCATACCAGACTTCGCCGTGCCCGGCGCTATCCACGCGGAAGACCTTGCCCTGTTCGCCGGTGCCGACGTAGAGCGCGCCATCGGGGGCCACGGCCAGCGACCAGATGTAGCGCGCCTTGGGCGCGAAGAATTCGGTGGCCTTGCCGTTCTCGATGCGGTAGACCTTGCCATCGGGCGAGGTGCCGGCGTAAACCGCGCCGGAGCGATCCACGGCGAGGGCGAATATTTCGGGCTCGGGGGCGGTCCACAAGAGCGTGCTCTGGGCCGGACCTTCGATCTTGTACAGGCGGCCGCGGTGTCCGGTAGCGGCGTAGACGGGGCCATCCGGGGCCTGGGCCAGAGCCCAGATGACGGGCTGATCGCTGCTGAAGAGGGTTTCGACCTTAGGAGAGAGGGAGAGACGGCCTTCCCGGCTCAGGGAGAGGCCGTTGAAGCGTCCACGAATAAAATCCGCATACGAGTTCAGTTCCCAGGTGGTGGTGCCGCTGGGAAAGGCGGCGGGCGCGAGGGCTGCGCAGAGGGCGGCGGCACAGGCAAAGCGGCGCATGGAGAGAATCATTCTTTTACTTCCACCTGGACGGTTTTGGAGCCGGTGACCGCCATGTCGCCGATGTCGATCTCCATTTCCGCGATTTTGGAGTTGCGGGTTTGGGTGATTCCGGCGGAACCGGATTGCGAGCCGGCCAGGATCAGGGAGACCGAAGCCGGCGGGTCGGGCAGGTCGGCGCCCTCGAGCTGGAAGGCCGGGTCGGCGCGCCAGACGCGCACGTAGGCCTTGGTATTGGGGTGCAGGTTGTTGACGGTGGCAAGCAGTTGGCCGGGCGTGCGCGCCGTGGCGGTCAACACCTGGCGGAAATCGGCGATGTTGGCCGTGTTGGCGTCGGCAACGGTGAAGTAGAGCATGCCCGGTTCCGCGCCGATGGGCACCTGGTATTCCAGGCGGCGGACGGTTTCGGCGCCATTGTCGCCGGTGAGGGAAACGTTGAGGTGCACCTTTTCGCCGGCGCGGACTTCGCGGCGCGAGGTGGTGATTCCGTCGATGGTGAGCTGCTTCTTCTGGTCGAAGGCCTCCAGGTGGATGGAGACATTCTTCAGTCGGAGCGAATCGAAGCCGCCTTGCATGACGAAGGCCACGGGGACGGCGGCGGAGAGAGATGCCAGCATGGGGCTTCCATTGTCGGCGGCGTATATGTTGTTGATGCTCAGCGGGGCGTTTCCGTTCTGGAATTCGATCTGGCCGGTGACGCGGATGCTGCTAGGGCCCACGGTACGTTCGGTGGCGTCGATGGCGCTGAACACCGCCATCTGCAGGAGGAGGGGCGAAAGCAGCGCGTCGTTGACCATTTGCATCTGGTAGGTCTCCACCGCTTTGCCTTCCCGCGACAGGCTGACGGAGACCGGCACCATGGCGGGGCGCTTGGCCAGTTCGCCGGCCACGGCCGTGTTGCGGTCCTGATAGATGGTGCCCATCCATTCCTTGGCGGTGGAGATTTTGAAGGAGGTGTTGGTGTTGGCGAGAAGGGTGAGGACTTCGGCGCGGGCGAAAGGCAGGGCGGTGGAACCGATATCCAGGAAGCGGTGGCCGAAGGCGTAGATGCGATTGCCGTCGATGTGGGTGACGGTGCCATCGGCGCCCACGGAGAGGTCGCCGGCCATCAGTTGGATGCTGATCATGGCGCCGGGCTTGAGGTCGGCGGGGTTGCCCATGGCGGCTTCGATCCTGGCGCCGCTGGTCACCCCCTGGCGGGGCTCGAGTCCCACGGCGCGGAGCTCGGGAGCGAAGGCGTCGAGGGTAGCGCGGCTGAATCCGCCGAAAGAGACAGGCGTGGCGATGTCGATCATGCGCGCCTCGCCGCCGAGGACGGGTTCGGGGCGGGGAATCCGCCGGGTGAGGTCGCGCTCGTCGATGGCGAGGGCGGCGCGTTGCCCGGTTGAGGGGGGTGGGGGTGAGGGTGGGGTGGCGGCGGAGGAGGTACGCAGCATGGCCTCGATGGGACGGATGCCGGCGATGGGGTCCTTGGCAAAGGGGAAGGCCATGGCCACCGCCCCCACGAGTTTGCCGTCGATGTAGACCGGGCTGCCGCTCATGCCCTGCATGACGCCGGTGTGTTCAAGAGGTCCGCCGGAGAGGCGGGCGAGGATGAGGGATTCCTTGGGGCCGATATTGTCGAGCACGCCGAGGATTTCGACCTGGAAGTCCTCGATTTTGTTCCCGTTAAAGACGGTGCGCCCGGTGCCGTGCATGCCGGGTTTGAGATCCTTGAGGGGAAACAGCGCGGTTTGGGCCGATAAAACGGCGGCCAGCACGAGGGCCGCCGGAACTACGAGACGAGGCACACCTCCATTGTACTAAGGGTGGGCCGAAGAATTATGTAACGAGAATTTGACCGCGTGGGCGGCATGGGGTAAGATGGATGTGCGGGGTGGAGCAGTCTGGTAGCTCGTTGGGCTCATAACCCAAAGGTCGAAGGTTCAAATCCTTCCCCCGCAACCAAAACTCTCACCCGTAACCCTCACTCTTTTAACGGCTTTCCGCCATCGTCGGTTTTGTCCCCATCGTCCTCTTTTGGCTCCGTAGGGTCGACTGTGCCCAGAATTGTGCCCAAGCTGCTTCTGAAGCGCTTTTCCATCTTGGCTGCGGCGTCCTTGATCTCCTGCCCGCCGACAATGCTGTAGCGGTCGAATATCGACCGAGTCTTGTGGCCAGTGATTTGCATGGCCACGTTCTCCGGAATCCCGGCCATTCGCATGTTGCGTACGGCAGACCGCCGCAGGTCGTGGAAGAGCAACCCTTCCACTTCTGCACGCTTGCAGGCCGACGCCCAGGCTTTGCGGAACTCGGTGATGCGGTGCCCGTCGTGAGCGAACACGAACCGGCAGGTCGGATACTTGGCGTCGCGTTCCGCTTGCTGTGCGAGGAGCCATTCCTTCATCTCGCCATAGATTGGTAAGGTGCGGCCCTTCCCGTTTTTGGTCGTGCCGGGGTTCAGCACGATCTGCCAGTTGCTGAAGTCGACTTGCTCCCAGCGCAGGCCAAGCAACTCGCCAACTCGCGGACCAACGTGGTAGCCAGTGACGAAGATCGCTTTCAGGTACCCCGGAAGCTCATCGCGCAGCTTCAGGTACCCGGCGTCGTCCAGGAATCCGACGCGCACGTTATTCTCTTTTAGCGACGGCACGCGAATCGCCTTCATCACCTTGGGCGGCTCGCATTGAGCACCCAGGCGTAGCGCACGCTCTACAAACTCCAGTTCGCGGTTGACGGTGGCCGGTGCTGCTTCGGCTTCGAGCCGCGCCGCCATGTAGCGCTTCAGTTGGGCGGTGCTTAGGACGTTGGCACGGACCTTACCGAAGGCGGGGCGCAGGTGCAGCCTGAGGCGGGACAGCAGGTGTGACAGCGTTTTGCGGCGATTCACCTTGTAGTCGGTTACCAGATCGTCAAAAAGCTCATTCAGCGTCACGCGCTCGTGCGCCAGCCCAGAGAACTTCCCGAACGCGACCTCGCCAACCCGCCGCTTGAGTAACCTCTCCGCGTCGGCGGCATCTTTGCTGTGGCTGGACTCGCGGAAGATTTGGCCCTTCGCGGAGTACTTGATCCAAAACGTTTTGCCACGCTGGTAAATGGAGCCGAATTTTGGTTTCTGTCCCGCCATGGTCTTTGCTACTGGAAGCCCTCCTGTTTATTGGCCTCAATCCACGAATCGAGGTCTCGGACATCGAGGAAAACGCGGCGGTCGCTTTTGACGATCGCTATCTTCCCGGCGCTGACCATGTGCTGGATCGCTTCCTTTGTCCGACCAAGGAACGTCGCTGCCTGTTCGACTGTCAGAAGCCTCGGCTGGACGGGCGTCCGGCCCGAGGAGGCGAGTTTCTTGGCTACCCGGTCAGCGATGAGATCAGCCATCGACTCGAGAAGGCTGTCGAAGTTCACCATGACCGGCCCCCCAAAATCGGCGTGGAAGTCACGGTGGTGCAGAGGCCCGGATGGAACTGATGTTGTTGGCGATGTGGACACGGCTTCGGAATTACGAAAACGCCACAGACCACATGCGTGGTTACAGTCGAGTGGATCTGCGGCGCGGTGGGTCTGTGGCGTTCCATTCTGCTTGTTTTCCTTTCTGCCCTGGTGGGGCGAATCTAGGCACGCTTTGGGCGCGGCCTCTGCTGACCGCGTGGTTTGTCGCGCTGTTGACGCCGAGTGGTTACGGGCTGTGCTTGGGCAAGGCACCCTCGACGGTCTCGGTAACGTGTGGACACCGCTCAACAGGCAGTTCCAGGATCGTGAACGGAGACCGCACGCGCTGATCAAAGTAGGCGGCTGCTTCTAATGCGGCGTGTAAGCGGTCGCGAGGTTTGCCATTAGAGCAATGGAGGGCACCGAGGGCAAATGGCGAACCGCAGCCACACGCATCGAATCCGTCCTGCCATTGGGAGATGCCAAATTCACTATCGAGGTGGAAGATCCCGCCACCGTTGGTGCCCACCAAAGCCGCAAAATCCTTCTGCGATATTTCGAGCTGCCTGTCTATTGCGTTGATGAACGCCGTTGCCATAAACTCGGGCCAGTTCGACCCCTGAGGCTTGCGTGGCGGCTTGAACTTGTATCGGAGCACTTGGAGAACCCGAGCGGGGCCTGATACTCCAAAAACGTAGTCATCGAGGAGAAACACC
>JBEKDV010000414.1:0-11768 GCA_050014175.1 Candidatus Solibacter sp. | reverse complement strand
GTTCAATTGATCGCAGCCCCATTGAAGCACGCCGTGCCGAAAACCAGCGCGGCGATGGCCTCTCGGTGCATTTGCTGTCGGCGGTGACGCCGGTGGCGGCGGCCATCTGCGGAGGCCGAGCATATCGAGGTGTCGGTGGGCGCGATGGCCCGGTTCCGGACGTTGTAAAACGACAGTCCATTTCTGATTCCGCGGCAGTTATGGCCTTCGAGCTGCCCCAAAGTGCGAAAGTCATCTTGGAGCATTTTGATCCACACCGAGCAATTAGCCTGATGAGTTCCCGTCAGACTCGTGGAACCAGCAACTCCCCCGAAATTCGCGGTACCCGCCGGTGTCCGGAGTGGTTTCGGGTCCTGTCGGATCCAAGGCGCCATTTCCGAACGCTGTGAAAACGTAAGCGCTTTGGAGCATCCCCGCTCAACAGAAGCCCTTTTCTGGTTCGTTATGGCCAACTGGATGAGAACCAGCCATCGCGAGCGCTCGGTCGTGGTGTCCGCGATCAACACGACCGACTAGCCATCCGAACCTGGAGCTCATTTTGCCGGTCTGCCGTGATCCAGACACAAAGCGACCAGATCGGAGACATTCGCTTCGCCCACGCACATGACCGTGTCTGCTCCGCCCCAATAGATCTTCACGGTTCCATCGGACTCCGCAACGGCGCCACAGGTGAACACGACGTTGTGGACATATCCCGTGATTTCCCAGGGATCTTCCGGCTGCAAAATCCACGAGTCGCTCACTCCGATGACCTTCGCTGGGTTCAGTAGATCATGAAGAGCGACCCCCAAGCGATAGACCGATCCGTCCATAGTCCGGAAAACGCCGTGATAGATGGAAAGCCATCCCTGGTCCGTTTTGATCGGCGGCGCGCCCGGACCGATCTTCATTTCGTCCCAGTGATATTGTTCGGGCCGCATGATGAGCTGGGATTCGCCCCAAAAATGTAGATCCGGGGAATAGGAAATCCAAATGGACCAAGGGGCGATTTCCGAATGGGGACGGTCAAGCCGGGCATAGAGGCCGCCAAACTTTTCGGGGAAGATCACCACATTCCGATGGTCCGCCTGCGTGATGAGCGAGACCCTTTCGACCTGATTGAAGTCCCTCGTCTTGGCGAGGGCGACCCGGACTCCATTTCGCGAGTAAGCGCTGTAGGTGATGATGTACTCCCCTTCCAGCCGGGTCACGCGTGGATCCTCGACGCCGAACTCTTCATCGGCCGCAAAAGGGCCGTCCCGCGCCGGAGTCAGAAAGGGCTCTGGATCGGCGGTGAAGTGGACTCCGTCGGGGCTGCGTGCCAAGCCAATGATGGACCGTCCCGTGCGCAGATGAGAGCGGAAAAGCATGACGTATTCGTCCCCGTGCTTCACCACCGCCGCGTTGTGAACGGTTTCCACTGGGTAGGGGATCTCGGCCTTGGTGAGGATGGGATTGTGGGCATATCGTCTGACGATGTCCGGCTTCATGTTCGTTTCTCCCCCTCCAGATCAAAGATCGTCGAGTAAACCCGTTCGTACGCCTCCACCATGGTTTCGACGGAAAAACATTGCTGAACCCGTAGGCGGCAGGCGCTGCGATCGATGTCGGAAAGCCGCTCGAGGGCTCGTACCGCCTCGTTGACGTTATTAACCAGAAACCCCGTTTGCCCGTCTTTGATCACCTCACGGCAAGAGCCAAGGTCCATGGCGATAGCGGGCACACCAGCGGCATTGGCTTCTGCCAGGACAAGTCCGAATCGCTCCGGGATAGTGTTCAGGTGCAGCAGAGCTCGGGCACGCGCGAACAACTCATTCTTGCCCGGTACGTCCACCGGCCCGACGTAGCGGATCGTCCGATCAAGGTGGGGCTCCACCTGCTCCCGGAAATATGTCTGATCTTGGATAATGCCCGCGATGAGCAGCGGCAACCCACTCAGGCGAGCAACCTTGATCGCCAGATGGACACCCTTGTCAGGGTGAATCCGGCCGAGGAAGATCAGGTGATCACCGCCAAGTTCCTGGAGCGGGTACAACGAGAGGTCGATTCCGTTATAGACCGTCGCCAGGTAATTCAGCCCCGGCGCGCGATCGGAGTTGCTGATGGAGACAAAATATCCGTCACGATACTTCTCATAGACGGTCATGATTCTGGGCGACGAGAATCCGTGGATGGTAGTGAGGACCGGCGTCTTCACGAGCCGAGTGTAGGACAGCGCCATGAAGTCGTAATGGCTGTGGATGAGGTCAAACTCAGCAGCGTGCTCGAACGCTTCGGAGATGTGAAGGTATTCGGCTACTTTGGGATCGATGGCGGGATCCTCTTCATACCCCCGGTCTACCACGGCATGGAGGTGAGCGCGGGTCACAGAATCCCTGCTGGCGAACAACGTCACATCCCAGCCACGGGAGACCAGTCCTTCGGTGATGTTGCTGGCGACCGTCTCCCACGCGCCGTATTGCCGGGGAGGTGTTCGCCAAGCTACGGGCGACAGGACAGCCACTCTTTTGTTGGGGATGGTCATACTGGTAAACGGTCTTCCTAATTCATGGCAGCCAACACCTCAGCGAGTGGGACGGTTGCGAAACCCGTGGCGTGATCGGCCAGACCATAGGGAATGATCAGTTCGCCGTTGTGGAGCAGAGCGCCGCAGGTATAAACGACATTGGGCACGTAGCCTTCACGCTCGTTCTGGTTCGGCTTGAGCAAGGGTTCGCGGAGTCGTCCAATCACTTTGGCGGGATCCTCGCGATCGAGGAGGAAGGCGCCGATGCAGTACTTTCGCATCGGGCCGACACCGTGGCTGAGGACCAACCATCCGGCATCGGTCTCGATAGGAGATCCGCAGTTCCCGACCTGGACCAGTTCCCAGGGAAAAGTAGGTTTGAGGAGCACCTTGCGCTCATTCCAGAAGTGGACGTTGTCGGAAAACATCAGGGAGATGTTCTCGTTGTCCTGGCGGGAGAGCATGGCATAGAGGCCGCCAATCTTCCGGGGAAAGATGGCTATGCCTTTGTTTTCGGCGGCCGGACCATTCAGGGTAATGAATCGAAAGAGGAGGAAATCAGAGGTCTCCACCAGCTCCGGCACCACCATCTTGCCATCGAAGGCGGTGAAGGTCGCGTAGTAGATGTGGGTTCCGTCATCGTTCTGGAAACAAACGAAGCGGGCGTCCTCGATGCCGTTGCGTTGGGAGGGCGTGGCCGGGAAGATAATGCGTTGGGACATCTGCTGTTCGGGCTGGAACTGAACTTCGTAGTTGGACCGGGCCAGCATCCAGATCCCCTGGGCGGCGTTCTGATCTTCCTGCGTCATTCCATCCGGCAGGTGGTCCTGTTCGGCTTTGAGACCGGCGCGAAGCTCTTCCAGTGCGAACGACTCCCCGAGTCTGTTCATGACCCGGCGCGTGAATTCGCCGGTCAATCCCAGTTCAGAGAGTTTCCGCCCGAACAACGCCTTCTCGTATAGGGGGTTTGGGATCTGGCGCGGCTCGGTGAGGAAGCCACTGGGGGTTAATACCTCGATGCGTTGATCGGGATGGATGATACCGGTTCGAAAAGTGATGGAGGAAATGTGCCCTTCCCCAGTGGCGCGCAAGCTGAGAATAAACCGCAGAGCGCCGGGCGGGAGATCAGTCTGGTCAGGGTGCGGAACGATGGATGGATTGAACAGGGCAGCGGATTCCAAGGAGTATTCGGCCAGGAAATAGGAGCCGATCAAGAGTCGTCTTTGTTCGGACAATCCGTCATCCGTCAACATCAAGTCGCGGACTTGTTCGAAGCGTTCCAGGAAGAGATTGCGAATTTGCTGGTGTCGGTGGGAGAATTCGGCTGAGACTTCGTCCAGGAGCGGGCCGACTCTGTCTTCCGGGAGCGACATGATCCTGGCGATGATCCTGGCGACCCGCTGGGGATTCCCCGAACTGAAGGGCCGCAAAAGAACGCGTGACTGGTCGGGCTTGAGGATTGTGGCCGTGCGTTTGACGTGGATTGACATAAGGTTCTCCGGGAAACGAGAGTAGCAATAGGCGACTACTCTTGGACGGCAATCGGTTCCTTAAAACTCGTCAGTATATTTTGCGCCAATCGCATTTCCGCCAACGAAAGTAAGAAGGACAGGGTTGCTTCCGCTCCCTGGTTCCGGTTGACCCGATCTACATGCAGCCCATCGTGGCAGCCGCCTGTCTCGGGAGAGTAGAGTTCCAGTCCGAGATCGTTCCAGCCGATGAACCAATCGAAGGCACGTTGTGCGTGTTCGTACCACCAGAGGTCCGATGTGGCGCGATAGGCTGCAAGACAAGCAGACACCGTTGCTTGAGCCTCAATGGGCTGCTGGTCGAAATCGGCGCGCGGGCCACCACGGCGGTGGAACCCATTGCTGCCAATGGGCCGAAAGTGACCCTTCTCGGACGTTTGCAATTCCGTCAGCCAGCGTAGGGCCTGCAGTCCCCGCTCAAGCACCGCTCGTTGTCCGGTTGCCTGTCCGCTCAGAATCAAGGCACACGCGAGCTTCGCGTTGTCGTACGACAGTTCCTCTTCAAACCATTGCCAGTCCGGCCGCGCATTCGCTTCGAAGATCTCCATGAGCCGGCAAGTAAGTGTCTCTCGGGTTTGGTTGACCAGGCTGTCGCCGCTCAACCGGCGCAGATATTCATGGATGCCGATCAGGCCGAACGCCCACGCCCGCGGCGAAGTGAACTCCGTCAGCGCGGGCAACGCCAGCGCGAAGAGCTGTCCAGCCATCATCTGGAAGCTCCGAAAGGGCGAACGCCCCACGCCTATGCCCAGCGCCCAGAGCGCCCTCCCTTGACAGTCCTCCGATCCCGAACGCCCCACGCCTATGCCCAGCGCCCAGAGCGCCCTCCCTTGACAGTCCTCCGATCCCTGTTCGTCCAGCCAGCGCCGGTCAAAACTCAGGTGGTTGTGGAAGCGTTTCGTTTTGAGATCGAAAGCGTGATAGAGGAAAGCTGCGGAGGTGGTGGCCAGTGTCCGCACGCACTGCGGATCCTCCCCCAATTCACCGAGTAGCACCGCGAGGATGAAGGCACGAGCGTTATCGTCGGTGCAATAGCCTTCGGAAAAATTCGGAACACTGAAAATAGCATGTTGGAAGACTCCGGTCGAATCGGTCATCCGCGAGAGATGACTCAGCTTAATCTTCGGCAGTTCGCGCGGCTTTTGGTCGAGCGTCTTGGTGGCAAGAAATTTTCGCGACAGCGGCGCCACTTCCAGCCGGGAACACTCGAAGGAACGCATATACAGCTGTGCCACCTTGCTCCAAACCATATCGCGGCCTATCCTGTAGGCGTTCTTGCGAATGGCATGCCGGCGGGTGTCGTCCCGCAGCAACCCGATCACCTCGCGTGCTATGGCCGGCGCGTCGCCGAATGGCACCAACACACCGCGGTCTTCCGCCAGCAGTTCCGCAGCGTGCCAGTACGGTGTGGAAACCACTGCTTTGCCAGCGCCAAACGCGTAGGCTAGCGTGCCCGACGTGATCTGCGCTTCGTTAAGGTAAGGCGTTATGTAAAGGTCCGCTGCGCCTATGAACTCCTTGAGATGCTCAAGGTCCACGAATTGGTTGTAGAAGATGACGTTTTTGTCGACTTTGTTCTTCTTAGCGAGAATTTCGAGGCTGAGCCGGTAAGCTTCACCATGCTCCCGCAGTTCGTTAGGATGGGTGGCGCCGAGGACAATATAAACAACCTCGGGGAACTCCGCCAGAATATGCGGCAGAGCATTGAGCGCATATTCGATGCCCTTGTTCGGCGAAAGCAGGCCGAACGTCAGCAGCACCACCCTTCCTTCCACCCCGAACTGGTCCTTGAAATAAGCCGGATCGACGAAACCTACGTCGGGAATGCCGTGCGGGATGAGATCGATCTTGCCCGGCGGTGCCTGGTAAATCCCCTGCAGCATCTGTCGTCCGCGTTCGGCCATGACCACGAGCCGGGTAGAGAGTGAGATCAGCCCCTCCATCACGCGCCGCTGGTCTGCTTTCGGCTCACGCAGAACGGTATGAAGCGTTGTGACAACAGGCATTCTCAATTCGCGCAGGAGCGCCAGGATCTGACCACCGGCGGGCCCGCCGTAAATGCCGAACTCGTGTTGCAGGCAGACGATGTCCACGTTGCTGATGTTGAGGAAGTCCGCGGCACGCAGATAGGACGACAGGTCCTGCTCCTCAATCTCGAAGCGAACTACTTCCGGGTACTCGTAGCCACCCTGAATGTCGTTGACCGACACTGCGAGGCACTGGTTTTGGGGATGCGCGCTTGCGACGGCAGCAAGCAGGTCAGACGTGAACGTAGCAATGCCGCACTTGCGTGGCGAGTGGTCGCCAACAAAAGCAATCTTGCGGACTTTAGAAGTTTCTTTCATGAGGCATTTCCATTGCAGCCATGTGCCCGTCTTCCTGAATCAATCGGATGCTCTCGATTGCGGTACGGAAACGCGAAGGAGTTTAGATCTTTTCCCAATCGTCTGCCTCGCTCTCGGTGGAACGTGAACTATGCACCTTGGCGCGTCCGGCGTGACGGCTGAGGCGCAGTGAACTATTTGGATGACCCCGGAAACATGGAGCAAAACTGGAAGTTGGCGGAGTTCACGGCTTCGCCACCCAACCCTAGTCGAGATCACCCAAATGGTGAGGAGCAGAAATCAGTATAGCGTCAAAAGGCCCGCCAAACAAGGGCGCGGAGAAGCAGGTGTCGCGGAGAAGCAGGGCGCGGAGACGCAGCAGCAGCTCCCGAGCCCAATAAAATCGGCGCTTCCACGCCCTATAACTTCTCGGGCAAGAACCTGACTCCTTACGGAGGGCTGCTGCCCGTAGCCGCCATGCTGGAGAAACTCGGATTCCGGCCGCTGGTGGAGCAGATGCTGACGGTGAACCGCCGAGGGGCTCGGCTAACCCGGCGCGGCCGGGTAGCCTACGCGGATCTCATCAAAGAACGGGGTGCGCTGCTGCTGCACACACGCAGCAGCGTAAAGGTACATAGCAGCTGACCATGTCTGCCAGTCCCGCCCGCTAGGGTGGCCTGTCTGCGCCTTAATCCACTCGTTGAAACCCCACTCTGCCTCGTTTTCGTGCCACGGTTTGACCAGCCCGGTCAGTGCCAACAGCTTTCGCCTAGCCAGCCCCATCCGCCCCGCCGCCACGCATGCCGCCACATAAAAGCCGCAGACAAATGGCCAGACGCCCCCGTTGTGGTACTCGCCAGGCTGATTGAATTGCTCGTATCGCGGCCGCCAGTCGGGATGGTGGGGCAAGATGTACGGAAACAGACACGGCGGAAGATCCACGGCCAGATCCCCGTGCCGCCTCATCGCCTGGCACTCGGCCTCAACCCATGCCACCAGGTTTCGTGCCCGATTGGGCGAAGCGATCCCCGTCAGGATCGCCAGACTGTTGCCCAGCAGATCGAAGCGCTCGCTGTTGAAGATCTTGTAGGAGTAGAGGGCGTAATAGGGCTTGGATGGCACCGCAAGGCCCTCGTGCACGTGGGACTCCCGCTTGTCACCGCGGACCTCCAGCCTGTTCATCAGGCTGCGGAGCTGACCGGCGGACTCGTGTTCTCCATAAAGCAGAAGATAAGCGTAAACAAGCGCATTCACGTACAGCCCATAACCCACCACCCACTGCTCGTCACGCCAGTCGCTGGTTGGCAACTGCGAGACCATCACCATGTCGTCGGGGCTCTGGTAGTGCATCCACCTCAGTGCGTTCTGCGCCGCCTCGTTGAGGAACCCCGGCTCGTTGGCGGATCTCCTGTACAGTGCCAGGCCCAAGAGGAACAGCGGCGTGGTATCGCTGGCGCCGCGGTCACCGGGATCGTGCGCGAGTGACGGGATGTGGCCATGCGGCGTCTGATTTTTTGCCAGCGCCACCAGTGTGCGGCGTAGCGCGTCGGCAAGCTTCTCGTTGCCGCTGACCAGCAGGCCCAGGGCTGAAATCATCAGGTCCCGCGTGTAGGTCTCCGGGTATCCCCACCCGGCAGTCCGGGGCAGTCCTTGAAACGGCCCCCGTGCGTTATGGAGCAGAACGCGGAGAGCTGCCTCTTTGGCCTGATCGATGGAGGCAAGCGACTTATCGTCCATGAACGTGGCTACCTCGATGGCGTGCAGTGCGACGTCGACAGGGACTGGTGCCTCGTCGACCACTCTCTACTGAATTCCCAATCGGTCGGACACGGTCTTCAGGAAGCGCTTGGCCACCTGGCGATAGTCGAACAACTCGGCCACGTGTTTTCGGCCCGCTTCTCCCATCCTCCGCCGGAGACCGCTGTCCTGCATGAGTGTCAGGAGGTACTTGGCGATGTCGGGCACGCTGGCTCGGTACTCCGCTGTCCGGGGGCTTGGAAACACGATACGATGGCTATCGTCGATCCCGTGGCCTTCCCCGAATACCGCCTCGCCGATCTTCATCTCCTCTGCTACGTTCGCCAGGAATGCTGTTCCGCCGTGGACCATCGTGTCAAGCAATCCCATCGCGTTGATCGCGACCACCGGCTTCGCGCAGGCGTTGGCCTCGACCTGAATCATTCCGAAGCCCTCCAGGCGCGACGGTGCCGCGTAAATGTCGCAGGCGGCCAACAAGTAGGGCATGAAATTGTGCGAGACCACGTTCGTGGAGTAGATAACCTTCTTGTCGATGCCCAGCTGAGTCGCCAGTTGTAGGTCGATCAGGTTCTGCTGGACAGTGCGGGGCTGAGGCCAGACCTTGCAAACATATTTCCAGTCGGGTGCCTCGGGATCAACCAGCGCCAGCGCCTGCATGACCTCCTGGGCGCCCTTGGACGTCGCGTCGCCGCCGACGGTCAAGATCATGATCTGGTCATCAGCCACTCCCAAAACCTCGCGGATCGAACGGACCTTCAGGTCATCGCGGTTGCGCGGCGCGAAGCAGTCCGTGTCGCAACCCACCGGCAGCACCTCGATATTGTCCCCCTTGATGCCATCCCTGATGTATGTCTCCTTCACCCAGTCGGAGGTGACAAAGATCAGCGGTAGAGCGTTAAGCACCTCGCGGTGTGCCGCGACATAACCATCGGCCACGAGCCATGGGATCGCCGTCATCCCGAACTGCTGCGGGTGTAAGACCAGGTGCGGAACATGGCCCCAGAACCCCACGCCGACCACCACATCCGGAAGGAACCAGCGATAGTACCATTCCTTTTCCAGGGGCGATTCGAAATGCACCGGGTGGACATCCGCGCCGATTTCGCGCAGGCCCCTGCACAATAGCTGACCCTGCATCGCCAGGCCGGACGCCGATGGTGGGTACTCGGTCAGCACAAGCACTTTCACGATTGTCGCTCCCAGGGTGCTGCGCGCTTTACCGCTGCTTGTGCCGAGTCAAAGCACCAGAACCCTTCTTCTCTCGGTGCGGCCTGTGCTTCCCAGCTGTCGGGCCCAAACCTGTAGAGATCCGTAATCAGGCGGCGCTTTTCGAGCCAGACGTCGTCTGCCAACCTGTCTCGCCGATCGGCATCGTCGCGAACGCGAGGCAAGTACGCCCGCCCCCCGTCCTCGTATGCAAACAGCCACAATCGTTTTGTGTCGATTCTGCCCGATCGCCAAAGGTCAACGACGGCCCGGCAGCACTCCTCATGCCGCTGGTGCCGCGTGTACTCGCCCCTCGGGCCGTGGGTCAAAACCAAGTCGTAGCCGGTTCCAGCCAGCAACCGTGCGGTGGTCTCCTGGACATGCTCGAACGGCAGCGGGGCCTGGTCGGGTCCGTCATCGAGATCCGCCATCTCACCCTCGGCCCCCAATCGCTCCAAGACCCGACGAAACTTTGGCGCGCGGTCCGGATCAAGTGCCCGGCATAAGGTCACGATGCGCCAACGCAACCCCGGATGGGTCAGTATGTAGCCGCCGCACCAGAGCGTCTCGTCGTCCGGATGGGCGACGACAACAGCAGCTCGGTGGCCAAGGTCGGACCTTACCTCATTGAAGGGGATGCGTGTCATTGCTTTCTGTGCACAGATTCAGGCTCGGGATACTTTACTGTACGCCCTTGAGCCGACAGCTGCAACGAGCAGAACCTTGCACCTGTTTGCTGGTCGGCTACCGGCGTTCCATTATAGTGGCCGTGGTGTGATCCGCACTTTCATGAGCACGGATCCCTAAATCGAAGCGGCCGACGCCGCGGCACGGCCCGGCTCGAGAGAATGAACCCGACTGGCACAGATGCGGCGCTCACTCAGGTAGTTGTAGCGGCAGCTCAGGTTTGCAACAAGCACGACAAGAAGTGTTCTCGGGTTGTGAGTGTTCCTGGCGAGTTGTAGCAGGCGTCGAAGGATTCGAGGATACGAGTAGAACCGATCATTGAACCGGATTTTGAACCGGGTTAACCCTTGCCCAAAGCGTGGGCTACACCAAGAAGTCCGCCGGCGACTGAACAGTCGCGCAATCCGACGGGTTGCCGGGCCGGGGCTCTCTGGAGCGCCTACTCAATCTTGTCGTTTCGCCTTTGCTGCCTCGGCCGTTTGCCACTGCATGTTTTCTGGCTTATCAGCGCCGCCGCGTATCAACGGAACGATATGATCCGCCCCGAAGCCCGGGGCATGCGCCGGTCGCTCTCCCCTTTGCGGGGCATGGGTGACTTGCCTGGAACGACTTCCTGTCCGCCGGGTCACGCTTGATCCTGCCGTTGAATCCGTGGGCCTGCAGTAGCATGCGCCCAGCGTTATCTGGTGATATCGGTAGCGCTGGTGGCGGTACGGGCCTGTTTCCGAGTACGCCGTCGCTCGACCAGAACGAGCACTGATGCCCGCCGGATCATCAGTAGACCCTTGGCGACTTCTTGAGGGGTATCGGCGGCGGAAGGGGGAACTGACGGCGCCACTTCGCTCGTTCGGCTATACTCGGGCGAGGTCTAAATCCCCCCCGGGCGGCGGGGGTTGAGCCACAATGACGCCGGACAATCGGAATCTATCCTCTATTGGACGGGTAATTTTGCATTACATTGTGCGGGCGGATTCACCGCCAACGGCTTAATCTCG
Source organism: Candidatus Solibacter sp. (assembly GCA_050014175.1). Taxonomy (GTDB): domain Bacteria; phylum Acidobacteriota; class Terriglobia; order Bryobacterales; family Bryobacteraceae; genus Solibacter. The sequence continues at coordinate 784 of JBEKDV010000414.1, read as the reverse complement.
CCGCTTTCAGGCATTGAAGACGCTTCGAGCAAAGAACGGGTGCGCGGGTCAATCAGCACCAACTCCGCCGCATTGTCCAACAGGTCGGTCGGATTGAACGTGGCGCTGCGGCCAAACCAGCCGTTCTTGTTTTGATCGATAACGTCGGAATAGGCGTTTGAGCTTAGGTAATCGTACAGCAAGAGGGCATCTCCGTACTGGCCGCGCAACGTCTTGGCCAGGGTGACGAGTTCCGCCTGGGTGTGATAGGGATATTGCCGCGCAATCCGGTAAACCTTTAGATCGCCGTCGATGAGCCGCAGCCCGATCACCGTCAATTAGCCACTGGGAGTACTTCGGTAAATTCCGAAGAAGCGCCTTTCGCCAAAAATGCCTCGCGCGGAGAGATTGCATTCATATTTGTAGTGCCGCAGCGCCGGGAGCGTGTACCTGCTTACGATGTTGTAATGCCACATTCCGTAATACGAACTCACCGCCGCTGCCAGCGACTTCTGATCCCCTTCGGGATAACCGCGAAAAGCGATTTGAGGCTTGCATCCGACGCCGGTACATGGCTCGGTACTCAAATTGCGCGGGACAATCCAGTCCACTCTGTCGAAGCGAACATCGGCAATACCCTGCCCGATGCAGAACCCATCCAGACATAAATCCGCTCGCCTGGGCGTGCTGGAAGGTCTTGGTACGGACGATTCCTGAGCGTTCAAGAGCATCGCCAGCGCGAAGAGAACGACGGATGTGACGGCGGAAGCTCTGAATAGTGCCATCATATCGAGCGATGTTATCA
>JBEKDV010000413.1:0-8676 GCA_050014175.1 Candidatus Solibacter sp. | reverse complement strand
TTCACCCCTGATTTCTTGAACACGGCTGAAAGCGTCCGCTCCGCGATCCCGACCACGGCCCGGCGCGAGGTCTGGCCGTTCCAGAAATAATAGGAGCAGTCCTGAGCGGCGTTCCGCGGCAGCGGTAGCGCATCAAGAACCAGCTTCACGCTCTCGGGGATCGGTAGGAACACCGGATCGCCCGTCTTTTGGGTGTACAGAAAAACTCGCCAGGTATTCTTCTCCGGGTCCCAGGACACAGCATCTTTGCGAAGTGTGCAGACGTCCGACACCCGAAGCGCAGTGTGGCGGAGCAGCATGATCATTGCCCGCGCGCGAAGCTGCTCGTAGCGCGCGCCGCTGCGGTGGTACTTTCCGCCCCCGATCTGATCGCATGCCGCCAGGATTTTGCTCTCTTCCTGAAGGGTATAGGGCACGACCTCGTTCGGCTTGAGGTTACGTGGGGCCTTCAGCTCCTTTGCGGGATTTATGCTGATCCACTTCCGGCTGACGCAGAAGTGAAAAAAGGTGATCAGCATTTGACGCTCGACCTTCCACGTCACTTTACCGATAGTCCGGATCCCTCGAAAATCCTCCAAAGCATCGGTGGTGACATCAGCGACGGCGTCAATACTGGCCCTTTCACAGAATGCGACCAGGAGTCGAAGGGCACAGCGATACTTCTTCCAGGTCCCGCGTTCGGAATCTCCCCGGTATTTTCCATCTGGACCGATCTCACCGTGGGTCTTCAGGAAGCGGGTCACTGCCTCTGAAAGCGTGAGCGTGGTCGCTGCCGCCCCCTGTCTCGATTCAGCCGCGTTGCCCGTTCTATGCTCGTCGGCGAATTGCGCGTCGAGCTTTCGTATCCGTTCCGTGAGCCGTCTGTCGGCAAGCTGGCGACTCCTGGTTTTGAGTGATCCCCGTACCCGCTGCCCGTTGTGGAGACCATCCACGTGGAACGGGCAATTGCACTTATCCGCACGCACTTCCCGGCCGCCTGGTCCGAAGAATCGGCAGGTCTTGAGGTGGCGCCGGAATGCATACAGGTCACGGTCTGCTTGCACGGTGTTCACATTACCTCAAAACCCACCAAATCAATGGATTAGGTCCTGGGTGGTTCGTTTGGCATACACCCTCGCCGCGGCGCTCGCGGAAATCGTGATCGTGGTGTAGTCGCGCTTGGACCGACGGCCCACGTTGGGCTGTCGCAGGATGCCAGGACCGTATTCGTCCCGGAACCATTCGCGAACGGTTTTTTGACTAAATCCCCAGAGACGTGCCCAGTATGCGATTGGATAATGCCGCTCCTCAAAGGCTTGAGGCACTGCAACCGCAAGAGGACCGTTTCTCTGGTCAATCACCGCCAGCCCCTTGTGCCGAACTCGACTCAGGCTGCCGACATACGGATGGCATCGCGATGGCGCGCAGGCGTTCGCCTTGGGCATCTACCCGGCGAACCAAGCTAACGATCGCCCGGACAAGTCTCGCATTTGGGATGGCGCTGGCGAACTGTTGGCCGCTTTGCCTGCCTGTCATGGCGTTCTATCCGCCGTTGGGTCCTTTGGGTTTCGCTTTCTGGGCCTCAGGCGAATTTGGCCGCAGCTCCAATTCCGTGTCCGACATCCTTGCCACCCGCTCGTGTGCCTGAGACTGGTCAGTGTCCTCGTTCCTCTCTGCCTTCCTGGGTGCAGCCAGAAGCCGAGCCGCGGGAGATATCTGTGCCGGGGTAGCGGCCGGACCGGGTAGAGCCTTTGTACTCGCCCATTCGACAACCACGGAACTCTTGCGCGACCCCCTGGCCGAGCCTGCCGCCCGCTCCAGCTCCGCCACGCGGGTCTCGATATCCAGATTCAGCGCTTCACGCGCGAGACCAAAGATGCCCAAGGCGGCGCGTATCCGACCGGACGCTGGCGTGGCGGGATCTGCCATCAGCCTCCCTAGAACCGAAGCTGCGGCGGGGGTGATCTGCTGGACGCGGGCGTATGCCTGCTCCACGACTTCCCAGCGGGCTCGCCGGTACTCCTCGATGAACTCCGGCCGCCGCAACCAGCGTTTGAGGGTGCTGAGGTCAATGCCCACGACGCGGGCGGCTTCCGCCAGGTTTCTCTCCGCGAGCAAGGCTGCGATGGCGGCCTCCTTTTTTCGCCCGAATTTGCTTCCATGCCCCTTCATTTAGGGTGCACCTGGGGGCATCTGGGGGCATCTGCCGACACGCCAAGCCGTCGCGGCAAAAGCGAACGTGGGCCAAGCGTGGCGCCACGGTGGCCATTCCTCGTCCGCATCGCAGTAGCCGCAGTTCCGCCGCCCAGTCCGCAAGCACCAGGCACAGGCCTTCGATGTCCGGGTGACCGACGAGGATCTAGGCTTCGATGGGCGTGATCTCCCGGCGGCAGCGCGCGATTCATGCTGGCCCCTTCTGTCGGTCCCGCGCGATCTCTTCGAACGTGCGCCCGTCGCCGTCGAGAGTCGCGCACTTTCCCGAGTACTGCTGCCAGCGAACGACGATGACTTGAGCGTACTGCGGATCGATTTCTAGCAGGCGTGCTTTCCGGCCGCGGCGCTCGCAAGCGATCAATGTAGAACCTGAGCCTGCGCAGAAGTCCGCACAGATATCGCCGGCCTTGCTGCTATTCACCAGCGCACGCTCGACCAGCTCGACCGGCTTCATCGTTGGGTGAAGCCGGTTCGCCGCCGGCTTGTTTTCCTGCCACAGCGTGGATTGCGATTTGTCGCCGTACCAGGCGTCGGTTTCGCCCGCAACGTGGCAATAGTAGAGGGGCTCGTGCTGGAATTTGTATCTGCCGAAACCCCAGGCGAAGGTGTTCTTGGCCCAGATGATCTGACAGCGGATTTCGAAGCCCGCAAACTCCAGCGCATTCTGGAATGCGCGCTGCCAGGACGAGGAGTGACAAACGTACATCGAGGCACCACGCTTGACAGCCGAGCGGCACGACCGAAACACGGCTTCCAGGAACTGCTTGAACTCGGTCTCTGACATCCGGTCGTTTTGGATCGTCAGGCGATCTTCGGTGTAGCCCGAATAATCGCAGTTATAGGGCGGGTCGATGAAGACCAGGTCGGCCGAGGCGCCGGCCATCAGGCGCTCGATATCAGTGGGCACCGTGGCATCGCCTACCAACAGGATGTGGTCTTTGCCCAGCAGCCAGCGGTCGCCCGGCATCGTGAGCGGAGCCTCAGAAACGTCCGGAACAGCGTCTTCATCCGTCAGTCCTTCGACGGCGTCCGCGGCTGCCAACAGGCGCGCGAGTTCTTCGTCGTCGAGGCCGAGCAGGTCAACGTCGAACTTCTCTTCACGTAGGGCAGTCAGTTCCAGTTGGAACATTTCTTCGTCCCAGCCTGCATTGAGCGCGAGCCGGTTATCGGCGATGGCCAGGGCGCGGCGTTGGACCTTAGACAGGTGCTCCAACACAATCACCGGAACTTCGCGCATGCCTTGCGTCCGGGCCGCCCGGAGGCGCGCTTCGCCAGCAGTGATGCCGCCGTCCGGCCCAACGAGAATTGGATTCACGAAGCCGAATTCCCGGATCGAGGCGGCGATCTGCGCCACCTGCTGGGGGGAATGCGTGCGGGGGTTGACGCCGCTCGGGATCAACCGGTCGACCGGCCAGCGCTCAATTTGGATTTCGAGATTCCTCACAAGTTTGGCCGACAGGCGTTCTGGGTTCTCACGCTCCCGCGGTTCGATTTTCTCGCGAGCGGCGCCTCCAGTGGCGGACTCGTGTCGGAGTCGTCGCGGGTGACTGTGTTGCCTCAACTTGCCCATACCATTCGAGAACAATTTTGTCCTATGCTGGTCAGAGAGTCGAGGAACTTGACATGACATCGCGTGACGTTCTCTTGGATGCTCTACGGACAGGTTCCGGGCTGCTCACGCGACCGGCCGATCTTCGCAGACATTGGAACTTCATCCAGGAGATCGAACTCCGGCGAGGGAGGTTGATCTGGCGCATGGGCAAGGCGCGAGTGGCGCGCCACGGACTTCTGTATGACGGGAACCTGGCCCGCCGCGCGATCCACATACGGCAGCAGGCCGAACATGATGGCCGCGGAGTTCTAGATGAGTTCATACAACTGGCCGAATGTAACGATACGGCGATTCTGAACTACGCCAGAACGTGGGGAGTTCTGGAACTCTGCCAGCATCACCTCCCGTACTTGCACGGCCGCCCGAATGAATATTTGCGGTTGCCGCTACCCGACCCCACCTTCACGAGTCGGCGACTGACGACCAGCCAATGCTTCCTGCTCAGTGTTGAGCCGTTGGAGGTTTGGCGGTTCTTTTCCAGGCAAACCAAGGCGCTGCTGCGGATTGCGGCTAATCTTCAGCAAGAAGCGCTCGGAGAACCTGACGATTGGTCCACAGTGTTACGCGACGGAGTTTCTCCAAGAAAGAATGTAGAAAGTCATCGGACTTGTTGGGCCGATGCCGTCGACTCGTGGTTGACCCTTGGGGATATGAGACCGCGAATCGACCTCATGAATCACAGGATTACGTGGGCGGGTGCAGATCTGTTTGGTGAGTTAGCCGTCCAATTGGCGCTGGTTGGTGTGAGGGCGGACGGGCAGGTGCACTGCACCAACTGCGGCAGAGACTACGCGCCGAGGAAGCAGATTGTGCGGGGCGGTGTGCACTACTGTCCCAACCCTCGCTGCCAAAGAGTGGCGAGTGCTCGCCGCGCAGCGCGATACCGAGGGAGCAAGAGCGAGTCCGCACGGGAGAAGAGCGACGCACGGAAGTTGCGATTTCGCGGGGTTTTTGATTCCCGAACCAATGACCCGCTCTGCTCGTAATCGTCTAAACGCCGTCCTCGATCTGATCTTCGATGCTCTCCCGGATCTCGTCGGCGCTCATGCCCGGATTTTCCACTAACTCGTCGATCAGCGCTTCCCGAATCAGCGGTCGCAGCCGGTCCGCCTCGCGGCGCATCTCCCCGTTTCCGCCGTCGAAGTTGTATTCATCTTCGAGGTACCGCGCGATGTGACCGAGTTGGAGATCGGCCTTCCACGCCACAGCGCGGCGCTGGGCCTGCTTTTCGGATTCCAGCCGGGCCTTTTCCTTCCGCGTGGCCACCGCCGCCTTATACGGCGCGAGAGCGGTTTCCCCGGCCTTCTCAAGCTGCTCTGCTGCGGCATCGATGGGCAGCGCCGCCAGCGCCTTCCGCACCGCTTCCTTGGCCGCTTCCGCTTCTTCCCGCGTCGCGTCGTAGATATATATGCGCCCCACGATTCGTTGGCAGGCCTCCTGGTGCTCATACTCGCGGATGATCGGCTGCACCGCCTGCACCGCGGCCGTCTCCATCTCGTGGTAGCTCGCCTCCTCGCGCACCTGACGGACGGCTGCGACCGCTGCGTCCCATGCGCGCTGTTTCAACCCCGCGTACTCGGAACCGTATCGAATGTTCCACGACAGCTTGTTCATACCCGCTTGGAGGGCGCGTTCCATCTCCTGTTTCCTGGTCCACGGCCCCAGTGCCCGATGCACGGCCGCGTCCACCAGGCGCTGGGTGATGGCCGCCGGTTGGCTGGGCTGGAGTACGGAGAGTGCCTCCTGCACCAGGGCGTGGACCTCCATCTCAACCTCTCGCCGCGCGCCGTATGGCAGAGAATTGAGCGCGTATTGCGTCCACTGTTGCACCCATAGCAGGCGCCGCTGCTCGGCCTGCTTGCCCTCGGTCCTTTGGCGCTCCGCCGCTTCCGCGGCCGCCTGCCGACCCTGGCGATCGCGGAACCAGTCTTCGTTTTCCTCGAGCTCGCGGTCGATCTTGCGCTTTTCCAGCAGGCTCCTGGTGATGGCCACCAGATCTGCGGCGGACACAACCTCGGCGGAAGGTTCGGCCAGGAATTCTGGGTGACCGTGGCGGTCGGCCGTCCCGTTGCTGGCCGGTGGAGTGCTCTCGGTGGGCAAGGGGCGCGGAATCGGCGGCAGGCCCTCGCGTTTGAGGCGCTCCACTTCCAAGGCGGGCACTCGCCAGTGGCCGCCGGGCGTGGTTTCGGCTGCAAGGACGCGGTTTTCGCACAAGATGCGGATGGTCGCCAGGGTAGTGCCAAGCTGGCGTGCCACTTGGCCAGTCGAATAGAAAAGGGGTTGCATACGTGTCAACCATACGGAAATTCGGACCTTTATTCAACGGTTTAACGGTTCTTCGGGCGGTTTTCGGTATGGTTTTTGGGTTTTCCGCGCGTTTTCGCCGTGGTATTCGGGCTGGTTTGGCGAAATGGGCCACGGTCTGGGGGCTGTTTTCAGGGTGGTTCGCCTCCGTCGCCGATCCTCCGCCCATGTGGGACTCCCATCGGAATTAGCTTGCAATTCGGGCCAACCCAAGTGATCCATGTGATCGCGGTAATCACCGCCCAAGGAGAACGCACGATGAACGGCATTCCAGCAGTAACCGCCAACACCGAGGCCGGTGCCCCGGCCGAGCAGCCAAAGCCCGCCAAAAAGCCGCGGTCCGCGGCACAGAGGGCCCACGTTGCGCCGTCTAAGGCCACGTCGGGCAAGCAGGCCAGCCCGGCGAAGAAGGCCAACAAAGGCGCCAAGTCGGCCCAGTCGCCCAAGAAGGCAACCGGCGCCCGCCAGGGCAGCAAGACCGCCAAGGTCCTCGACCTGCTGAAGCGCTCCGGCGGCGCCACCCTGAAGGAACTCATGAAAGCCACCGGCTGGCAGGCGCACTCGGTCCGCGGGTTCCTGTCCGGCGCCCTGGGCAAGAAGATGGGGCTGACGGTCACGTCCACCAAGGCCGAGGACGGGCAGCGCCGCTACTCGGTCAAAGGCTGAAGCCCAACGAATCGGTTCCTTCTGGCCGCCGGGGTTCCGCCTCGGCGGCTTTTCGCGCCCGGCCCGCCGGCAAGTCTCTTCACCGCATGCCTGTTCAATGGCCTGGGCGGAGCCGATCCGTCTATCTGTGAGGTCGTCGCTGTCGCAACGTAGTGTACGATAATGCGGAATATCGGGGACCCCTCCGACGATGCGTCAGCAAAGGACCCTCCGGCCCTTCGGGTGGTCAGGTTCTCGCGGATGCTAGCGCGCTTGCCAGTCCTTGTGCTGGGCGCCGCCGCCGTTTGTCTGATGCGGCAGCGGTTCGCGTACCGGGAGTAGCAGAAGGCGTTCCGCTGGGCGGTACGGTGAAACTGGAAGCCAAGGCGCTCTCCCCTGGGAGGCAATCTCCCAGAAGAAGGACATCGCGTTCTTTTGGCTCCGCGTCTACGGGGCGGGTGTTTGTGGCCAGGTGACGTGGCGGGGAGCTACTAGGATTGATCGTGCGTGTTGCTTGCGAAAAAGGGAGTCTGACCCCCTACCCCTTTTGCCTTCTGGGGCACCCCTGGACGCCGGCACGACGGGCGTGGTAGCCTCGGGTCGAATCGGGCGCGGCGCTGGGTCCAGCCTGGGATGTGGAAAGGCACCAACATGACTACGCGCCAGCGGCATATCGTTTGGGCTTGGATTGGGCTGATCGTAGCGAGTTGCATTTGTCCGCCATGGCATCAGGGGAACTCCTCGCGTGGATACGGGCTGATCTTCGCGCCGCCGTACGCCACGGTGGATCTATCTCGCCTGGTTCTGGAGTGGGTCGCGATCAGCGCATTGTTGGCCGGTCTGTACTTTTTCTGGCCGGCTGCGCCGCACCCTCAACGATTCAATTTCCTCAGAGTTCACCTATCGCGGCGTGCGACGACTGGACTCATTGCGACGGTAGCGGTCGCGGCTTGCGTCTGCGCCGCGTGGGGACTATCGCGAATCAGCCGATCTTTGCCAGCGGAAGAACTCGTGCAACTCGACGGTCTGTGCTCTTCATCGTCGGGGATCTTCTCCGGGGAGATACACAATGGCTCCGAGGCGTGGACAATCCGACAGGTAACTATTCGCCTCACGCTGAAAGAAAAGGTGGTCCTAGACGAAGAGGAATTAGCGAGGAAGTATGGAGCCACAGTCACAGAGGCACCGCCGGACGCCAAGCCTGATGCGGTTCTTACCTCAGTACCGCAAATGAAGTCGCGCGACTACAAGATTCGGGGCCTCTGGATTCCACCGCTGGAAACCGGGCACGTTTCAGTCGAGGTCCTCACTCCGCCAAGTTCGGAGTTTGTCCAGTGGAAACCCATCGCCGCTAAGGGATTTAAAGATTTCTGGCACGGAATTGAGACGATCAGCGCGGTGCCACCAGCCAAGAAAATGCTCACGTTCGATCCATCAGAAGTCGACGAAGCCGCGCCTGCCAAGCAAAAGGTAACTTCTGAGGAGCCAATCCTTGACAAACTGCTACGTCAGGCACCGCCAGTAAAAAAGCTAAAAGTCGCCGAAAGGGCGCAGCATGTTCAACCGATTCCCCCGCCGCCAAAGGGCTACACGTTCGCCGACCAACCTCCGGTCGGCGCATCCGCTTCGAAGTCCGAAAATACTCTCCGGCACGTGCCGACCGTGCCGCGTAGCTTCATTGCCGACCAACCTGCGGCCGGCGCATCCGCTTCGAAATCCGAAGGGCCCGGCTGGAAAGTCGTTTCTTCGACGCTGTCGATAAAGGATGCGGAGAATGTGGGTTTTGTTCGCACATCGTTCCGAAACCCGGAAGGGAGCAGTAGCGGCGACTCGGTGCTCCTCATCGTGGTGAAGATCGGTGGCCCCGATCGGCTCGTGCTGACGATTCCGCCTGGATTGCTTCTAAAGAGTCCGTCGCCCGC
>JBEKDV010000412.1:0-7017 GCA_050014175.1 Candidatus Solibacter sp. | reverse complement strand
ACGACGGTCCCACCGATTGGACCAATCGCCGCGCGCGCGCCGGCGGCATGCAGCTCTCCGGCGACGGCAAGACGATGCTCTACAGCGCCGGCGGCGACCTGTTCCTCATCCACACCGACACCGCCAAGTGGGAGCAGCTCACCAAAACGCCGGTGGCGGAATTGGACGCCAAGCTCTCGCCCGACGCCCGCACGGTGGCCTTCCGGCGCGGTTGGGACCTCTATACCGTGGACGTGGCCTCCGGCAATGAGACGCGCCTCACGCGCGACGGCACCGATACGCTGCGCAACGGCATCCCCGATTGGGTCTACCCCGAGGAACTGTACCTGGGCACCGGCTTCTGGTGGTCGCCCGATTCGAAATCGCTCTGCTACCTGCAATTCGATTCCAGCCGCGAGCCTGTTTTTCCGCACGCCGATATGCTGGGTACGCGCGCCTTCGCCGAGCCGGAACGCTATCCGCAGGCCGGCGAGAACAATCCCGACGTCCACCTGGGCGTCATTGCCGCTACCGGCGGCCCCACCCGGTGGCTCGAAGTGGGCGACACGCGCAACGCCTATCTCATCGCGCGCGCCGGCTGGATGCCCAATGCGCGCGCGGTGTACATCCTCCGCATGAACCGCGTGCAGAACAAGCTGGAGATGGTCGTGATTGACGCCGAATCGGGCGAGGCCACGCGCATCTTCCAGGAGTCCGACCCGTACTGGATCAATCTCGAAGGAGACATCGAGTTCCTCAAGGATGGCAAACGCTTCGTGTGGACCAGCCAGCGCGACGCCGGCTTCCGCCACATCTTCCTCTATTCCAACGATGGCAAGAACGTGCGGCAACTTACCAAGGGCGCCTGGGAAGTCACCGCCATCAATGCGGTGGATGAAGCCGGCGACCGCCTCTATTACACCTCCAGCGAGCCTACGCCCACCGAGCGGCACCTTTACACCGTGAAGCTGGATGGCACCGGCAAGCGCCAGTTGACCGCCGCCAATTACACCCACACCGTGTCCATGAGCCCGACGGGCGCGTTCTACCTGGACACGTATTCCAATCTCACCACCCCCGGCCGCACCACCCTGCACTCCGGCGACGGCGCCGAACTGGGCGTCTATCGCGAAAGCGACCGCGCGCAGGCCGATCGGTACGACATACGGCCCACCGAGATCGTCAAGTTCAAAGGTCCGGATGGCAGCGACTTTTACGGGCGCCTCATCAAACCCGCCGGATTCGAGCCGGACAAGAAGTATCCCGTGATCGTCGATGTCTACGGCGGCCCCGGAGTGGGCTCGCCAGTCCGCAACGCGTGGTCCGGCGTGAGCATGGACCAGGTCTACGCGCATAAGGGTTACGTGGTGTGGCAGTGCGAGAACCGCGGCATCATGGGCCGCGGCCACGCCTTCGAGACCGCCATTTATCACCAGCTCGGCGTCACCGAGCTGGCCGACCAGGTGGCCGGCGTGAAATACCTGGTCTCGCTGGGATTCGCCGACCCCGCGCGCATCGGCATCACGGGCACCAGTTACGGCGGCTTCATGACCATCAACGCCATGGTCAACGCGCCCGACGTGTTCCATGCGGGCGTGGCCGGCGCGCCCGTGACCAACTTCATCAACTACGACACCATCTACACCGAGCGCTACATGGGCCTGCCCAAGGAGAACCCCGACGGTTATCAGCTAACGGCGCTCACCGCGAAAGCCGCGAATCTGAAGGGCAAGCTGCTCATCTTCCATAATTTCGAGGATGACAACGTGTTGTTCCAGAACACGCTGCAAATGACCAACGCGTTGCAACTGGCGGGCAAGCAGTTCGAGTTCATGCTGTACCCGCAAAAGACGCACGGGGTCACCGGCGCCGCGGTTCGCCAACTGCAGCAGATGACGGTGGACTTCTTCGACCGCACGCTGAAGTAGCGCCCCCACCAGCGGTGGGGCCTGCCGCACGTATCGCGCCCCAGCACTTCCTTATGGCGGCGCCCACGGTGAGCGACTGGCGCCGGACTCGCCGTACCCAACGCCATCCGCGCCGGCAGTGAGTTACCCTCGGTTCATGCACCGTGCAGCCGCTCTACTTCTGCTCTCCGTCTTCACCCTTTCCGCCCAGTCGATCCAATACTCCGACTCCCGCAAGATCTGGCTTCTCTCCACGCGCCAGAGTTCCTACGCCATGGGGCTCGGCGCCGATGGCGCGCTGCGCCATCTCTACTGGGGCGCGCCCTTGTGGCGCATGGACGATCTGGCCGCACCGCCGCCACGCCGCGACATTTCCTCTTTCGACCCGCGCCAAATGCTGGAAGCCGAAGAGTTCCCCGGCTGGGGCGGACCGCGCTACTACGAGCCCGCCCTCAAGATCACCCGCGACAACGGCAGCCGCGACCTGCTGCTGCGCTACGCCTCCCACAAGATCGCCGGCAACGATCTCGATATCGTCCTGAAAGACCTCAACGACGCCATCGAAGTCACTCTCCATTACCGCGTCTATCCCGATCACGGCATCCTGCGCCGCTCCGCCACGATTCGCAATGCCACCGAGCGCTCTCTCACCGTGGAGAGCGCGCAATCGGCCACCTGGAACCTGCCCCCGGGCGAAGGCTACCAACTTACCTACCTCTCCGGCCGCTGGGCCGCCGAGACCCAGGTCAATCACGAGCCCATACACGAAGGCCAGAAGGTGCTGGAGAGCCGCAAGGGCCACACCAGCCATAATTTTAACCCGTGGTTCGCCATCGATTCCGGCGACGCCGGGGAAGAGCACGGCTCCGTCTGGTTCGGCGCCCTCGGCTGGAGCGGCAACTGGCGCATGTCCATCGAACAGACCCCCTACCGCCAGGTGCGCGTCACCGGCGGCTTCAACAGTTTCGATTTCTCCTATCCCCTGAAACCCGGCGAAACCCTGGAAACTCCGCCCTTCTATGGCGGCTTCTCCGCCGCCGGCTTCGGCCCCGCCTCGCGCATGCTGCACCGCTTCGCGCGCGAGCAGATCCTCCCCGGCGGCGCCACTTCGCGCCTCCGCCCCGTGCTCTACAACTCCTGGGAGGCCACCACCTTCGCGGTCAACGAACAGGGACAGAAGGACCTTGCCGTGAAGGCCGCCAAACTCGGCGTGGAACTCTTCGTGATGGACGATGGCTGGTTCGGCGCGCGCAATGACGACCACGCCGGACTGGGCGATTGGACCGTCAATCCGAAGAAGTTCCCGCAGGGGCTCAAGGGCCTCATCGATTACGTCAACGGCCTGAAAATGGATTTCGGCCTCTGGGTGGAGCCGGAGATGGTCAACGCCAACAGCGATCTTTACCGCGCCCACCCCGATTGGGTGATTAATTTCCCCGATCGCCCGCGCAGCGAGCTGCGCAACCAGATGATCCTCAACCTGGCGCGCAACGACGTCAAGGAGTATATCTTCGCCTTCCTCGACAAGCTCGCTAGCGTTTACAACGTGCGCTATTTCAAGTGGGACATGAACCGGTCCTTCTCCGAGCCCGGCTGGCCCGAAGCCGCTCCCGCCGATCAGCGCAAGATCTGGGTGCAGTATGTGCTCAACCTCTACGAAATCCTGGACCGCCTGCGCGCCAAGCACCCCAACCTGGAAATCGAATCCTGCTCCGGCGGCGGGGGACGCATCGATCTCAGCATGCTCCAGCGCGTCGACGAGGTTTGGCCCAGCGACAACACCGATGCTTTCGACCGCCAGCGCATCCAGGAAGGCTTCTCCATGGCCTACCCGGCGAAGATCATGTCCGCCTGGGTCACCGACGTGCCCAACCAGAACGGGCGGAGCACGCCGCTGGCCTTCCGCTTCCTCACTGCGATGCAGGGCGCGCTCGGCGTGGGCAGCAATCTCAATAAATTCTCCGAGTCCGATTCCACGCTCGCCGCCAATATGATCGCCACGTACAAACGAATTCGCGCCACCGTGCAGACGGGCGACCTTTACCGTCTGGCCAGCCCGCGCACCAACGACGTCACGGTGAATCAGTATGTGGCCGCCGATGGCAAACAGGCCGCGGTCTTCGCCCTGCGCCACTCGCAGCAGTACAATACCGCCGCGCCCACCATTCGCCTGCGCGGCCTCGACGAACGCGCGTTATATAAGGTGGAATCGGTCGACAATAAGCTCGTGGAACGGCAGCCCCAGCTAAGTGGCGCCTACCTGATGCAGGTCGGCCTCAACGTCAATCTCCGCGGCGATTTCGACGGCACCGCCATCATCCTCGATCGGCAGTAAACGGTGGCATAAGGCTCTGCCTTGTGCATCGGAGTCCAGGCCGCTCCGTTCGAAGGATTCCGATGCTTCAGCCGTGCGTTATACTCGAAATCGATGGCCATCGTCAGCGAGATAGGCAGCCTGATCTCTCGATGTCCCCAGATTCGCGGCGGCCGGCCGTGCATCGCCGGGACGGGTGTCTCGGTTCGCCGGATCGCTCAGTGGCACAACATGGGCCTCATTCCAGAGGAAATCGTGCGCAAGTTTGGGCACCTGTCGCTGGCGCAGGTTCATGCGGCCCTCGCATACTACCACGCCAATCAGGCGGAGATCGACACGGATCTGGAATCTGAGGCGCGGGAGACAGAGGCCCTCGAAGAACTGCACAGGGGCTGATCCCACCTGTGAGCCAGATCAAGATCTACATCGACGAGGACGCGATGGACAGCGATCTTGTCGTGGCTCTTCGTTCTCGCGGTGTTACCGTGATCACGCCTATGGACGCTGGTCCAAAGTCCGACGACGATCAGTTGGCATTTGCCGCCGAACACGGGTGCGTCCTCTACACGTTTAATGTGTCGGATTTCTATCGCCTTCATACGTTGTGGGCTGGCGCTGGGCGAGAACATGGCGGAATGATCCTGGCGCCGCAGCAGCGGTTCCCGGTCGGCGAGCAGTTGCGCCGCCTCTTGCGTCTTCGCGCGGCCACCACGCCTGTGAGGATGCGGAATCAGGTCGAGTTCCTGAGCAACTGGGGTTGAACACCAGCCCTGGCAAAATCTCTTGCGCGTTTCGGGGAACTGGCGCGTCGTCTGTAATAGGATGTTTCGTCAAGAAATGGAGTGTAGGCGTACTACCTTCAGCCGGGCGATCCACACAGCCGGTTTGCTTTTGTGCAGTGCTATCTGCGCCACGTCCCAGACCCCGCAGGCCAGGCCGATGGCCCTGCTGAAAACCCGGTATGAAGTCCGCATCGGCGAACCGGTCGAGATTTCGGCGCCACGCGAGACCCTCGATTTTCTGGTGCATGCCAAGGCGCGCCGCGTGGCCATCGAAGGCCAGGAAGCCTCCGGCCTGGTGGTCGCTCCGAACCAGACGCAAGACCGGATCCTGCTCGCCGGGTCCTCGAAAGCGAAGCCAGGCGAGTACACGGTCGCGCTGTCGGCCACCAGCGAAACGGGCGAGGAGCGGCAAACCACCTTGGATGTGGTGGTGAATCCTCTGGTCACCGTGCCCAATGGTTCAACGCGCCCCCCCGTGGTGCTGTTGAATGGCTGGATCGCCGGCTTCACCAACTCCTGTCCGGTAGCCACCACCTCGGCAACCACATTCGGCAATCTGGCCCAGTACCTGGTGTCGGATGGCGTGCCGGTGGTGTATCTGTTCGATAACTGCCTGGAGGACCCCAACCAATCGATTGAGACTTTAGCCAACGACCTGGGCGCCTTTCTCAACAGTATTCAATACGACGATGGGACGCAGGTGCCACAGATCGACCTGGTCGCCCACAGTATGGGGGGCCTGATCGCCAGGGCATACCTCGCCGGGCTTCAGCCCAACCAGACATACACACCGCCCGTCAACACCCTGGTCCGCAAGCTGGTCTTGATCGCCACGCCGAATTTCGGCTCGTTCGTGGTGGGCAATTATGCGACTTTGATCGGGACGGGGACGCAGAGTGCCGAGATGGTGCCGGGCAGCTCATTCTTGTGGAACCTGGCGACCTGGAACCAGCACGGCGACGATGTAAGGGGCGTGGACGCCATCGCGATCGTAGGCAATGCCGGTTCCTATACCCCCACCGTGTCATCCAGTATCGTGCTGGCCAATGCCAGTGACGGGCTGGTATCCACCACCAGCGCCTCACTCGGTTTTATGGCCCAGAAGCTATCCACGACCCGCATTGTGCCGTATTGCCACGTAGACCCGGCATCGTTTACCGACCCGAGCTTCGGAACCTTCAACTGCAATGCCGCGGGCATCGCCAATGTCACCGATACGAATCACTACACCGGCCGGATTGTGCGCTCCTTTTTGGCCGGCACCACGGCCTGGTCGTCGATCGGTACGGCGCCGGCGTCGGACACCTATTTAGCCACCAATGGGGGCATATTCTTCGCGGTGCAGGGCACCGCCGCGAGCTATGTCACGGACCTGACTCAAGCTACTTGGGGAACCCAGCAACTCCAAAACGGCGGCGATACCGATACCATCTTTTTCACCGACTTTGTCTACGGGACCGGCGCCTTCGGCGCTACCAGCACATCGCTTGGGACCATCACCTGCGGTTCGGTCGCGGCCACGGCGGGCTACTTCGTGGCCACACGCTGTAAGTTAGGCACGGCTGCTTTTAACGCCACTCCCCTGTCCGGCACGGCGCCGGGGCGGGCCGTGGCCGCGGGTTCCACCATCACCCTGAACGGCGCCAACCTTGGCTCGCAGTGCAGTGGCTGCAAGGTTACGGTCACTCCGGCCGGATCCAGCACGGCGCAGACCCTGACCGTTACCTCGTGGCAGAGCGGGGCCATTGCGGTGAAACTTCCGGCCAGTCTGACGGGCTTCGCGACACTCCAGGTGGCCGCGGCAACGGGAGCCGACAGCATGGGGATCATGCTGGCTCCCACCGCCACCATCGCGGCAACTCCGGCCAGTCTGCAATTCGCCTACACGACGGGTGGGACGGTTCCAGCGGCGCAGTCCGTCCAGATCGCCAATAGCGGGACCGGCACGCTCGCCTGGACCGCCACGGCGACCGCCTCCTGGTTGACCTTGTCGGCAACAACGGGCACGGCTCCGTCGACTCTCGCGGTGTCTTTC
>JBEKDV010000411.1:0-11477 GCA_050014175.1 Candidatus Solibacter sp. | reverse complement strand
CAATCCATGGTGTTTCGGGACCTGCCGGCGGTGCGCGGTCCGAGGGACCTCGTGCGGTCCCAGACGCCTATGCCGTACGGCGACTGGGAGGAGTTTCGCAACCACAGCGATGCGTTCGCGTCACTGGCCGCGTTCATGGGCCCCGTGCCCTTCGAAATCGCTCCGGCTGGAGGCCAGGCGGAGCGGGTTTGGGGGCAACTGGTTACTCCCAACTACTTCCGGACGCTGGAGGTCGAACCACTGGCGGGCCGGCTATTCGGGGTGGAGGAAGATCGGGCCGGCGCCGCTTCCGTGGCCGCGATCAGCGCCCGTTACTGGCGCGCGCGCTTTGGCGGCTCGCCTTCCACCGTGGGGGGAACCATCCGTGTCAACGGGCAGCCGGTCACGCTGATTGGGGTGGCGCCGGAGAACTTCCTGGGGGCGGATCCCATGCTCTCCGCGGCGGATATCTGGATTCCGGCTACCGCTCCGCCTGGCGTTGCGCCGGAGTTGGGCCGCCTGCGCGACCGGCAAGCCACGGCTTTCGATTTGATCGGACGATTGAAGCCGGGGCGGACGCCGGCCCGGGCCGAAGCCTCGCTCGAACCGATCGCCCGGCGTCTGGAGCAGGTTTACGATGATCCCGGCAAGGACCGTAAGGAGCCCCGAGTGATCCTGCTGCCTGGAGGCCGGATCTATCCCCTTCGCGACGAAGACCTGCCCAAAGTGCTGGGGCTTCCCGTCGTGCTGGTGGGGCTGGTTCTGCTGATGGCCTGCATCAACGTGGCCAACATGCTGGTGGCGCGCGGGGCCGCGCGGCGGCGCGAAATTGCCGTCCGGCTTTCCATCGGCGGGAGCCGTGCGCGCATTGTGGGGCAGCTTTTGACCGAGAGCCTGCTGCTGGCGGCGCTGGGGGGCGCCGCTAGCCTGGGGGTGGTGCAGTGGTACATGGCGTACTTCGGCTCGATACGCGGCACGCTGCCCGGCTACATGACCTTGGACTGGCGCCTGGACTGGCGCACGCTGGTCTTTTCGGTTTTGTTGACGCTGGTTTCGGCGCTGCTGTTCGGGTTGGCTCCGGCGTTGAACGCAACGCGCGAGGATATCGCATCGGCGCTGAAATCCACCGTTCCATCGCGCCTTCGAGCGCGCCGCTGGTTCAGCCTGCGCAATATCCTCGTGGCGAACCAGATCGCCGCCTCAATGGTGTTATTGTTGCTGACCGGCTTTATCGTGATTGGCATCCGGCGCGCCAGTTCCGCGGATCCCGGCTTCGATTACAAGCATCTGTACCTGCTGAGTCTCGACCCCGTGCGCGATGGTTACGATCGAAAGCGCGCGGCTGATTATTTCGACAAGCTCCCGCGAAGGCTGGCGCGCGTACCGGGAATCGGAGCGGTCAGCGTGGCCCAAACGCTTCCGGCCGCCCTCGGCGGGGTGGAGTCGCTCATCACCGCTAAAGTCGAGCTCACGGGCGGCCCGAAGGCGCTGGGCGCGGTCCGCAACGACCGCGTCGGCGCTGGCTTCTTCGAGACCCTGGGCATTCCAGTGCTGCACGGCCGCGCCTTCACCGAGCGCGATATTGCAGACGGCTCAGCCGTGTTGATGGTGAACGAGACCATGGCCAAACAAGTCTGGCCGGGACAAGACCCGGTAGGCCAGATACTGGATTTCGAGGGCAAACTGCACCAGGTGATCGGGGTGGCGCGCGACATTCGACCAGCGATCCCGCTAGGGCCGTCTCTTGCGGCCGTCTACCGGCCCAATACGCCCTCCGGTTTCGCCGTCCCTTCCCGACAAGGTGTGACCGTGGTGGTTCGGGCGCAGCCTGGATTTGACGCGGCCGTCAGTCTGCGCCGCCAGGTCGAGGCCATCGACGCGCAGGTCGCGGTCCTCGATATCCGGCGGATGGAGGACTTGGTGGAGCAGGTCTATTACATGGCGCGCGTGGCCGCCGGGATCTACGGAGCACTGGGCGTTTTCGCGCTGATCCTGGCTGCCGTCGGACTGGCCGGCGTGACCGCCTATTCGGTGGCGCGGCGGACACACGAAATAGGCATCCGGGTGGCGTTGGGCGCCAGTCGGCGCAACATCCTTGGCCTGGTCCTGCGGGAGTCGGCCGCGCTGTTCGCCGTGGGAGATGCTATTGGCCTAGTGGTGGCGCTTGCCATGATGCGCGTGCTCGGCAGCATCCTGGACGCCATGGCGCAAGCCACCCAGACCAGCGCCTCCGATCCGGCGATCCTGGTGGGCGCGCCCGCGCTCCTGGCCGGACTGGCGCTGGCGGCGTGCTACATCCCCGCGCGGAAGTCGGTCCGGATCGACCCCGCCGCGGCGCTACGAAGCGAGTAAGCCGCGGCGCCGACGAATCGTACCGAGTATGGCCGGGACGTTCAACGGCGTCGGAACATCCTAAAGCTCGCGATGTCCCCAACCTGAAGCCCTTTCGGGGCCCCTCACTCGTTCCCTTTGGCTTGCCGCTCCAGGGACAAGGACGTAAAGTCGCCTTATCCGGCCAATCATGATGCCCGCGCGGCGTCAACTTCTTCTGAATGTGGCGCGTGCACAGATTGGACCGGATAAGGCGAAAATAACCGGCCAAACTGCTTGATTTTAGATCGCTTACGCTTAATCCAGTGCAAGCAGATTTGGACCGGTTATTTTAACCATGTCGTCGAAGTGCGCGCCGGACCGGAAAGCCCTCGGAAACGCTATGACTCAATCGGAAGTGCAAACGGCCTTCGAGGAAGTGTGGCTGAATTAGTGCCACAAGTCGTTGGCATCCAGCAACAATTCCCGGTGGCCTCCGTCGCGGACTCCAGGCGGAACGAAAGCGCCCCGGTAGTATTCGAAAGAGCTGCACAGCAAATGTTCCCGTCGTTCGTGCGCCAGCCGGCGTGGAGAACGACGGGCCCAGCATCACGGGCTCCGCAGAAACTTCCGGTACGTCCCGTTGTTGTACGTGCTCCACGGCTGGAAGCCTCTCTCCTGGTAGAGTTGGTACGCAAAATCGATGTTGGCCCGGCAATCCAGCAGATCTCTCAGGTTCAAACCGATCCGCGTCAGGTGCACGGTATTGATCTGGAAATAGCCCCAATCCAGCGTGCCGTCGGAATTGTAGTGGTAGATCTCGCACGCGCCCCGGGGATTCTCGGCGCGTTGAATGGCCAGGGCTACCCGGCACGCCGAGCCGAATTTGTTGCAGGCGTATTGCTGGTAGGCCGTCAAGCGATGGCCGAATTGATCGGCTTGGGCTTCCACCGCGTCCTCGCCGGCGGTTTTGGCTGCAACCACGAACGGCCACTGAAAGTGGATTCGCACGGGCGACTGAAGGCTGAATGTGTATTGGCTCCGTAGGACCAGGACGGCGAATGTCGTGGTCACTGCCACAAGCAACACCACGCCGCCAACAACGGCGGAGACGGGCGAACTGGAGGGGCCAGCCCGCCGGGACCGCCTCGGAAGCGAAGATCTTGCTCTCATGTGACAGCATCGCTCCGGGACTGGGCAGGTGGCTGACTGACGGTGTTGTGAAATCGCATCACTCCGCCAGATTACTATGGCAACATGCAACGGCCCCGGCAATCCGCCTTCGTGAACCCGTCACCCGTGCCGGTGCACCTCAGGCATCCCGAGTTTGCTGACGGTCTCACCCTCGAAGTCGAACTCAATCAGGACCGCGACCTCGTCGCCGACGACCCACCCATCGTGCGCCGGCTCGATCACGACGACCTGTGGGGCCACAAACTCCGAGGTGCAGCCGTCCGCGTACTGGATATGGACCTGGCCGCGGGTCAGGAAGCCGACGTGGGCGTGCATGCAAAGATCGGTGCCGACGATCGCCTTCATGTGGGTGGACCAGCGAAACCCGGGCGGGTAGATCACGCGCTTCACGCGGCAGGCGCCGGCTCGCGCAATATCAATCTGGGCACCGCCGACTTCCCGGCATTGGCTGCCGGTTATGGGCGCGATCGTTGATGCTCATGAAAATCCTCCACGTGGACGGTTGAATTCTACCAGAGCCGCCTCGGCGGCCGGGGGGAACTGGCCTGGGAGACTCGCCCGCCGGCGTTCCCGGCGGGACCGTCCCCGCACAGAGCAGTGCCGACGTTGGCCGTTTCGTTCTTTGGACGGCGTTTCCCGGAGGAATCCGGTTGGGGAGGTCCGCTTTCTGCGTTCCTCGATCCGGCGAAAATCAACGTGGTGAACCGGGCCGTAGGCGGCACTGGCGCCCGTACCTTTATCCAGCAAGGTTATTGGGACATGGTGCTGGCCATGCTCAAGCCCGGCGACATCGTGATCATGCAGTTCGGACACAATGACAATGGTCGGTCCCGGCCCGCTGCGCGGCACGGGTGAGGAGATCGAAGATCGCGAGGGCCCTAACGGCGGCCCGCGGGAAACGGTCCACACCTTTGGCTGGTACCTGCGCAAGTATATTGCGGAAACGCGTCCCAAAGGCGCGACGCCGATCGTCTGTTCGCTCATCCCGCGAGACATTTGGGAGAACGACAAGATCGCCCGCCCGCGCGATAGCCACGCCGATTGGACGCGGGAGGTTGCGAAACCCCAGGGAGTTGGCTTTCTCGATCCCTACGAGTTGATCGCTGAGCGCTATGATTCTATGGGCGAAGACTTTGTGACCGACTTGTTCGCCGACCGGCGCGTGCATACTACCCGGGCCGGTGTGGAACTCAACGCCGCATGCGTCATCGCGGCGCTTCACAGGTTGACGGAGAATCCCGCGGCGAAATTTGAGCGGGCAACTCCGGTGCGGTTTGGTAGGAGAACCATGACTCGATACATTCTTTGCGCCGCGATCATGCTGAGCGCGCTGATCCGTCCCACACAGGCGATGACACCTCAGGAGCGCCGCCAGTACCTGGAGAAACTGCTCCAGACTCTGCCGGATGTTCCGTCGTTTAAGCAGTGGCTCGAAAAGAGCGGCGAAATACCGCCCGACTTCGATGCCTTCCCGAAAATCAACGGTCTGCCGGACCCACTGAAGTTTCTCGATGGGAGGCCCGTTCGGACGGCGGCGGAATGGAAAGCGCGCCGTATCGAGATCAGGCAATTGCTGGAGAAGTACGACACCGGCTCGTTCCCGCCAAAACCCAAACTCGATCGTGCGGTCGTGCTTGACGAAACGCCCGGCAAGGGATACCTGATCCGCAACGTGCGGCTAGAATTCGGCCCACAGAGCAAGGGAACCATGCGGGTGCAGGTGATGATACCCGACGGCAAGGGGCCCTTTCCCGTGCTGATCAGTCCGAACCTGACCGGCTGGGGACCGTCGCTGCTGCGGCGCGGGTACATCTCTTGCGGATACGCCGGCAATGACGGCATGGATGACGCCGCGGCGCTGGCGCCGCTCTATCCCGACTATGACTTTGCAGCGCTGCCTCGCCGGGCTTGGGCCGCGGGAATGGTGCTGGACTACCTGGAGACGTTGCCCCAGGTGGATATGAAGCACATCGGCATGTTTGGGTACTCCCGCGATGGCAAGATGGCCACGATCGCCACCGCCATCGATGAGCGCATCGCCGCCCTGATTGCCGGAAGCACGGGCGTGGGCGGTATCCTGCCTTGGCGTCTGTCCGGCGAGCGCAATGCGGGCGAAGGGATCGAGACCACCACGCGACAGTTCCCGACGTGGTTTGTCCCGCGGCTGCGCTTCTTCTCCGGCCGCGAGGACCGCCTGCCGGTCGATGGCAATCTGCTGATGGCGATGATGGCGCCGCGGGCGGTTCTGATGGAATACGGATTGAATGACGAAGTGTCGAACTCATGGGGCAGCGAGCAGACATACCATTCCGCTTTGAAAGCCTACAAGTTGTTGGGCCAGCCCGACCGTCTGGGCCTCTTGCGCGTCCCCGGCTTTCACGGCGCCAATGACCAGGAGGCGTGCCTGGACTGGCTGGACATTCAGTTCGGCCGCTCCACCCGCACCTGGACCAACAATCTACTTTTCCCGTGGGATTTCGATAAGTGGCGTGAGAAAAGCAAGGAAGCCGTCGATCTGAACCGCTATCCGCGGCACAATTCGGGCGACATCCTCTCCGGTGGCATCGCTTCGGCGGCGGACTGGGAGAAGAAGGCCGCCGCCATCCGCAAGTCGGTAGAGTGGGCACTTGGCGATGAGCCGCCGATGATGCCCCCCGGAGCCGGGCGCGGCGCATTGGGAGGAAGAGCCGCCGCTGGAAGAGGCGCACCGGCCGGGGCGGCCGGTGGAAGAGGGGTTCCGGCGCCCGGGGGACGTGGTGCAACCGGAAACCCGGGGCAAGTGACGCCCGATCTGGTGAATTGGGTCATCCAACGGGGAGGGAACCAATTTGGCTGGCTAGAGCCGCAGAAGAGCCAGACAACCTCCCGCAGCGTGAGCTTCGGATTCAACGTGAGAGGCGACCTCTACTATCCGGCCGGAACTACCGAGAACGCCAGGCTTCCGGTCGTGATCTGGCTGCACGGCTACAGCTACCAGCTCGGCTACATGTGGGTCTACCACAACGATCTGCATCCCATCCTGGCGCTGGTGAAGGCGGGCTATGCCGTGCTGGCTTTTGACCAGAGCGGCTTCGGAAGCAGGATGAGCGAGTCCGGGCCGTTCTATGACCGTTACCCGCATTGGTCGCACATGGGTCGGATGGTGGAAGACACGCGTGCCGCCATCGACGCACTGGAAAAGGACAGCATGGTCGATCCCGAGCGGATCTACCTGTTCGGCTACTCCATGGGCGGGACTGTCGGCCTGTATACCGCCGCGCTCGATTCGCGAGTGAAAGGAGTTGTGTCGATTTGCGGTTTCACGCCGATGCACACCGATACCGCAGACCGGGGAACTGGTGGAGTGGCGCGTTATAGCCACGAACGTGGATTGATTCCGCGCCTCGGCTTCTTCGCCGGCCACGAAGACCGGATTCCCTACGATTTCCATGAGTTGCTGGGAACCATCGCACCGCGGCCGGCGCTCGTGATCCAGCCACAGTTCGATCGCGACGCGACCCCGGCCGACGTTCACGCAGCCGTCGAGCAGGCAAGGAAGGTATACGCGTTATACGGTGTTCGATCGCGACGCGACCCCGGCCGACGTTCACGCAGCCGTCGAGCAGGCAAGGAAGGTATACGCGTTATACGGTGCTCCCGACAAGTTGGCGCTGCATGAGCCGTGGGACTATAACCGCCTCCCCGACGCCACGCAGGATTGGATCATACAATGGATGAGCAAGAACCTGCAGGCACCCGGGGGGCGGTGAAACGCGCGCTCTGGGCCTTGGCTGACCGCCAGAGGCTGGGTTGCCGCCCACTCTTCATGGGTGCTGGGTGAGGTTTCTGTCGACGCGCTGCCAAGAAACCTGGTTGCAATCGAGGCGATTTGAACGGTCCGGTCGCGCAGGACATCCACAAAAAAACATCGAGTCCGCCAGCATCCCGCTACAACGTCGGGCGCGATCCAGCATAGTTCCCGAGTTGCAAAACTCGCGGGATCAGGTCCCCCGCACGGCGGCTAGTTTAGAACTCAGCCGTGCTCGGTGTTCAGCCGCGTTTCCTCACTTACGGACCGCAGCCTTCGCCGCGGCGGTTGCGTCCTCGCGCTAGACGGCGATCCTCATTTATTCCCACGGACAGGTAGCCAATATAGAGCCGGTCGTCGCCCGCGTATGCGGCCACCGGGTTGCACGCCCTGTCGTCGCTTGCGGTGGCGTTCAGGCTG
Organism: Candidatus Solibacter sp.; assembly: GCA_050014175.1. GTDB lineage: Bacteria > Acidobacteriota > Terriglobia > Bryobacterales > Bryobacteraceae > Solibacter. The sequence continues at coordinate 3,787 of JBEKDV010000411.1, read as the reverse complement.
CACGTGCTCCAATGCGCGCCATCGGAAGAGAGCGAAAGCTTCGGCCACCCGCATTTCACTCCGCTAGAGTTGCCGTCATTGTCTTTGGCGACCAGCGCATAGGCGCCTAGCGAACCGATCGCCACGCTGATCGGACCCTTCATGCCTCGATTCCCGTCATTCGGAATCACTGCCGGCTTCGTCCATGTGGCGCCGCCGCGCTGACCGCTAGCGTCCGGCGCGCCAATTGCCCAACGCCTCCGAGGTGAGCAGATAGCGATCGTAGATGCGCAGGTGTTCCACGGTGCCGGCGATCTTGACGCCGAATACCGCCGAACCGAGCCCGTTCACGTCGCCTAATTCCAGGGGGAAACGGCCAAAGCCGTAATCGCGAACCGCGCCGCCATCGTTGAGGGTGCCGTCAACCACAAAGCTGACCACCTTGGCGGCGCCGTCGACGATCACCGAGACGTGCTGCCATACGTTGACGCGCAGCGTCCCGGGATGGATGCCGGGATCGGAATCCCAGGCAAAGGACTGCTTCCCATCGTTGAGCACCAACTGTAGTGTCGAATGATCGGAGATCAGGAGGGCGATGCCTTTCTGGTTCCGGCGGGCGTCGAGCACGATCTGTCCGGGGCTGAGTTCGCGCAGGTTCATCCAGAAATCGATGGCGAATCCGCGGCGGGTGGAAAGATCGGGCAGCGGGGGCATGTCGATCTTGCTGCCGGATGCCGCATTCGATTCGAGCACGAGTCCCTTCTTCGCGACGTTCCGGTTCTCCGCATGATTCCAGAGAGCGTTCAGAAGCGACGGGTCGATTTCGTGCACGCGCGCGACGGTCTTCTGGGTCTCGGTGATGTAGTAGTGTCCGTCCTGCTCGATGAAGTCGGGGTAGCTGGAGCCGACCTTCGGATCGTCCGTGTAGAGCACGATCTCCGGCTGCGACCAGTAAATGATGCCGTTCTTCTCGATGCCGCCGGCGATCCAGTTGGGGTTGCGCCCCAGATACGCGTTCCAGCGGGGGAGGGTCTGGGTGATTTCGCCGCCGTGGTTGTTGTACCAGAGAATGTACTTACCGTTGGAAAACTTCTTCACGAAATTGGCGGCGCGGTTGTGTTTGATCAACTGCCCACCGGGCGAGTATACGGCGTATGCGGAAGGGGTCCAGGTGTGTCCGCCGTCGCGGCTGTACGCCGCGGCGCTGTAGCCATCGATGGTGCGGTAGGTGGCGTAGAGAGAGCCGTCGTTCATCACGACGGGATTGGCCTCGTCCGACACCGGCCCCTTGGGCGCGCGCAGCCCTTCGTCGCCATCGGGCAGGAGTTCCCAGCGGATCTTGCGTGGATCCCGTTCAGTGAGGATGTTGTCGCTGCGCAGGAAGCAGCCCTGCGATTCGACCATGCCGCCGGGGCTTCCCCACCGGCCGACCTTCGCGAAACCGAAAATCGCGTACTTGCCGGCGATCACCGGCTTGCCGACTCCCCAGAAATTGAGGATGTCTCCTTTGGTGTTATTCTCCCGATCGATCCGCATCTTGCGCATGGGGATCTCATAGCGCTCCTTCGACCACGTGCGCCCGTTATCGTCCGAGTACTTGAACATGTACGAGCCCATCGTGTCCACGCGGTGCGCCATGGTGTCGTCATCGACGTTCGGGAGGACGCGGAGGTTGTCGCGATTGTAGTTGTAGAACGCGTAAACGCGGCCGCCGGGCACCTTCAACGGCATGACCCACGAGGCTTCGGGGCCATCGGCGGGCTCGATATCGACCAGCGGCGACCATGTCTTGCCACGATCGCGGGAGATGGTCGAAACGATGTGCTGCCGGTTCTGCCCTTCCTTTCCGATGCCGGTGGTGAGCAGGCAGAGCCAGTTTCCGTCATCGGTGATCACCACGTAAGGCTGATCGACGTAATTCTCATGGGGAATCTCCGGTCCGTTATCCACCAGGCGTGGATCGGCGGCCGGCTGCGCGCCGAGGATCGCGGCAAGGATCGCGGCAAAAATCAGGATCTTCACGGGTGTTTATTTCGCAGGCGGCTCCAGCGCGAGTTCGACGACGTCTTCCATCGGTTTCACCTAGTGTAGCTGAATATCGCCGATCTGCTCGCTCTTCAGATCTTCGCGGACGTTGACTTCGTTTTCCCAGGGAATGGTGATCTCGCGGACGCTAAGGCCACCTTAATGCCGCCACGTGTCTGGGCGAGGCGTGCCCGGCAGGTCGTCAAAGCCAAAGCGTTTGATCCACCCTTTCGCGTCAGCAGTCGGGGATAGACCCTCCCTGACGCCGTAGTATAGATCAGCGTCGGCAGCCACTCGGAGAATGAGGGCCAGAAAACCGTCGCCCAGCCGACGCCTTTTAACTTCGTCAAGGGCGTTATCGGACAATATCGGTAGTGATGCTGCCAACTCGAGGCGTCCGCAGACGCGGCATCCCGCAACCCCGCCTTCGGATCGGGCCGCAGATTCAAACAGTCGGGATCTCGGTTCTGTTCGTCGTAGCGGGCCAGTGTACGATAAGCCGGTTTCACGGCCCCCATCTTGCGGGCACACCCTGCACGGCTGTAGTTCAACGCTGCGCGACTGGTTGGGAGTGACCTGCGAAGCGGGGCCCAACTTCCGTATCCCCCGACCACCCGGACAGAATGCTGTAGGCGCCACGCCGTAAGGGATCTATGACCGATCCGCGCAGTCAATGTGACGGTCAAGCATCCACACGAAGTCATCAAGCACCCTGGCCGACTTGCCGTGAATTGGGCGCGCCTGCAAGAAACAAATCGACAAACGGAGATCGTGTGTTACCCTTCAAAAGCTACGAGGTGTACATGCGCCAACGTGCTGTTTCGCTCTTTAGGGCGGTTGTGTCCCCTTTGCGGTTCACGGTCATTCCCGCGTTGCTTGCTTTCACGACCCTTCCGTTGCTGGCGCAGGAGCAGCCGATCCCGGCCGAACTCAGCTTCCTTAACAAGGTAGGCAAGCCGTACCGCATCACCTACGAGCCCTGGACCGAATTGCAGATCCCGCAGGGAAATCGGGGAATGAGCGGGGTCGGCAAGGTGGCGCGCGGAAAGCATTGGCAGTTTCCCGTCATCGTTACCGGCGCCATGACGGGGGATGCCGTTTGGGCCATTGTTAAGCCGGCCTTCCTCGCCAACGGATGGACCGCAGTGCATGAGTGGTCAGCGGGAGGAATCGAGCTGCTTCTTCACTACCAGAAAGATGGGGTCGAGGCATGGGCCGACACCGACACCAGCGGCGCGGAACGCGCCGGAGTGGAGATCGTTGAGATTGCTCCGATGCCATTCAAGTTCACGCTCACGGCTCCCACCGCAACCCCTGAGCCGGTTGACCCTGCCGCAGGCGATTTTCCCTGGCTTGGCCCCCTGCCGGGTTCCAAATTCAGAAGCAGCGCGCCGGACACCGCGCCTTTCTATGTCCCCATCAAGGGCGCCAGCGAGCCGGAACTGGTGGCTTCTGGCTCGATCATCAAGGCATACTACGCACCGAAGGATGGACTCTCGAATTCGCTTTTCCGCATCGCATATCACGACGCGCTGACCGCGGCGGGCTGGACAATCGTCAATGAAAGCATGGGCGCCGACGTAGCCATCTCGGCGCATTTCACCAGGAATGGCCGGAATCTGTGGGCGTCCCTCCACAAGAATGACACCTTCGACATTCGAGTAGCCGACGCCGGCGCCGTGAACAAAGACATGGGCAGCGATCTTAAGACCAACTGCCACGTAGCAATCTACGGCGTGCTCTTCGACTTCAACAAGTCAACTCTTCAACCTGCCAGCGATCC
>JBEKDV010000410.1:0-10080 GCA_050014175.1 Candidatus Solibacter sp. | reverse complement strand
GGTAGACGGTCCCAGGTTGATCGGGCGCGCGACAATCCCACCCGACCCCGAAGGATCCATCTGATACACATCCTCATACGTCTGATTGCCATTTGACACCCTCAACACGTTGGCGGCAACCAGACCGGCGGAATTGATGGTGAAGAGGCCCGGCGATACGGATCCTACTTGAATTTGCTGGCTTGACGATGCCCCGCCGCCGGACTTTATCGTCACCGTCGCTTTCCCAAGCGCCGTACCTGGAGGAACCTCGTATATTACTTGAGGGGCGGAGACGTAAAAAAGTGGCGCCTGCCGGGCCGTCCCGGCGGAATCGATCACGCTGACCGTAGTGCCAAGAAGGCTGGTGGGAAGCGGATCGGAGTTAGAACTGGCGCTGCCGGTTGCGAGATTAGATCCGAAGGCGGCAACCATCGATTCGGGCGCGAGTGGTCCACCCTTAAAGCTTGCATTCGATAAATTACTTAGTGAAGCGCTCGATGGGGTCACGGCAAAGGCCAAAGTGGAAACTACGACAGGCGCGGACGAGCACCCCATACCTGTGCAATCGCGTGGAAAGCTCATGCTAGTCCAAGTGACACCGCGATCCGTGCTCCGCAGGTAAACGCCGCTGATAGAACCTATGGCGTAGACTGTAGAACTGGCAGAAGGGTCCGTGTAGACCAAGGGACCATAAGCGCCACCGCCGAATCCGTTCTTGATAGGACTAAACGTGAAGCCGCCGTCCGAACTCTTCAGCACTACGTTGCCGGGTCCGGTGACGTTTCCTCCGGCATAATAATCTCCGGTCGCCGAATCGAAGGCGACACTAGAAAACCAGCCGGGTAGTCCGAGGTTTGTCCAACTCAATCCCCCATCCTCGCTTCTAAACAAGCCACACTGTTGCGAAGATGGCGAGGACGCACAAAGCCCACTTGCGGCGGCAAAAAACGTGTTTCCAAATTGCGGATCGAGAAAAAGACCCTCGAGTTCAGGAGTGTCTCCTTTCGGGATCATACGTTGACTTGAGACTGCCCATGAAGTTCCGAAAGTATTACTCTTATATGTGCTAATACCGGTTGTGGCATACACAAATCCAGACCATCTGGGATCGGTTATCACATTGTCAGCAACAACGCCGACGCCGGCGTTGCTCCAGGTGATCCCACCGTCAGTGCTCCTCATGACGTTGTATCCTGTAGAAGCCAAGTAAATCACGTTTGTAAACACCGGGTCGATGGCAATCTGAGTGGTTCCGGACGACGAACCGACCCTGATACCGATCAGCGTCACACACGACCATGATTGGGCTGCGTCCGTAGACTTGCAAAATGCACTGGTACCTCCGTTGAAAGCGCCTGCGAAGTAGACGGTTGACGGGTTTTGCGGATCGACTGCAAGTGCTGCCGCGTTTGGCACGCCTTGAAGAAACGAGTTTCCTGGATTGACTGATATGGGCTTCCATGTTAATCCACCATCGGCGCTCTTGTAAGGCCCATTCTGGGTCGCGGCATAAATGACGGTTGCCGCCTGTCCTTTAGGCGCGGTTACGATTAACAAAAACAGGAAGCATGCGATCGCATCTCTGAGCCTCAACTTCATAAATACCCCCTCGTTCAAGAACTGTGGGCCTGAATGTCCTTTTTGGAGCGCCGAAAATACACCCGATTGCCTTCCGTCGAGTCAGTGCAGCGAAGTATTGTCCCGTGTCCCCTGACGCGAATCCCAGACCAGGATTTCCGTTTTGAACATCCTGTGGCGATATTCTGCACCGATCTTGTCGCGAGAGTCAAGAAAATAACATACCGAGATCTGAAAACCTCAGTCTTTGCCGATATTTTCAACAGCTTCGATCCGCCAAATCGTCCTTCCCAGGCCTTCTGGCACCCATACGACCTTTTGCGTCGAACCTTGAGCGATTCGCGCGGGGGTGCTTAAACGGATTCGGGAAGTCCTCACCCGGCGACCGTAAGAAGCTATGAAAAAATTGGTCGGCAGACGGACCCACTGGGCGACCCAGAGGGCGACCCGCCTGCCCCACCGATTACTACTGATACTCGGGCGTGTTGGTGACGATGAGCGCGCTCCCGAAAGCACCGAGGTCGATCGAGCCGCCCGCCTTCAGCGAGGCCGTGAACGTGCTGTTGATAATGCCGGAGGCCACTTCGAGGGTACCCACCGCGGTACCGGCGGAGATCTGGGCGGCCGTGGCGGCCGGCAACTGGTTGAGAATCGAAGCGGGCACGGTGAACGTCCCCTGGCCGGCCGTGGTAGTGCATACGAATTCGGTGGTGGTGGTGGTGACCGCGTTCGTCCCGATGCCAGTGACGGTTGAGGAGGAACCCATGATCTCCACCAGATCCGTCGCATTGCCGCCGGTCCAGTTGAGAGTCAATCCCGCACTGCGGGTGACGGTGGTGGGCAAGGGGTTGGTGAGGGTGAGCGGAGGGCCGAGAGTAATCGAGGTGCTGAACGATCCGACGTCATTGCCGCCAGCGCCTTTCAAGGTGTAGGTACCCGGCACGATCGAGAAGGCAGCCTGGCCCGGGAGGCCGGGGCCTACGGTACTCGTATAGGAGTAGGTGTGGCTGGAATCTTCCGGGATGGCCTGATTGGTCAGGCTCGAACCGGCCGGTCCGGTGATGGTAACTGTGCCGGCGTCGAGGTTGGTCACATAGCCGGAAGCCGACGTGGCGCCGCTGGTGGCCGGGGGAATCACCAGGCAGCTTCCAGACTGTGTGATGACCGCAGTCTGCGCGGCCGCCGACGCCAATTGGAAGCCGGTGAACTGGCTGAAAGATCCGCCAACGTACTCGGACGTAAAGGTGCCGGACTTAGGCACGGTTTCCGAGTCCTGGCCGAGCGAGAAACTGCCGATGGTGTACGTCCCGCCCTGATCGAATTTCTGCAACTGGGCAGTGGTAAAGCCGGGTTGGACGCAAGCGCTCGAGTTGGCATCGGGCGCGATGGAGATATACGTGGAGGCGCTGAGATTGCCGTTCACGGAAATCTGTAGAGTCTGGCTGCAGCCGGTTGGAATGTTGGCGGGGAGGGTGAAGTTGATCTGATCTTCCCCGGCGTAACCCGCGCGGCCGGCGTAGGCCACCGGGATGTTGACGCCGCCGACGACGGCCTGAATGTTCAGGGTCTTGCTGAAGTCAAAAGCTGGTGAAGCCGTATTATCGCCCGCGGCGTAGCCGCCGAGACCGGTGCCGTAGGCGATGACGGGCTGTCCGGGCTTGGCGGGCGAAATGGTGACGCCGCTGACCGAGCCGGTGGTCAGGCGGTTCAAATCGACGACTCCCGGCGACATGTAGTTCTGGACGGAAGTCAGGCCGCCGCCGCTGGAATCCTGCGTGAAGAGGCCAATCTTGTTGGCCACGACCTGCGCGACAACCCGGGCGCTGACGGCGCCGTTGGTGACGGTCACGTTGTAGCTGCCGGCGGCGACGGTGGAAGGCAGGATACAGGCGATCTGGTTCACGCCGCTTTGGTTGTAGAGGTAGACCAGATACGCATCGGTGCCGGCGCCGCCCGCGGCCGGCGTGAAGGTGACCTTGACGCCACTGGAAACGGTAGGACGCGGCGGCGCGAACGGAGTGTACCCGGTGGCGGAGAGGTTGGAGCCCTTGACGATGAAGATAGCGCCCGGCGCGATGCCCGCGGTATTGCTGGCCGCATTCAGCACGGCGGTGATGGTGGGCGTGGCCGCAGGCGGGGTGACGGTTCCGCTGGTGGTAATCGTGCCGGCGCCCGTGAAATTCACGGTGAGGGTCACACCACTGCTGGATGCCGAGCCCGTAAGGGACGGGAAGGACCCGGTCGCTCCGGCGTAGGCGCCGGTACCGCCCGTGACGGTTGCCGAACCGGTTAGAGGACCTCCCTTGAGCGCCGACTGCGGAAAATAGAACGTTCCAGTGATCGTGCCGGCCCCACCAGCGAGCGCGATGGTATAAGGATTGTTGGTATTCCCGCTCGTGTCCGCTTTTGAATAGTTCGAACTGAACGTCCCACTGCCAACGTTCGTCAGCGTTGCTGGGCCGGAGAGGGGAGCCTCCCCGCCAACAACGCTACTTGTACCTGTCGCATTGGTGACAGTCAACGTCGTGCCGATGGTAGCTGCCGGAGCCGCTGCGCAAACCAGCAGCGCCAAAGCTAAAGTCGAGAATGTCCGTTTCATAGGTCTGTCAGAGCCCTCCGCTCTTGAAACACTCTTGAAACGCAGAATGCAGGGAAAGTTGGGTTATGCCGCGCAACGCCGGTCCCCTCCCGGCGGCCAACGGTAAGAGTCTATCGCCGCACCAGGCCCCTGTCTAGCGTTATATTCTTGGATCATACGCTTGCCGCGCTCGTCGAGGTCTTCTGGGATTCCACTCCGAGCGGCTCTGGCGCTTTTGCGGACCTATCCCGGAGGCGGTCCCGCCCGAGCAAGATGCGCGGGCTGATGCGGCCCAAGCGCGGGTGGATCCGTCTATACGCGGCGGACGGTGACCTTGGCTTCGCGGAACAGCACCTCGACCATTCCGAAGTGCTCGTTGTAGTAATCGCTCGAGTATTGGGCCATTCGTTCGCCGGAAATCACCACCTGGACGATTCCGGCCTGCACCACGGCGCGGGCGCAATCCATGCAGGGCATGATGTCCACGTAGATGGTGCAGGCTTCGGTGGCCGTGCCGGCGCGCGCGGCGTTGCAGATGGCATTGCGCTCGGCGTGCTCGATCCAGAGATACTTGGTGGGGCGCACCAGCCGTTCGGGGACATCGTCACGGATGCCGCGCGGGAACGAGTTATAGCCGGTGGAGCGGATTTCGTGGTTGGGGCCGACGATCACGCAGCCGATCTGGGTGTTCGGATCCTTGCTGCGGGTGGCCACCACTCTGCAAATATCGAGGTAATACTGGTCCCAGGTGGGGATCTCGCGCATAACATAACAGTTGCATTTCTTGTCCCTTTCAGGCAAGCTGAAAGGTTTTCCGCATTCTGAAATTACATGCTCACACGGGTGCTGTATCACGATCACTGTTTTGACGGGGCGGCGTCCGCTGCCTACTTCAGCCGATTCATCGCGGGCGCGGTCCACCCGGATGCGGAATTCCGCTATACGGGGATGGCCCACAAGGCATCGCAGTTGTTCGATCCGGCGCTGTTCGACGGCGACGAAAACGCCATAGTGGATTTCAAATATTCCAGCGACCCCAAGCTGACGTGGTGGTTCGACCATCACCAGAGCGCCTTCCTCAACGCCGAAGACCAGGAGCATTTCCGGCAGGACACCAGCGGCCGGAAGCTCTACGACCCGAGCTACAAATCCTGCACGGCGTTCATCTGCCGGGTGGCCGCCGACCGCTTCGGCTTCCGCGCGCCGGACCTGGACGACCTGGTGCACTGGTCGCTGATCATCGACGGGGCGCAGTATCCGGACGCCAGGACGGCGGTGGAGCTGGGGGCGCCGGCGATGAAGCTGACGCTGGTGATCGAAGCCGCCAAAGGCAGCCGAATCGTGCAGCAGATCATCGGCTGGATGCGGCATCGCCAATTGGCGGACATCATCGGGGAGCCGGAAATCCAGGCGCTCTACGCGCCGCTCTACCAGCGGCACGTGGAATCGATCGATTTGATCCGCGATCGCGCGCGGCAGGACGACGGCGTGGTGTTTTTCGACCTGGCGGGCCATGACGTCGAAGGGTACAACAAGTTTATCCCGTACTACCTGTTTCCGACGTCGACCTACACCGTTTCGGTGAGCCCGTCGAGCTTCCGCACGAAGATTTCGGTGGGGTCGAACCCGTGGGCGCCGGCGGAGCCGAAGCACAATCTGGCGACCATCTGCGAGCGCTACGGCGGCGGCGGGCATGCGCGGGTGGGGGCGATCAGCCTGGCGCCGGGGGAACTGGATGCGGCGCGCAAGATTGCGGCGGAGATCGTGGGGGAGCTGAGGACGTAGGGAAGACGGTCTCTCGCAGGCGCAAAGATCGCAAAGAAGAAGATCGCGAAGAAAAGCCAACTTGAGCACCGCTCGAGAAGAACGCGAGAAAAAACAACGGGCCGCCGATAAACGCGGATAAACGCGGATAAACGCGGATAAGCAGCCTTGGTTTTATCGGCGTTCATCGGCGGCCAAAGTGGTTTTTTCTTCAGTAGCCCTGGTCGCGCAGGTGGTCCACGGTGAGGGGCTGTTTCAGGTCGAGGCGGCGGAGGAGTTTCTCCACGTGCTTAGCCAGGATGTCGCACTCCAGATTGACGCGCGCGCCGGGGCGGTAGCCGCCCAGCGTGGTGTTGCGGAAGGTGTGCGGAATGATGGTCACGCTGAGTATGCCGCTTTCGATGGATGCGACGGTGAGGCTGATGCCGTCGATGGCGATGGAGCCTTTGTACACGAGGTAGGGATCGAGAGCGTCGGGGATGCGGATGCGCAGCCACCAGTTGTCTTCGCCGAGGGACTCCAGGGCCAGGAATTCGCCGGTGCCATCGACGTGGCCCTGCACGATGTGGCCGCTCATACGGCCGTTGGGCGAGAGCGGGCGTTCCAGGTTGACGCGCGAGCCGGGGCGCAGATCGCCCAGGTTGCTGCGCTCTAGCGTCTCCGGCGCGAGGTCGGCGGAGAACGAATCGGGGCGCAGTCCGGAGGCGGTGAGACAGACGCCGTTGACGGCGATACTGGCGCCGAGGGAGGCGTCGCTCAGGACGGTGGCGCATCGGATGGAAAGACGTGTTCCGGCGGTAATGACCGTGCCGAGCTCCTCAATAATTCCGGTGAACATCAAGGTATCCTTCGACGGCGAATTCGTCGGGCGGAATGGGATGGATGGCGATGTTGTGGATGCGAATGGCGTCGGAACGGCGGCGGCGTCCGATGCCGCCGGCGAGGGGCAGGGCCTCCATGCCGCCCAAAATTTTGGGGCCGTAGTAGAAGAAAATGCGATCCACCACGCCGCTTTCCAGGGCGCTCCAGTTGAGCTTGCTGCCGGCCTCGATCATGAGCGACAGATAACGCTGGCGGCCGAGCCAATCGACGATGCTGCGCAGGTCGGCGCGCCCGCCGGGGCCGTCGAAGACCAGCACCTGGACGTTCGGCGGCAGCGGCGCTGGTAGAGACCACGAGCACGTCGCCGGCAGCGGAGCGCACCATCTTCGAATCCAGCGGCAGGCGGAGCAGGGAATCCATGACGATGCGCAGGAGCGGGCGGCAGCGCGGATAGCCGGTGCGGTCGCTGAGCAGGCAATCGTCGGCCAGCACGGTGCCGATGCCGGTGAGGATGGCGTCGCTATCGTGACGGATTTCCTGCACGTGGGCGCGGGCGCGCTCGCTGGTGATCCAGCCGCGATTGTCGTCGGGGGCGGAGATTTTGCCGTCCAGCGTGATGGCGGTCTTGAGTGTGACCAGGGGGCGCGTGGTGCGCATGAAGTGGAGGAAGGGCTCGTTGAGCTTTTCGGCTTCGGCGGCGAACTCGGTAGGCATCTCAACAACGATACCGGCCTGGCGGAGCTTGGCAAAGCCCTGTCCTGCGACCAGCGGGTTGGGGTCCGTGACGGGCGCCACGACGCGCGCCACGCCGGCCTCGATCAGGGCGTCGACGCAGGGCGGAGTGCGGCCGTAGTGCGCGCAGGGTTCCAGGTTGAGATAGAGGGTGGCGCCGCGCGCCTTTTCGCCGGCCTGGGCGAGGGCGATGATTTCGGCGTGGTGGAGCCCGGCGTAGGTGTGGAAGCCGCGGCCGACGACTTCGCCTTCGCGCACCAGGACTGCCCCGACGAGCGGATTGGGACTGGCCAGCGCGCGGCCCTTGCGCGCCAGGTCGAGCGCTTCGCGCATGTATGGAGAGGTCATTTTTCGAAGAGCGATTCGATGAATTTTTCGGAGTCGAAGGGCAGCAGGTCTTCCACCTTTTCGCCGACGCCGATGTAGCGAATGGGCAGATTCAGCTCGCGGGCGATGGCCACCACGATGCCGCCCTTGGCGGTGCCATCGAGCTTGGTGAGCACGATGCCGGTGACGCCGGAGCTCTCGGTGAATTTGCGCGCCTGTTCGAGGCCGTTCTGGCCGGTGGTGGCGTCGAGGACGAGGAGCACTTCGTGGGGCGCGCCGGGGATGACCTTGCGGGCGGTGCGGCTCATCTTCTGCAGCTCCAGCATGAGGTTTTCCTTGGTCTGCAGGCGGCCGGCGGTATCGACGATGACGTAATCGACCTTGCGGGCCTTGGCGGCGGAGACGGCATCGAAGAGGACGGCGCTGGGGTCGCTGCCGGCGTTTTGACGGATCACCTGGGTGGCGGTGCGCTCGCCCCAGATCTCCAGTTGCTCGATGGCGGCGGCGCGGAAGGTGTCGGCGGCGCAGAGGAGGACGGAGCGTTGTTCGTGCTTGAAGCGGCTGGCGAGCTTGCCGATGGTGGTGGTCTTGCCGCTTCCGTTGACGCCCACCACGAGGACGACGGCGGGCGGATCGGCGACGTGCGCCGGGGCGCGTTCGCTGGCCTGGAGAATCTCCAGCAGGTGTTCGCGGATGAGGTTCTTCAACTCGGCGGCGTCGGCGAGCTGGTGGCGGTCGACGCGCTGGCGGATGCTCTCCAGGATTTCGTTGGTGGTGCGCACGCCGACATCGGCGGAGATGAGGGTGGACTCCAGTTCGTCGAGAAGATCGGCGTCGATCTCCTTCTTGCCTTGCAGGGCGTCTTCGAGCGCGGTGACCAGGCCGGCGCGCGTCTTTTGGACGCCGCTCTTGAGCTTTTCCAGAAGGCTGGGTTCCTGCTCGACGGCGCCGAATAACGTTTGAATCATGGGATGACTTCAGTTTAGCAGCGGGAGGCCGCAAAGAACGTCGGCAAGAGTGCCGACGTGGCAGTGTCGAAAGGCCACGCTACTGTTTGGCGAAGAAGGTGGCGATGTCGGGGGCGCGGGCGGATTTCTGGGCTTCGCAGAGGCGGATGCTCTCCAGAACCTGGTCGTAGTTGTGTTTGCCGCCGGTGAATTTTGGGGCGCGCTCTTCGAAAAAGGCGACGAACTCCTGGCGCGATGCGGCATCGCAGGCACTGCCGCCGACGAAGGGGAGGAATGCCCCGGCATCCATGCCGCCACCGCTGGGCAAGTGTTTGAGCAGGTCGTCGTAGTTGGCCCTGACGAACTCGAAGGGGAGCTTCTCGGTTTCCGGCTGGCCCAGAGGACCGAAAATCAGGGCGAGCGATTCGCGGATGTCGATATCGGAGTGGATCAACATGTCCAGGCTCGCGCGGGCGATAGCGGGATCGCGGAAGGAGCCCATGGCGCCGAGGATGCGGGCGCGCTGCTGCCGGTCGGTGGTCTTTTTGAGCTCGGCGGTCATGGTGTCGAACAGCGCACGGTCGCCGAATTGGGCGGCGGTGGCGAGCACCGGACCAACCATGTTGGCGTCGATGCCCTGGCGCGTCTTGAGCCACCCGGCGGCGAGGCTGCGGGCCTGGTCGCGGAGCGCCGTGCTGTCGCCCTGTGAGGCGACGAAGGGCACGATAGAGGCGCGCTGGAGGGCGGTATCGGAGTCTTCGCCGGGCTTGGCGGACCAGCCGAGCTGTTCGGCGCGGGCGCCGAAGGTGGTCTGCACAAAGCGGGCGTAATTGGGCAGGAGGTTGGCGGGGAGGAAGTGGCGGGTCTCGGCCACCACGCCCTGGGCCAGGCCGACGATCTGGCGTTCGGGAGCTTTGGCGTAGGCGGCGGCCGCGGCCAGGACGTCGGCCTGCGGGATGGCGCCGGCGCTGAGCAGGGAGGTCAGATCGTTGAGCAAGGTCATGCGCTCGGCGGCATTGAGATAATCGCCGGCCAGGAGTTTGGCGAGCAGGGTGGAATCGTAGCGCGTGATGTAATTGCCGGCGGCACTGGCATTGGCGGAGAGGTTGGCGGGGCACGCGGTGGCGTGCGTGAGGCGGAATTCGGCGGCGGGTTTATCCAGCAGGAAGCATTCCTTTTGATCGCCCCTGGCCGTCAGGTAGCGCACGCAGACCGGGGTCTGCCAGACCTGGCCGGCGCTGCCCGCGGAGCCGGTGGGCAGGAAGCGCTTCTGGGCGAGAGAGAGCGCGGGGGCGGCGCTGCAATTGAGGGTCACGGAGATCACGGGGAAGCCGGGCTGTTCCAGGTAGG
>JBEKDV010000409.1:0-7148 GCA_050014175.1 Candidatus Solibacter sp. | reverse complement strand
TGCTGATAGGACACTGCCTGGCCGAACGCGGCTAGAACAGCCGCGTTCGCTAGAGCTGCCTGTGCGTCAAACGCGCTCATCGGAAGGCGCCTACGCCGAGGCCAGGTAGTAGGTGACCCACGCCTCGATCACGCCGGCGGTGAGTGGGCCGGACGCGACCGTGATCGCCAGCTTGCCGGCACCGGCCATCTTGAACGGAGTGGCCTCCGACGTCGCCACGAGCACGGCGTCCGTACCGAGCGACGCCTTGCCGGTCGCCGTCAGGATGGAATTGGCCGCGGAACCCGCCGCGGTGCCGATCGCCACCGTCGCGGCGCCCGTGGCGGTCACGGCCCCGGTAGAGTTGATAACCCCATCGGTGACTACCGCGTTGTCCGGGATCGTGTCGCTGTTCGCGGGCGTGCAGGAAGCGCCGCCGTCGACAGCGTAGTCGTACTTCATGTGCGCCACGTGGATGCCGTTGGCCTGGCCGGAGAAGCCGGGCACGCCAAACAGGACCACGCGGACCGTGGCGGCGCCCGTCACTGCGGCCACTTCGACGTTTCCGATGAGAAGGTTTTCCCCGACCGTGGACGTGACCACGTGGTTGGTGTCGTCCCAGTAAGCGAGATCGCCCTGGGCGAAAGTGCTGGAGTCCTTGGCGAGATCGAAGACGCCCAGGACATCGCACTCCACGTTGGAGCCCGAGGTCGTGTCGTTGGCCGCCACGCCGAAGACGTTGCCCACCTTGAAGCCGCCGCCCGAAAGCAAGTTGTAGGGCGCGACCAGGGTGAGGTTTCTACCGCTTTTCACAAAGTTCGTCATTGAAGATTCTCCTGGTTTTCTTTGTCTGCGCGGGAGGCTGTTGCCGGCCTCCCGCTGGGTTGCCTGGTTGGTTGCGCCTACGCCGTGTTCTTGCAGAGGCCGCGATAGTCAATCGCGCCCGCCGCGAAATCCAGCCGCGCCTTGATCTCGACGCCATCCACATCGAAGCCCTGGCGGGTCTCGATGTAAACGCCCTGCTGCCCTTCGAGGTAGCAGTATTCGAGCGTATCGATCTGCGAGGGGTCGACCGACATGTACCAGCTCGTGGTCGAATTCGCGTCCAGACGGCCCTCGACGATCTTCTGGAGGGACTGGATCCAGGGCGGCACCACGCCGGTGACCGCGGTCGCGGCCAGGTTGATCGGGTAGATCAACTGATCTGCGGTGTTTTCGAGCGCCGCGGGGATGA
Organism: Candidatus Solibacter sp.; assembly: GCA_050014175.1. Taxonomy (GTDB): domain Bacteria; phylum Acidobacteriota; class Terriglobia; order Bryobacterales; family Bryobacteraceae; genus Solibacter. The sequence goes on along the minus strand of JBEKDV010000409.1, from coordinate 5,935 downwards.
TGATGTACCGGGGCTGCAGGTTCAGGATGGTGCCCTTGGGCGCCTTCTGGATTCGGAATGCGCCGCGGGCGGTTGCCAGGCCGGCCACCGCCAGCCCACAGCCGGTGTTGAGGTTCTTGTGCGTCGCGTGGAAGACCGCGAGGCCGTCCGACATGGTCGGATTGCCGGTCACGACCGCCCACACGGTGTCGCTCTCCAGTTGGGCCGCCGCCTGGCCGAGGCCGGCCGGAACGCGGGTCAACGCCTGGAGATCATCGTTGATGATGACTTTGCGCGTGATGGCCACGATCTCGCCGAAGGTAGCCAGCGAGTAGGTCTCCTTCGAGTCCGACAACGCCGTCCGGTGGAACTCGCCCTTTTCGTTGAGCGCCTGCAGCGTCGGAACGTCGGACAACTGCACCCGATTGATGGGCTTGAAGTCCGCGGCCGACACCTGCCGGCAGAAGGGCAGGAAGGTGCGGGGCGCCGCCTCATACGCCTGGCGCAGCGTCTTGTTGGCGACGTTGGCCAGGATGTTGGGGAAGTCGCTGGTGGTGATCATGCCGCCGGCGAAGTACTCCTCGGCGCCAAAGCGGCCCTGCAAGGCCACCCGCGCGATCTCGTGGCGCGGCATACCCCGCGTCTTCACCCCTGCGGCTTCCAGGCATTCGCGGGCGATGTCCACCAGCGTCAGGCCGGCGTACTCCTTTCCTGCCTCGCGCAGGATCGCGTCGCCCGGGCTGCCCCGGAACAGGATGCTGGCCTCCATTCCCTTGCGCCGCTTGTCGGTCACGTCTGCGGTAATCCTGGGGCCCTCGTTTTCCCCCCTAATCGGCTTACCGATGGCAGGGGCGGCCAGCTCCGCAAGGATGCGTTCACGGGCGGTCTCGAGGGACAGCCCTTCGTCGATCAGTGCGGTGACGAACTTCTCCTCCAGTTGGAAGGGGGCCGCGACCGTGCGAATCGTGCTCGCACGCAGGCGTTCCACCTTCACGGCCTCGTCGCGCGCCGCGGCGAGTAGTGCTTCGTTGTCACGGGCCACTTCGCCCGCAGCCAGGGTAGTTTGTTCCACTGGTGTCTCCTCTTGGGCAGATGCCCGTTCTGCAACTACAATCGGTGGTGCCGGCGGCTGCGTTCCCGCTGCCGACATGAAAGTCGTGTCCGCGTCGGCGGGAATCGGTAAGAGCGAGATCTCAAACGGTTCCCAATCCGTCGCGGTAAATTCTTTGCGGTCCTGGCCCTTGGGCGTGGTGTCGACCTTTTTGTAGATCCACATACCCGGGCTGAGATTCTGGATGATGCCCGCCTGAACGTCGTTCCAGATCGGCGTAACGCTGTCGCGCTTGCTGAACTGGATCGTCGCCTTGCCTGTGTCGCCCGCCGTCCAGGCGCGCCGAACCACGCCGAGTTGACTCTCCACCCCGTACGCGCTATGCGAATCCAGCACGGGCCCGCCGTTGTTGAGGCGATCCAGCCGGGCACCCTTCATCGCCAGGATGAGGTCGTACTCCTCACCGGTGCGCCAGTCCATGCGGGGTACCTTGGCGCCCGCGTACCACACAGCATCGACAGTCCGGTTGTCCCCATCGGCCGAGGCCGGCGCGAAGGCGACCGGAACCGTAAAGCGTTCCACTTCCCTCGCCTCCGGCTCGGCTGGAGTGCCCGCTAAACCACCGACGACGACCTCCGCGGTTGCCCCCGAGGTGGTGGCGGCCATCCCCGGCGGAATCGTCACGGTGTTGTGCGCGCCCAAATCGCTCGACGCAAGTTCTTCCATGAGAAACTCCTTCGGTCGCTAGGACCTGAACACTCTGACCAACCGCGAATCGGAAAACTCCGCTGACGCCTTCACTGCCGTCTTCACCGCCACTTTCGGCTGGGACGCATCGGGCTCGGCCTCCCCGCTGGTGGTGGGCTGCTCGACACCCTTGTCACTCACGTTGCGCGGATCGCAGTCCAGGATGATCTTCTTCTCGTCCAGCAGATCGTTCACGCGCGCAATCTCGTCCAACTGCTTCTCCGGGTCGTACCCGTTCTGGAGGATCGCTTCGGTCAGCGTCAGTGTGCCGGTGCGGATCTTCTTCAGTTCGGCCATCGCGTCCTTCAACGGGTCCACGGACTCGAACTTGGGAGCGGTCCACTGGACCCCGTACTCGGCCTGCGGCAGCTTGCCGAGCAGCACCAGGGTGTCGATGAACCTGCGCCAGGTCGGCCGGCAAAACATCGGGATCAGCGTCAACCACCGGAACGCCTCGATGGCGTTGCGGAAGCCCAGCATGCCGGCGCGGTAAGAAGAGTAGTTGACCAGGGAAAGGTCGCCAGACAGAAGCTCGTAGGGCACGTCCACGCCCGCGCCGATGCCCTGCAGTTCCGTGGTCAGGTACTCCCGGTAGCCGCCGGCGGAGGCGGGCGCGTTGAACTTGATATCCTCGCCCGGCTTCAGATACTCGATCATGCCGGGGTACATCCGCTCCAGCGTGTTGCCGGTTTTCGGGTCGGTCGACTTCGCGCCGATGGGCAGGCCGCCCGAACCCTCGGGGCGGGTGACGATTCCCGCCAGGCACGCCTCCGTCTTCTTGCGCATGCGTTCAGCGTCCCGGTAATCGTCGAGGTCGCGCAGGGCGAGCATGACGGGCGCCAGCCACGGCACGCCGCGGACCTGGCCAGGGCGCAGGATGTTATAGGCGTGCATTACCTCTTTGGCGGGATACGGCTGGCTCAGAATCCCGCCGCGCGGATTCATCATGTAGACGCCGCCCGGGTGGTAGTTGTACAGCCAGTACGCCTCCCGTTGGCCGTACAAGTTGAACTGCACTCCCTGGATGATGTGCCCGTTCGCCAGCCCCATCGTCCGGTGGATGTCCAAATAATCAGCCTCCAGCACTTGGAGTTGGAGAGGGACGCGGAAATTATCCTGCGCCTGCCGGCCCCGGAAACGAACGACGCCATCGCCGCTCTCTGCAATCGTCCGCACGATCAACGACTGCATGCCGTAGAAATCCAACTGGCCGCCCGGGTCGCAGTTCTCCGCAAAGAACGGCCACTCGGCATCGATGATCTCGTTGAGCGCAGGGCTGCTGGTCTTGGCCTGCGGCACGATCCCGGTCCCCACTGTGTTGCCGACAAGCTCCGCGATTGCCTTGGTGGCATAGGGATTGTTACGCAGCAGCTCGCGCGACCGGTCGCGCAGGTTGATCAGGGACGCGCCAACCTCGGTGTTGGCATCGCCGGCGGAGGCAATCCACCCTTCCGTGCGCCGGCCCGACTTGGCGCCGTCGTAGGCGAACGTCTCCACCGCCGAGCGGAATCGCGCGCGGCGAAATGCCCGCTCGGGCGAGAAGTACCCGATCATTTTGTCGAGGGCGTTCATTTATTCCCGGCTGTGCATTGCCAAACTGAAGGTGGAAGGCGTCGTGCCAGAGGCGCCCTCGATTGCAGCGTTGCAATCAGTGAGGGCCTTTCGAATATCATCAACGCTGTTGAATTCCACCGCGCGATCCGGCAACTGCACTCGGCGCGCCCCACTGAAGAGCGCTCGCTGCAGGGCGTCGCGCAGCGTCAACAGTTCCGTCAGGTTGATCATTTGAACCAGCCCTCGCGAGCGCCACCAACGAAGAAGTCGCGGCCGCCGCCCCAGTAATCGTCCTTGCCAACGCGCGGGGCGTCGGAGGGGATGTTGCCCTCGGCCGCCGCCCAGTCGTCCTCACTAAACCGATCAATCCCACAGACCGCCGCGGCAGCCCGGCAGAGCACCGCCGTGTCGAGAGGCTCGTTCCTGATGTTCGGATCCTTGACCCACTCGATCTTGCCGCTTGCCGCCCTTACCACCCGCGTTTCGGAGCACAGCCCCTTGTAGAACGCGTCGTCGCCGTAGGCGTAGTGCTGGTAGCCCGCGGGGAACGGCTCCTCCGGATCGGTGGGGAGCGCCAGGCGCAGCCAGTCGTAGAACTCCTGCTTGGCCCAGTGCGTTCCGATACTCCAGATCCGGACGTTCTGACGCTTGCGGGCGGCGTCCGTGCTGGATACCGACGCCAGCAGCTTGAACGCGTTGTCTGTGCCCTTCGTCGGGATGACGGTCCGTGGCGCCGCGATCGCATCGCCGGCAGGCCCATGCGCCGGCTGCGGGTGGCGCGCGGCAAAGTCGTACACCATCTGCGGCCGGAAGCCGCTGTCGATCGCCATCGCCAAGATGGGCATGGTCCCGCCCGCCGCGCGCGGCCAGTCCTTCGCCAAGAGTGCCTCCAATTCCTGCCAGACCTCCGGCGCCGAGGTTTTGATCGGCTGCCCACTCTGGTCCGGCAATTGGATCACCCGGTAATCAACCGACCACGACTCCTTGCCGCGTCCGTATGCCTTGATCTCCACCTCGAGCCGGTCGTCCTGCACGTCCACGCCGGCCACTAGCAGAAGGCCGGCCACCGGAACGACGCCCAACGGGTACTGCTCCCGCCGCAGGTACACCTTCTCCCAATCCGGCGCCGTGCCGCGCTCGGCCCACAGTTCCGCCAGCACGGTGTTGAGAAATGCCTTCAGCGTCTCCGGCGACTTCTTGGCGGCCAGGAATTCGGTGGCGATCGTTCCCCAGCTGCGCTTGGGCGAGATCAACTGCGATACGCGGAAGCCCGGAATGGCCGACCCAGGGTTCTGCGCGCGGTACTCGCCACGCTCTACCATCCAGGATTTCTGGTGGTGCGGGATCTCCTTCCGGCAGTTCTCGCAGCAGTAGGCGGCCTTCTCCGGCTCGCCTTCCGGCCACACGAGGCCGCCGCCCGTGGCGCCGCCGCCGAACACAAGCACCTGGAAGTGATTGCACAGCGGGCACGGCACGAAGAATTCCCGCTGGTCGCTCTCGATCCACGCCTTCTGGATCCGGCTCGATCCGTCCACGGTGGGCGTCGAGCACATGACGACTTTCTTATTGCGCTCAAATTCGCCGGTGCGCCTCTCTGCCAACGACACCGGATCGCCCTCTGTCCCCGCGCTCGCCGGGTATCGGTCGACCTCGTCCAGCAGCAGGTACCGGATCGGCCGCATGGCTAGGCCGGACGGGGAGATGGCGCCGGTGAAGGTGATATGCCCGCTCCCGTTGGTGAAGACCTTGTGGAGTGCGGTGTTGTTCGAGTCTCGCGATTTGACCGCAGCCAGCTTCCCACGCAGGCACGGCGTGTTGCGGAACATGGGCGCCACGCGATCCTTCGACAGCGCCTTGGCGTCTTCCGACCGCGGCTCCACCACCAGCACCGGGCCCGGATCCACGTCCGCGATGTAGCCCAGGAAGTTCACCAGCACCGAGGTCTTCAACATCTGAGCTGCGCTCATCAGCACGACCATCTTGCAGGGATGCGAGGGGCTCAGGACGTCCATCGGCTCCCGCTGGTACGGTCTGGTCTGCCACTGCCCGCGCTCGGCCGCCGCGGCGCCGGCCAGGACGACATTCTCGTCCGACCACTGCGAGACAGTGATCTCGCGTGGCGGCAGCATCGCTTCCGATCCGACTTTGTACATCGAAAATGTTCCTGGGGCAGACATCAGTAACCTGCGTCAGCGATAGCCTTCGAAACCTTGCGCAGCAGCGCGTCGCCTTCCCTGGAGAGGATGCGGTGAATTACAGTCTCGTCGGTGGTCGCCGCGAGCATCGGCGTGAGGCGGTCAGGCCAGGCCGAGACCTGGTCGCGGATAATGTTGGAAATCGACGAGGCGTACTCGCCGGCGGTGCTTGCCTCGATCAACTTCCCATTGCGAAGGTTGAATTCCAGCTCCGCAATCTGGCCCTTGAAAAACTGCTCTTTGACCTTGCCCTTTTGGTACATCAGGGACAGGTCGCCGGCGCCGCCCTGCGATCCCGCCCGACCAGTATCCAGGGGCGCTGGGACGGTCACCGTCTTGCCGGCGAAGGTGTTTCGCTCCCATTCCCGGTTGGCCTTTACCGGATCGATGGTTCCGTCCGCGCCCAGGC
>JBEKDV010000408.1:0-7239 GCA_050014175.1 Candidatus Solibacter sp. | reverse complement strand
AAATATTCTATTGCCTCGCCGCCCCGCCGAATACATTTCCCCTCGATTTTGTTTTGTACCGACACCAACCAGGGGCTCTGGATCCGGAATTTTGCAAGTCCCTAGAAAGCGCCTGCCCCACCAGGGGCGCCACTGGGACAGCGATTAGTAGGGTGGTTTTTCGACCCTATCCAGCAGCGCGCGCTGCTTTTCGCCGATGGCGGCCCAATCGAAGTTGCGCAGGGCGACCCCGTAGGCGGCGCGCGCCATCTGCCGGCGGCGTTCGGCGTCGTGGATCAGCGTGGCCACGCCGGCGGCGAAGGCCACCGCCGCATCGGCCACCCACACGCTGTGGCCATGCAGCAAACCCAGGCCGGCGCATCCCGAGGATGTCGAAACTACGGCGCGTTCCATCGCCATGGCTTCCAGCACTTTCACATTGGTGCCGGCGGAGACCGTGGTGGGCGCCAGCACCAGATTGCTCTCCACGTAAAGAGGCCGCACGTCGCTCACGAAGCCGAGCAGGCGGATGCGCGCGTCGGGCGCGGGCTCGGGCGAATCGGTGAAGGCGCGCCAGGAAGTAAGATAATCGGCGCCAGCGACCACGGTGAGCGACATTTCCGGGAATTTGTCGCGCAAAAGCGGCCAGACTTCCCCGGTGAAGAAGCGATAGGCGGCGACGTTTGGGAAATGGCGGAAACTGCCGATAAAGAGTAGGCGCTCGCCCGGAGTCTCCGGCGCGGCGCGAAAGCGCCCGAGGTCCACACCGTTGGGGATCACGACGCTCGGCACGCCCACCATCTCCGCGTCCTTGTCCGACATCACCACGACGCGCGGGAACTGCCGCAAGGCGCGGGTTTCGAAGCGGCGCCAGCGGAAGACGTCCCACGCGGCGGAAAGCGTGCGCTCGCGGCGGGCAATCTGCGCGAACAGGTCGAAGGTCACGTCGTGCTCCACCAGGATGTCGCCGGCATACTCCGCGAGTTGGGTGTATTCCACCTGTAGCGTTTCAAAGCCGAAGGCGCGGCGCTCCTCGGCGATGGCCTGCTTCATGGCCGGCGAGCGGAACTCGTGGACCTCGGGCGGCAGGAACGAACTCCAGCGCGGCTCGCGGTAGCGCGGCTTTTCCACCAACACCACGCGCGCGCAAAACTCCAGCACCGGCGGCAGTTCCACGCTCGCATCGGTGAAGGCGAACAGCTCGATATCGAACTGCTTCGCCATCTCGCGCAGGAGGTTGTAGATGCGCACCGCGCCGCCATGCGCCAGGGGAAAGGGGAAGTAGGGCGAGAGCACCGCCACCCGGCGGCGCCCCCCGGTGCAGGCGCGGCCCTCCACCACGCGATAGCCGGCCGGGACCACGGAACGTTCACGCTTCTTCCACGGCCACCACCACGGGCGCAGATAAATGCGATCCAGCGGCACGCCGCGCCAGAACAGAAGCGAGGGCAGGTCGAGGCGCAGGTGATGACGCTCCAGCCGCGAGTTGTATGCCAGTATTTTGTGCGGGGCGGTGAGGTAGGCGGCGCGCCGTAGCGCGTTACCCTCGCGCGTCAGCATCACCGGCGCGAGACCGATCCGGCAGGGCTTCAGCTCCCGTCGCAGTTGGGGCCAATTCTCCGCCGTGGCGACGAAGTGGCGGCGGCCGGGGACCAGCGAGCGCACCTCTTCCGCCATGCGGCGGCACAGTTCGGGCTCACCCGTGCAGAAGCTGACGACCACGGCTTCGGATCCCTTGCCGAGCAGCCGGAAGATCCACTGCTTCATGGGATGGACCTCGGCGGGCGGACTGCGTCCGAACTGCGCTCGGATTGGCAGGCTGAAGCCTGCCCCACCACGGCAGTAAACCACAGTACGGCGCAGGCCGCCAAGGGGGTGAAGGCCAGCGCCACGATCACCGGCGAGTATCCGTGGGCATCGATAACGGCGCCGAGGGCCGGGCCTAGGACAGTCGAAATCGCGCCATAGCTCGACACCAGAATGGAAATGGCGAAGCCCGCCGCCGCAGCGCCAAAGACATCGAGCGGCAAGGTGTACATGTTGACGCTGAATGCCGCCACGGCGAAGATGCTGAGCGAAATTCCCGCCGACGCCCATGCCGGAGTTGCCGCCCACGGCAGGGCAGCGGTGGCGAGGGAAACCACGCCGGCCGCCAGGCAGACGCGGAAGCGCGCAGCCGGCGCCGCCACTCCGCGTTCCACCAATCGCAGGGAGAGCCAACCGCCAAGGAAGCCGCCGCAGCAGGCAAATACCGGCGGAATCCAGACGTACCACGCGGCCTGCTGGAGCGAGAGCCGATACACGTCCACCATGTACTTCGAAGTCCAGAAGAACCAGAAGAAGTAGCCCACCATGCTCAACGCGTTGGCCGCGGCAAACACCCAAAGGCGGCGGTCGCGCAACATGGCCGCATCGGCGACGCGATGCGGCCCCGGCGCGGGCGCGGCCGGGACGCGGCGCGCGACCCACATCCACAGAGGAATCCAGGCGAGGCCCAGCACCCCCGTCACCACGAACGCATGGCGCCATCCGCTGCGCAACGCAATCCAGGTGGCCAGCAGCGGCGCCACCACGGAGCCCAGGCTGACACCGGCCTGGTTGACCGCGTTGCCCAGCGCCCTCTCGCTGGGGCGCAGGTATTGGTGGATGGCCTTTCCCGCCGCGGGAATGCCGGCGGCTTCGGCTGCCCCGAGTACCGCGCGGCAGCCCACCAATCCTCCCAGTCCGCTGGTCAGGCCCGTGGCGATGCCGGCGCAAGACCACAACCCCACGGCGAAACCGATGGCGCGGTTCAGCCCGATGCGGTCGAGCAGCAAGCCGGCGAACGGCGCGCTGGCCGCATAGGTCAGGCTGAAGGCGCTGCCGATCAGACCGTACTGCGCATTGGAAAGGTGGAACTCGCCGATTAACACCGGCGCCAGGGCGGACAGCGTGGCGCGGTCGAGGTAGTTGATGGAAGTGGAGAGCACGAAGACCGCCAGCACCAGCCAGCGGTAGCGCGCGGCGTCGTCGATCCGGGTCACTGGAACTCGATGGTGGCAACCTCGCCGGCAGTGGCCAGCCTGGCGTTGGCTTTGGGGAAATACTCGACGGTAATTTTGCGCGGCTTCTGCACGCCGCAACCCAGGGACACCTCGCCCGTGCCGGAGTACGCCACCTTGGATGGTTCCGCCACCAGCAGCTTGACGAGTTTGTGGGCCGCGTCCTCAATGGTGAGGCGCGCCTGCTGTTTGGGCAGACAGTCCACCTGTTTGAGCGTGCCAGTGACTTTGCCCTCGGGCTGCGGCCCGTCCCACCACGGCACGGGCTTGGCCGCCGGCGCTGCTTCGCTGTATTTGGCTTCGGACTTGTGAAGGTCGGCGAGAGCTTGCGCCTTGAGGCGGGCGAGTTCGCGCGCCTTGGCTTCGGCTTCCTGACGCTTCTCGGCTTCCTCGTGATCCAGGCGCTGCTGCTCCACCAGCATGCGCGCGGCGTGAAACTTCTCGCGCTCGGCGGGGTCGGTGGCGGCCTGTTCGCCGCTATGCCAGGCTTTGCCGGCTTCGCCGTAGTTATTCTCGTCCAGGAGGGTTTCGGCCAGCGCCCGCCAATAAGCCGTGTTGCGCGGATCCCGCTCGGTGGCGGCCTTCCAGTGCATCAGCCGCTGGCGCGGATCGGTATCGCGCGCCGCCATCAGGGCAAAAGGCTCGGCGAGCTTGGGGTTGATCCCGGCGGCTTTGAGGAGAGCGTCGTCGGCCTTGTCGCGGTCGCGCTCCAGCCTGGCGTACTCGATGTAGCAGCGTGCGCTGGTAGAGTGGGCTTCCACGGCGGCCTCGAAATAGTCGTGCGCTTCGCTGGTGCGGCCTTCGCGCAGCGCCAGCAGTCCGAGCCCCTCTTCGGCCTCCGGGATCTTCTCATGCCCGGCCAGCAATTTCTGATACTCGGCGGCCGATTGCGCGCCCGCCAGCAGGTCGGCGCGTGCTAACTCGGCCTCCGCCGCCGACACCTGCCGCTCCGGAAAATCGCTTTCCGACATGGCGCGGCTGGGTAGCGAGGTGGTTTGGAAATTCCCGGCGGCGAAGTGCTTTTTGGCCGCGGCTTCCACCTCTGCCGCCGACTTGCCGAAGGCGTTGCGATAGGCCGGATCTTCCGCCACGCCATGCCGCAGGTTGTAGAGCAGCACGCGAATTTTGCCGTAGTAATCCGGGTCGGCCACCATCAGATGGATGCGCGCCCAATCCAGATCGGGCCTGGCCGGCGGCTTCCCGGCCGTGATGCGGATGCCGTTGACCTCGAAGGTGGAAAAGAACGCGATCAACCCGCGCTCGAAAGCGGCCGGCATCTGCGCGGTGTTGCTCTTCAGAAACAGGCGCGCCAGTTCGCTATAGATCTCCGGCGTCACCGCGCTCTTCTCGGCGAAAACGATGCAAAAACGGTCGCGGCCTTCCGTGATGGGCGCGGCGGAGGTCCACCCCTTGGTGTTCTTGAAGACGATGATGCGCACCGGCAAGGGAGTCTGCATGTCGTCTTCGCCGACGATCTGGCCGAGCGCGTTGCGGAACTGCTCGAAGCGCACCAGGGTTTCGCGGGCGCCGCGCGCGGCGGCGTCGGTCATCACTTCAAACGGGCCGCGGGTGAACTTCACCCAATGGTCGTCCGCCGCCAGAAGCCACGGGATCGCGCAAAGCAGAAGCAGCCGCCGCATTCCCTCCCATTATCACGCGCTATAGGCGCGGCGGCGAGGTGACGACCACGGCTCGGGCCATACCCTGGACCAGACCGCGGCAGGCGTGCGGCTCCGACGAATCGAAGTACACGCTGTCGCCGGATTCCAGCACCCGCTCTTCCCCCTCGAAGCGGAGGCCCAGCGAGCCTCGCAGAAGGAACACCAGTTCCGCGCCCTCGTGGAAGTGCTCCCGCACCTGAGCCGGCTTACGCGGCGGGAATTCCGCACGTACGCCTGCAAGCCCTTGTCCGGCGCAGCAAATGCCAGGCACTCGAAGAAGTAGGAGGGCGTGGGCGCATCGGCGCGGTCGGGAAAGCGCAAGCGCTCGGCGGCGCGCACCACGGCGAAGGTCTTCTGCCGGCGCCGCTTGCCGACCGCCGCGAAATCGGCCGGATTCCGCCGATTCTGCGCCACGCTCTGGTGTTGCGCGAAGTGAATCAACTGCCGATGCCGGAAGTGGCGGAGCAGTTGGGGATTTCGCTGGCCGCCGCCAAGTCGCGCCTGTTGCGCGGGCGGAGCGAACTGTGGCACCGGCTGGAGAAGTATTGCGGCCAAATGGGCGCGGCCCCGTTGACGGCCTGAGTATTTGCTACAATGGGACTCACCCGTGGCGCTATCGTCTAATGGTTAGGACAGAGCCCTCTCAAGGCTTAAATACGGGTTCGACTCCCGTTAGCGCTACCATGTTTTCATAGACTTACGAGCTTCCGTCCAGCACCGTCCAGCACGCGCAACGCCCCAGCGGAAAATGTAAGGAAAATGCAAGGGACGGCGCGAATCGACGGCTTAGCGCCGGTCCAGTCTACGATAACGCCGTTTTACGATCATACCTGGGCGTTCAGACCCTGGTGGCGGCGGACGCGGCGATGGTGGCCGAATGTGGTATGTTTCGGATTTGAGGCTCTAGTTATGTCCGGTACTGTACTCGACAAACGCTATGCAGCCGAACAGGGAGACGTGAGCGCCCAGTTCAACCTGGGCGTCATGTACGAGTTTGGCCAAGGGGTGCCCCAGGACTACGCCGAAGCCGTCCGCTGGTACCGTGAAGCCGCCGACCAAGGGGACGCATACGCCCAGTGCCGCCTCGGCTGCATCTACGACCAGGGCCTTGGGTCGCCGCAGGACTATGCCGAGGCCGCATATTGGTATCGCAAAGCCGCCGCCCAGGGGAACGATAGCGCCCAGTGTAACCTCGGCGTCATGTATCGCTATGGCCACGGGGTACCGCGCGACTACTCTGAGGCCGAGCGCTGCTATCGCGAAGCCGCCGGACAGGGGAACGTCTACGCTCAGTTCAACCTCGGCTGCATGTGCTACGAAGGCCAAGGGGTTCTGCAGGACTACGTGGAAGCTCATATGTGGCTGAACCTTGCGGCCTCGTGTAATAGCGATAAACAAGATGAGTTTGCCAGTATGAGAGATTCCCTAGCGGGCAAGATGACTACCCAACAGATCGGAGAGGCTCAACGCCGCGCACGGGAGTGGAAGCCCAATCCCGCGTAAGTCGGGGAGACCGAGAGTAGGCAGAGACAGACCTCACTCAAAGACGCTAAACTCTTATTGCAGGGGTAGCCTATGCCATCGAAGCTAAGACACGTCTATTGCTTCCAAATCGGTTCCAGTAATTGCTACAAGGTTGGGAGAACGAAGAACCCGCCCCAAACACGGGTGCGCGGATTTGCCACTGGCTCTCCAGTGAGATTCAACTTTTATCGGGACGTTGAAACCGAGAATGCGCAGGGTTTGGAGAAGTACATCCACCAGCTACTGGACGCGAAGCGTGCGGAAAATGGAGAGTTCTTTTACGTCACTCGGGAGGAGTTAGACGATGCCGTCGATCAGGCTGAGGCGTTCATGAAGGAATTTCAGCCGCTCGTCCATCAGGTGAAGAAGTTGCACCGGAAGAAGCCGAACGACCAAATGGTGGACCCATCCGGTGAAATGCTCCAGATCTATCGGCAGCTTAGGGAGGCGAGCCGTGCGAGGTTCCTGCTTGAACGGCAGATCGAGTTTCTAGAGAGCAAGGTCCAGGTTGCCATAGGAGAGAACCTTGGCATGAGGGGCATAGCTTCATGGAGGTGGATGGACCGCTGGACGATGGACATTGAGCAGTTCAGGAAAGATCATGAGAAGTTGTACGAGGAATACAAACGCGATTCTGGCTGCCGCAGATTCATCCTCGATAGTGTCGATCTTACGAAGACGTAACTAACTTGCTGCACACAATAGCACCCGCATCAGCCTTTGCTCGCTAAGAACATCGATCCACATAATCCCAGACTGGACGACAGCATAAGTGGCGTCGGAGCGTTCGCAGTCCCCCGCCCAACCAACCACTTCTGATTATCGGGAGCGAAGAGTGGGGTTACCGAAAAGTACCCGGGCGGGGGATCTGCGGAGAGCGTCACCCCGGCACTTTGAATCAGCGCACGCAGGTCGCTGGGCAAGCCCATCGCGTCGCTGGGCCTTCACCGCCACCGCCTGGTGGATGATCGGCACGTCACCGGCGTAGCCCACGGCGACGTGCTGGTCGCGCGGTGCGCCGAGTACGCGGTGGC
>JBEKDV010000407.1:0-7245 GCA_050014175.1 Candidatus Solibacter sp. | reverse complement strand
CACGATATTCTCCGTGGGCGCACAACCGTTGATGTCGTCGTCGGCCCGGCCACCAGCGCCGATCGAGGCAATATTGAGCTTCTCATTGGGAGATTTGAAGCCTGCTGCCTTGAGCGAAGGCGTGCTGCCAAATCCGCCGGCCGGAACCGCGCAAGTCATAAGGGCACCCTGGAAGAAGTGCCGTCTTGAGAACCCATTGGTCGCCATGGGGGGATTATAAGCCACTTGCGGACCCGAATTCGACGCGAAAATCCCGATGTGAGCCCGCGAGGTCTAGACGAGTCTTCAGAACACTTGGCTGGGATGAGCTACACGCAGGTGCCGCTGAGGTTTACTGATTGTTCCGGGCTAACCGCTTGCTCCCGCCGCTCGGCTTCCGCCTTGCGTCTCTCGTCGGCCGCGCGCTGCCGCGCTGCGATCTCGTCGAGGGCGTGCCGCTTCGCCTCCATCCGAACGTGGGAGTGCCGCGAAAACATGGCGAGCGAGATGTGCCCGGCGATACTCAGGATCACTCGAAGACCGTCATCGTGTGGTCGCCGACGATGCGGTCCACAAGCCCGGCGGAGTCTACGGCCAGCGACAGCCGCCCCAGACATTCTCCGCCGGTCCTCCGTCTCTCTAGTCACCCCTCTCCCTCGTTCCCGCCGGTTGCGGGCACAGCACGACCTTGAACGCCTCCTTGGGCGAACGCAGCAGGAGATCGAATCCCCTGGCGTACTCGCTCAGCGCGAGGCGATGGGTAATCATGGGCCGCACGTTGACTTTGCCCGAGCAGATCAGATCGTAGGCCTCCCGCACGTCGCCGTAAGTGGCGTTGGAGGAACTGGTGAGTGTTCTCTCGGAGCCGAGAACCGCGGCATTGAAGGCGACCGGCACGTCGTGAACGGCCACGTTTACGTACGTCCCGCGCTCGGAAAGCAGTCCGGCGGCCTCCGCGATGATTTGGCCGCTGCCGACCATGTCAAAGACAGACGACACCGCGCACACTCCGCTTCGGGCCAGCGCCTCTCCCAGGGCATCCGCGCCCGGGTCGATTACGGTGATGTAATCGAAGCGCCGCAGAACCTCTTTCGCGACGGGCGAAGGTTCCGAGACGAACACCCTGCGGGCACCCTTCGCCTTCGCGACCTGCGCGATGCTGAGCCCGATAGGACCTCCGCCAATACAGAGAACGTCGGCGCCGAGGCTCGCCGGGCGCCCGACCACGTGCACGGCCACGCAGACGACGTCCGCCATGGCGGCTTCGTCGAGAGGGACATGTTCGGGTATCGGGAAGAGAAGATCCGCCCAGCCCAGACAGTACTCGGCGTAGGCGCCCGGGTAGTAATCCATCTGTCCCCACCCTTGAGCATGACCCATGTGAATCGTGTTCCGGCACAGATTTTGGCTGCCGGAGCAGCAGAAATCGCACTTGCCACACGTACGAAAAGATTGCACTCCGACGCGTCTGCCGAGCAGGTGTCCGTATGCGGGCGAGTTAACTTTGACCACAACTCCGGCGTATTCGTGTCCGAGAATAATATTGGGCGGGTTTGGAACGTGGCGGCCCAGCGTGTGCAGCGCCCACGGATTATCCCCCTCCCAATAACGCAGGTCGCTACCGCAGATCCCGCAAGCTTCCACTTGGATCAGGACGTCGTGCTCAGCCGTCAACCGCGGCTCCGGCACGTCGGCCCAGTCGAGTTGTCTCGGTTGCCGCAGGACAACAGCCTTCATTCGCACGCACCCCCCGGGCGGATTTCAGAAATAGAATTCTATCAGGCCGCGCGGAAACAGCGGAGAGTTACGAGTCCTGTCCGGAGGACCGCGCCTGCACGGGAGCCGGCCCGATCTTCACGCGCATATTCTTTCCGTTGGAATCGATCTGCTCCTGTTAGTCGGTTTTAGTCCGCATGGTGCAGATCACGTGGCAGAACGAGGAGATCATCTCATCCACCATCAGGCGCTCGTGCGGGCGGATCTACGTGAACGAGCATGGCGCGATATTCACCCCGGTCAGTGCTGAGAATGAGGAACCGGAGTCACGCCGCGGCGTTCACTTGGCGATCTGGTGCACGATAATGAGCTCAGAGAGGTCGGCGAGCGTGACGAAAGTGTCCAGGATGAGCGGGGTGTCGAGATGAAGGCTGAGGTAGTCTGCTACTCCGGCTACAAAGGCGATGAGCGTCCGGTTCGCTTCCGACTGAGCGGCCAGGATTACTTCGTGGAACAACTGCTTGACCAGTGGTATGGGCCGCAGGAAGTCTTTTTCAAAGTGCGAGCGAACGACGGCAATGTGTACATCCTTCGGCGCCGTTCATCTGTGCCTGAAGGTGAGTGGAGCCTGGAGTCGTTCCGTGACGCGAGGCGAGGCGGCTGAGAGGAAATGCCATGGTCTCCAGGCGCAGTCCAGTATTACGGCCCGGCCTGCTATGGCTTGCACACGGATGGACACTGGTCCGCGGCCCGAGCATGTCCGCAGCGCTTGTGCGCGAATTCATCCGCCCGGCCGTTCGCGCTGTACCTTCCTCCATGGCGGGGCGGTTAGGTTCTTGCCGGATCTCGCTTCCGGAGGAAGTGGCGGCCGGCGTGGCCTCGCAATGGACCATAGCCACTGACGGGCTGGAAGTCTCGGTCACGACAGCGGGGTGTGAAGAGCATGATGTCGCGATGGAATTGCTGCTGTGCCTCGGCCAGGTGCTCTGGGAAAGACTATCGGACGGGGAACTCCGTGCGTACTGGATGCTTCTGGGTGACGAAATCGGCATGGGGATCGAGGGCGAGATCGACGAGCAGGCGCTGGAGGAGAAGCGCGGCCTGTTCGAAAGGCGATCCCTTGGGAACAACGTGAAGCGGCTCGCGCGTTATGGTCGTGCATCCTTCGCTGGAACGGTAGCCGAGTACGTTCACTGCCTCTGGCACGAGGTCACCGTGCGATCAGGGCCGGACTACCTGCCGGTGCCGCCGTTGCGACGGCGCCTGGAGCGACTGGCGAGGTGGTTCCCGCCAAACCGCGGTTATCGCCTGTTCCCCGCAACGCCGCGTCGCGCGGGGCACTCTCCGTCTCCGGGTGCCTGTTGAGGTGGCAGACGTACTGTACACCCGCAAGCATCAACCGGCTCTCCGGAGCGTGCGGGGCGTATAATGCTGGCGGAGGCACCCGTGCGCTTCGAGACGTTCTACTTCGGCTCCCTCCGCATCGACGGTGTCACCTATGACCACGACGTGGTGATCGACCGCGGAGAGGTGCGCAAGCGCAACAAGAAGCCGTCCAAGAAATTCCGCGAGGAGTTCGGCCACACGCCGCTCTCGCTTGAAGAGGAGATACCGTGGAAATGCAGGCGCCTCATGATCGGCACCGGAAGCGGCGCCTTGCCGGTCATGGAGGAAGTGAGGCGAGAAGCCAAGCGCCGCAAGATCAAGCTCCTGATCCTGTCGACGATTGAAGCAATCGAAGAGCTGAAACAACACCCGCGTGACACGAACGCCATCTTGCACCTCACATGCTGAACGAGATGATCGACATGCACGAAGTCAATCCGCAGATTTGCAACGGTATGCGACGACTTCCTGGTCCGCATCACTACCAAGTCGGCGAAAAACTGTCGCAGGGGGCGATTGGGACTGATGTGCAACCTAGCTTTTCTTGGACGTAACAGCGGAAAACGCCGCAACCTTTTGGGCCACCCGCTTGCCGCCGCAGTGTGGACACACCGCGCCGCCCTTTTCAAGGTCCGCGATGTGAAGAATCCGGTTAAATTCCTTGTTGCAATCCTGACAGAAAAAAACGTAGTGAGGCATGGTCGCTTCCTCCTTGACCGGTCCTCTCTTCACATATATGGTAGCGCGCCTGGTTATCTGTGGAAACCCAGGTCGCTCTACCCGTCCCGGGAAGTTGGTTGCACGTGTACGAATTGCGGGCGAGCGACGGTGTATGGCAGCAATCCCCGTGTCTGCCTCGGCCGATTACTGAATCGCCACCGATTGCGAAGCCAGCGCAACCTGCTCCCGCCGCTCCACTTCCTCCTTGCGCTTCTTGTCGGCCGCGCACTGGCGTGTGGCGATCTCGTCCAGCGCGTGCCGCTTCGCTTCCATCCGGACATGGGAGTACCGCGAGAGCATGGCACGCGAGACGTGCCCAGCGATGCTCATGATAACCTCGTCGCCGGCGCCCGACTCCGCGAACTCCGTGACCAGCGTGTGCCGGTTGTCGTGCCACCGGCCCTTCACCCCGGCCTTCTGGCGGACCTTGATCCACGCCGTCTTGAACGACGTGATTGGGCGCGTCGGATCTTTGGGCAGGGGCGTCCCGAAGGCGAACACGAACCACTCGGGTCGACACTCACCGAACCGCCGGGTGTACCAGGCCTCGTGCGCCTCCATCGCGGCGATGGCCGTTTCGTTCAGCGGGATCACGCGCCCCGTGCCGGCCTCGGTTTTCGACTTGCCCACCGTGAGCGCCTTCTTGTGTACCAGGTCGATCTGCTCCCACCGGATCTCGCGCAATTCCTTGTCGCGGAGACCGGTATTCAAATCTAACGCCAGGGCGGCGTGCATCTGCGGCGTACGCAACTTCTGCGCCTCCTCCAGCATGCGCGCCTTCTCTTCCGCGCTGTACGGGCGGCCGGGCGAGGCGGGCAACGGCAATTTCAGCGCCTTGTCGCGGCGGAGGGTCGCGCGAATCAGAACGCCCTGCTCGCCGCACAGGCGGAGCAACAACTGCACCTCATCGTTGATGGTCTTCGGACCGGCTTTCTCATTCGCACGATTTTGAAAGGCAGGCTGTGCTGAACCTCGATATCGACGACGGCATTAACCAACTGAGTCAGTTGATCGAAGAGCTCTTCGAATTCCTTTTTCAGCGTGAGGTCGGCGCAGCTACGATCAGGCTGCCGCCCCGGCCCCGAGGCCAACTTAATGGTCTGAACGACACGAGGTTCTGGGTCATAGCAGGGCAGGCCGTCGCGAATCGAGAGCCCCACGATTACGCCAAACCCCAGCGCTTCGATGATCTCCACGGTCTGGCTTTTCGCGTTCAGGGTCGGCACCCGCCAGCCTGGATGCTGAAAGTAGGAATGGAAGCCGCCGGATCCGGTACGGAGGTGAGGATTGATGCCCCACTTTTGCATCAACGCGATGCCCTTCTCGCCGTCGAAATCTGCGACTACGTTGCAGGCCAGTCTGCCGGTCACCACGCCCCACCTGGTGACGTCCGGTGTATTCAGCAGCATCTGGGCCTGCTTCACGGAAAGCCAGTTCCCCAAGCGGACCCCTTTGGAGGCCACTCCCTTGACGCGCACGATCCCGGCGGCCAATTCCGGCGCCAGCAACCCGTTGTCGGCTGCCTCCACCGCCAGCTTGCGCACCGCCGTGATCCGCACGTTGATGGAGACGGCGCCGAGTCCGCGCGCCTCCAACACAACCCGCCACGCACACACAGTCGCCTTCGTGAATCCGCGCCGGGGTTCCCGGCCATACCACTCGAAGAATTCGTCGAGGCCGAGATTGTACACGCGTCGCGTGATCGGGGAGGAAACGCTGTCGAGCACCAACCCCTTCAATCTTCGCCAGCCGGCAGCCTGCGGAACGACAATCAAATCAGTCATTTAGGTCCTCTTAATGGGCATTATCGGTAGCCATGTGGACCTTACCTCGGGGTGCCGCGGACATCAAGCGAATATCGAAGCGGATGGAGCTTCTCGAAGCGAAAACTGGAGCGATGGGGATTTCGCGACACCCTGGGGAAGTACAGTAACGATCCACAAACACCTGGATGAAACCATCTCGATCCGCTACGGACCTCCCGTCGTCGGGCGCTATAGCAGGACTGACGAAAAGCTGGAAAGCGCGACACCCCAAGCGCGCGGTGGAAAAGGCGGGGCCGGGGTTGGCCCCCTTGGCCCTTTCTGAGATCGGAGACCGACGCGCCGTTGATCGTCAAGCTGCTGGCACAAGAGATGAAAACACGCGCCTACACGGCCCACTTCCGTTCGCGTCGTTCGTACTGCTGCACCACCTCGCGTACCAATCCGACGTTCTGCTCCACCTGGAAGTCGTACATCCCCACGTTAATGAAGTCCGCGCCGTTCTTGAAGGCCAAATCGAAGCCGTCCTGGGGCTGCATGCGCCCGGCGCCCAGGACCTTGAAAGCTATCCATGGCTTATGAATGGTTCTCATCAGCGCGGCTACGTCGCGCGGATCCTGCGACACATAGCCCACGTTGTTGTGGGTCTTGAAATAGAAGTCTGGTTCGAACTTCTGCTCCTCGGATAGGATCGGGATTTCGAGGACGTGCGATCCGATCCCCGCCACCAGGCCGTTCTGCTTGATGAACTCCACTACTTCACCGAGGAGGTCCCCCTTCCCCGCCTTAACGATGGTCTCGGCATTTCCGCCCATGATGAACGCCCCCACCGCACCGTTGTCGATGGCCATCTTGACGTTGTCCCTTGGGTTGGCCACGGTAGGGTAGGTCTGGGCAATCCATTGGATCTTCCCGCCCCGCTCTTTACGGTAGTGCTTTATGGCGCCGATGATCGCTTCGTCGGTACGCAGAATGGCAGTATTGATCCCGCTCTCCTCGCACAACTGGAGGGTATCGAGGATCTTGTCCTCGCTGAAGTAGTGCCTCAAAAGACTGGAGACGTACAGCAGGTCCCCGCTGTGGGCGAAACCGCTGAACAGGTTGCCCCCGCAGATCAGCCGGCTCACTTCGAGTTTGCCGATGCGCCCCCTGGGCGGCGGTGCCGCAGCGGGCTTGGATTTGCCCGGACCGGTGGCCTTCATCTGCGCCTTCAGTGGGCGTGTATCGAAAGTGAGCCCTGCGGCCAGTGCCGAGGCCCCCAGGAATTGGCGGCGGTTGAGACTATTCGGCATGGCTAGAGCCTATCACAAGGCAGAAGGAACTCAAACGCCCAAATCTGGCCCGATAGGTCCTCTCTTCTCGCACAGCGTTTACCGATTCCTGGCGGTAACAGACCTTCCGTCCAACAACCGGATAGAGTTCGTGGGGTTTCCGGAAAGAACGCAGTAGCTGGTTTCCCGGAAGACCAGTATCCGGCTCACGGCTCAAGGCCTATTTTGTCGTTGAAAGCATACGGCAACCGCTGCTTACACCCGAGGTATCGTTCCGTGGTTTCCACTCACACCCGACGCTCAGCCTTTGGGGCGATCGAGGACCAGAACCCAATCGGCAACCACCGGCGGGATCGGCGACTGCCACGTGCCGGAGGCATCGGGGGCGACCTCGGGAATGGGGATGTCGC
>JBEKDV010000406.1:0-7273 GCA_050014175.1 Candidatus Solibacter sp. | reverse complement strand
CGAGACCACACTGACTCGCGTCTTTGGAGAAATGCAGTGCCACCCTGCGCTCATCCGATCGTACCTGCTCCCCTTTTGTTGATCATCATGTCCCTTTAATTATGCGCGGCTGTATAGCTTCCCGGTGGCGTGGTCTACGTGGTCGTCAAGGCTCAACGAGGCCACATCGAACCAGACAAAGCTACTCAAGTCGGGATCTGCTGCTAACTGGCATTGCTCCCGCACGGCCTCGATCATCTTCTTTTGCTCGCTGCTTACCACCGAACTGAAAGCCACACGACTTGAAGATCCGTTCGAAACTGATTGCAGGAGTTTCACAACGCTGTTTGAAACGAAAGTGAGTTCCCTTGTATAGGCAGGGAAAGCCATATAATTCGTGAAGAGCTTGGCGAGGGGTGACAGTGGCGAGGGTTTCTTTGGCCGTATGATGTCCCCAACTGTCCAGTGCTTTCCCTGTCGGGTCTTGACTTGGTAGAACCAAATGCCGGTGGGATTCTCTTCGGAATCAAAAACTATCACGTCTTCGTGAAGGTCAAAGGCGATTAGGTAATCGGCCCCGCTCTCGTGAAGATCCAGCAGCCTACAGAGTGCCCAATCGCGCTGGTACTCGAATCGGTCTGAACTGGTTGGCCCCGCGCGTTCTCTCGGGACTACTTGGTGGAAGAGATCCCGAAGTTCCATAAGCGAAAAGAATAGCAGACGGCGCAATCCCGCGGATGGACCATGATGGATGCGTGGGCCCGAAATCCGGTTCTCGATGGTTTTACAGGCCAACCCGACAGACGCGATTGCCTCCGGCGGTCCACCTTCGACACGCGCGTAAATCGCCAACTCGCGGATCTGCCCGCCCAGCGGTACACTCCCCCCAAACGGCCTTCGAGGAAGTCAGCCAGGGATTCCTTTCTCCGCCATATCGCCCGGCCCAGTCGCGCCCGAAGTTTAATCAGTCTAGCTTGGCCTTCGGTCCCATTCCCTTGCGAAACGTAGGCCCTACGAGCGTTGTTTCGACGAATCGAGGAACGATGCGGCCGGGTTGTTTAAGCCTGGATGGAAGGGTTGGCCGCGCGGAAATACAGGGGGAAGGTGAGGAAAGCCCGCCGCGGCCGGAGCCGGAGCCGGGTGGGCAAGAAAGGAGCAGGGGCCTGGGAGCTACTGGTTGATCCGGTAGGTGCGGTCACCCTTGTCGGATTTGAAGGACTCGACCGTGTAGCCGGCCTTCTTCATCGCGCCGGCCATGAAGCCGCGCACGGTGTGCTTCTGCCAGCCCATTTTCTCCATGATCTCGGCCAGGGAAGCGCCGTTCTTCCGCTGGAGCATGGCGACCACCTGGGCCGTCTTGCTTCCCTCGCGCGGCCCGGCGCTTTCCGGTGCCTTCGCGGCCTTCTTGGGCGGTTTGGTGGTCTTCTTGGCCGGGGTCGGCTTCTTGGGCGCGGCGGCCTTGGCACCCTTGGCGGTCTTCTGGCTCTTGGGTGCGCCCTTCTTCTGGCTGGCAGCCTTCTTCGAGGGGGCCTTCTCCGGCGCGACGGGCGCGCCCTGTTCCGCAACGGCGGCGGTTTCGGTGGTGTTGGTGGATTCTGCGTTCTTCATTGTGTTTATCCTTTTGGCGGTTGATCCGCGCATGACGATTCATCACTCCGGTGGCCCCGGAAGGCAAGGCGGAAGTTCGACCTTTCGGAAGAAATATTCGATGGGGCGCGATCCGGAGCTTCCCGGAGTGCGAAGCAGCATGGCTTGGAACTTCACAGCCCTGCGCGATAAGCGCGGTAAGTGCGATAAGTCCGGGAAATGCGGCAAGTGCAGCAATTACCGTAAGCGGGGTCGTTGGCGCGGTAAGCACGAAAAGCGCGTTAAGTCGTCGCTGCCCGGCTTTCCGCGCTTTTCGCGCACACGGGAGGAGCCCGCATGGTGTTCGACCGCGCCCTGCACGGGCTGCGCAATACCGTGCTGCTGCCGGCCGGGTGGGAGGTTTCCGCCATTTCACAGTCGGGAACCATCGGGACGTACCTATCTCGCACTTTCGTGTCGTTCATCAATCTCAATGGCGAGAACAACTACCGCGTTACGATCCACGCCAGACGGAATTAACCCGGTGGGGCGATATCGGCGCTCTTGACGCTCATCGTGATCCATGGACAAGAGATGCTCAAGATTGGAGCGGGGAAGGGACCGTAGCGACGGCGCGCGCCTGGATCTCTCCGGAGAGCGTCTTGCGACCAGTTGATGTGGACATATCAAGGACTAATCTTCCCAGAACGCCGCATTTGTGGACCGTGACGAAGCTCGCATGAGTCAATGCTCCGGAACCAATCGGGCAGTTCGGCGGCCTGCTGAAGCGGCCGATCACGAGGGAACCGAACAGCGTCCACACACAGCGCTACTGTAGCTGTCGCGATGAAAACTGGATCCAAGGCGAAACTGATCAAGAACATCAAGGATGGTCTGTCTCAACCGTTTGGCCATCGGGTACAGAACCTCGCATCTTGTCTAGCGCGGCGCTATACTCACGGACGGCTGGAGAAAGTTCATGACCCTGCATCCCTTCCGCTGCCGCCCCTACCTGTACGTTACGTTCTGCCTTGTCTGGCTGGCCGCGCCTTTATCGTTTGGCCAAGCGATGCAAATTCCAGAACAATGGATTGGCGTCGATCCGAAACTCGTTCTAGAAGATCTGGAATTCTCCCGACTGCCCCACTGGGACCGCCTTAAGATCATGGAGCAGTTGGACCCAAAATTCGCCCGTCTGTCGCATGAAAAGCAAACCCACCTTCTGTACGTCGCAGAGAAGGCGTCCTTTCCAAAATCTACCCCACGCAAGGTATTGGCGTGGGATCCGCAATGCGGTCATTGCGGCATGGAGATTCACAGCGACCTAGGCCTGGGTGTGGCGAAAAGGATCGACGGCGAAGGCATAAGCCTCAAGGTATCAATGGAAGCTGGATCGGGATGGTCGGGATGGTATTTCGAAGTGAACATCGCAATTCTCAACCAGAGAACCGAGCTGCTCCCCGTGCTTCTTGAGGCGTTCACAGTCATTGAGGTTAGACCAAAGCGGCAGACCTTCCTGTTTGAGTACCCAGACAGAGTATCTGGAAATCTCTTAACCCGCTTCTGGAATTCGTCTCCTCCGAACCCGAACATTCAGACTACGATCATGGGGAGCAGCACCACCGCTGGGCCTAACGCTCCCCTGTCAGACACCACAACCCGAACGACTGCCGTCATGAGTACGCCGGGGCCGAATACGACATGGTCCTCCGGCGACTCTGCGAATTTCATGTGGCTTGCACGTCACATTCAGGAGACTGCGCTACAGTCTACCGAGTTGGGACCAGGCGAGGCGACTAAAGGAACGGTGTGGTTCCAGGATGACCACAAGGCCGTGGAGGTGATTGTCCGGATACCGTTTGGCGATATTGCGTTCGATGTGCCGTTCAGTCTTCGCAAGCGGTAGGGGAATGCCTACTTCGGCTTCCTGCCCCATCGTGCCTTGGCTGCTTTCGCTACGATCTGTGACCGCTTGCGCGGCCCCAACTTCGCAGCCCTGGCTACGCCACCCCTTCCAGCCGGCCAAGGGCTACGGCGTGCGGGTTCTTGGGCTGTTCCTCTGGTTGGAACTTCTCCACCTGGCCGGTGGATTCGAGCATGATCCGGTACGTAGTTCGTTCGGATCGCGCGGCGCTTGCTTGAGCGGTCAGACCTCCTGATTCCAGTATTGGCAAAGTCGGGGCGGGTGGCGGTGTTCGCCGGCGCGGACAAGTGACGGCGCAGTTCCTGGTATGTCCAATTTCACGGCCCTCGCCAACCGTGAACACCTCCTGCGCCTCCCATCGAACGCCCAAGAACGGAAGAAGCCGCCGCCAGGATCGCTCCCGGCGGCGCCGCTACTTCGCGGCTTCGTAGACCCGCGCCTTGTCGCTCTCGCGCCGGGTGCTGGTGATCGCGATCCCGGTCTTCTTTGGGAGCGTTGAGATGAACCCGCGTGCGGTGTGTTTCTGCCAGCCCGTCTGGGCCATAATTTCTTGCAATGTGGCGCCGCCGGTGCGGAGCAGCATGTCGCGCACGATCGCCTGCTTGCTGAGCGCGCGGGGCACCTGCGGCGTCCTGGCGTCGGTGGCGGCCGTGGGCGCATCTGCTGCGGCCTTGCCAGCCTTGGTAGCCTTGGCCTTCTTCGTGGGCTTGGGGGCCAAATGGGGTACCGGTGTGGCCGCCTGGGGCGCCGGTGCGGCTTCCAGCTTCTGTATCGCCGCCCAGATGCGCGTCGTGGCCTTCGCGCGGTTCTCGAACTTCTTCACCGGCTTCAGGTCGCCAAAGGGCGGCGCTCCGGCGAAGCTGTTCCAGGTTTCGACCAAGCGGCTGATCGGCCACTCGGCGGTGGCCTTGCTGAGTTCCTTCTGGCTGGCAAACACAACCAGGTTGTCCTGCGCGGCGGGCGCCGCGGCGTGGGCGGTGATGTTGTTGTCGCTGTCAATCGTAAACGTCATGGTAGTTCTCCTTGGGTGGGAGACGCCTTGGCGCCCCCGGTCTCGTTCCTCAATGGCTGATCGGGGCCGCCAGCCGGACGTAGTGGCCTTCCAGACCCTGCGCCCACAACTCGTACTTCTCGATGGCGGCGCCGGTGTAGTGGCGCCAGTGGCTCTCCGCGATCTCGCGCGCCTCGCTGATGCTGATCGCCACCCCTACCGGGCGGTAGCCGCCGGCGGCGTACACCGCGACCAGGATCGCCAGCCCCAACTCGGTGTCGTCCTTGATCTCGATCGCGAATCCGGGCGTCGCCGGCGTCTTGGTCTGCTTCGTGGTCCGTGCCATCTGCTTGTTCTCCTTGCACGACCATTCATCACTTCAGAACCGACCACGATCAAGAAGAATCTGCGCCGCCGGCGAAGATAAAACCGATGGAAAGGCCAAGGACGGCGCGGTGAGATGGCGCCGGCCAGGGCGGCCCTTCCGTTATTCGGACACAGGGGCAGACTGCTTGTTGTCTCGGATGCTCGGTGATACAGTGAGGCCGCTGCCGGCGAGCCTGCAGTTAGGCAGACCGAATGCGGAGTGAGGACAAATGGAACTGGCCATTGTGGTCTGGATCTTCTGCGGTATCGGTGCGGCGTTTGTGGCACAGAGTCGGGGCGCGAGTGGCTGTCTCTGGTTTGGCTTGGGGGTATTGCTTGGGCCGTTCGGCCTTGCTTTTGCTTTCGCTTCCGGCACTGACCGCAAATGCCCCCACTGCCGTGAACGAGTCCATCCCGAGGCTACGCGATGCCCAAAGTGCCAGGCGGATCTTACCTCTCCGCCGTCAAGTGTGAGCGCCCATGATCCCAAAACCCTTGCGCCCGTGGAGGCGTCCACGCCCGGTTCGGGCAACCAAAGTCCTGCAACTAATCCGGCGACCAAGAAGTGCCCTGATTGTGCTGAGGATGTCCGAGTGGAAGCCCGGAAGTGTCGTTTTTGCGGTTTCATTTTCCCAGAGCCACCGGCGGTTGACCCGCAGCCTGCGCTGCCAGATGCCATGCCGGTCTCTCCCCCCAGTGCACTGCCAGAGCAAATACTGCCCATCGCTCGTGAAGGGATATCCGCCCCGCAGCTAGATGAGGAAGCATGGAGAGACCGCCCCAAGGGCGGGTTCAATTACTGGGCGCTGGCGTTCTCCGTAGTGGTGCTCCTTTCCATCCTTGCGGCTGGTTACGAGGGTCTTTCACGAAAGGAAAACGCACCCAAAGCAACTGACAACACCGCTCCGGGCCCGTCCATTGGGAAGCAGACAGTCGCCGAGAAGCAGCTGAACGAAAAGGCCGGCGCTGTTGTCGGGACTGAGAACACGATAAGTGTCGATACATGGGGCTGCTCGACATTTGAACTCATTCAGGTTCGTGCTGGTTCGATGGACGTATCAGTTCGGGGTTGCATCGACTTGAATACAGGAACGAAAGTCATCGGGCCCCTTGAGACAAAGACCAGCAGGTATGGGAACAAATTCTCCAGGATAGAAGTGCCGGGCCATGGTGAACTCTGGACGTTTTTCAACCACTTGGCAAAGTAGAGTGGCCCGGCCGACCATTTCGGTTCTGGTGTCCGGTAAGCGACACCGGGCCCGCGACAGCAACGGAAGCAGTTCGCCGAGCGCAGCTTCCTCCACGTCCGTTTCCTGCGTGGGAACTGCTTAGTGGAATGGAAGATCGGTACGTCTGCCGTGCGATGGCCACCTAGACGACGCGGGGCCGCGAGGCCAAAGTGCGGGGCCAGCCAGCGGAGTTGCCGCGCATCGGTGTCAGCGCAGGCATTGCCGCTGGGAGACGCGTAACGGCGGCATTCCCGAAGATGGACTTGGCGAAAAGGTCGCTCACTTATTGATTGAACGACAGTTCCAGCTGGCTTTTGGCCACGCGTTGTTGACTGGCTTCATGGCAAGATCCATCATCTTGCAGCGGTAAAATGTGCCGTCTGGCTGCCTAACAGGAGACGCACAGCGATCAACCATGTACTCTACGGATAGTCCCTCCGTCGTCGCCTTGCATTGCTTGTCTTGGGCGATTGCCGCGAGCATTTCGGATGGCAAGGATTTTCCCACGGCTTTGAACCACTGGACAGCAGCGTCCTTCACCTTTGCTCTTGCGAGCGGTAGGTCCTTGGGAGACTCAACGAACGCCGAAATCACCGCTTCCTCGACGCTTTCCCGAAAGTGACTTGAAATGCAGTAGTCCACTGTTGATCGCAATAGCCCGCTACCTGGGCGAAGTTTGATGTCGTCCGTTGTTCCCATAAACCCTTGGCCCACCGTTTCTTTCCACCCAACAAATGGCAGTACGGGGCTCGCAGCCCTCTGGAGAAGAGCGACGTTTGTGAACACTGTTTGCTGCGGCCCAGGAATATCATGCTCAACATTCGCTGCGACCTTGGGGCGATGGGAGTTGGCCACTCTGGAAGGCGGTCTCCGTATGGAAAGCGTTATCGAGAGTAACATCCCGACTGCGAAGGCCGCCAGAATCCACTGTTGCTTTGGTGTGAGTCGCGCGAAGAAGTTTCGAGGGGCTTTCGGGTTAAGGTCTTGAATTTGCTCTGTGGCTCCCACGACGGCAGATGTCGGCGCCGCTTCCTGTGATTCAGATTCGCCCGATGTCGCGTCTAAACGTTGGCCTGTCAGTAGCACTTGTGCGGCCCCACAACCGGCGCAGAACCGGCTCGTGCTGGCGACAGGCTGCCCACAAGTCCCGCAGAATCGCGACGGCTGAACGGGCGACTGCGCAGGGCTCAGGCTTCTGAGAGCGGCTTGCGCGACAGG
>JBEKDV010000405.1:0-12390 GCA_050014175.1 Candidatus Solibacter sp. | reverse complement strand
GTCGGAATGGACTATTTCGCCAATGCGTTCAGGGTAATCCAGGGCAAAGTCCGACGTCCAGAGGTATTCATCTTTTCGGACGACATCGACTGGTGCAAGGCGAATCTGAAGTTTGATTGTAGAGTGAATTATGTGGGGCAGGAGTTCGCCGGCGTGAAGTGCGCCTGCTATTTGTGGTTGATGAGCCACTGCCGACACTTTATCATCCCCAACAGCACGTTTGGTTGGTGGGCCGCTTGGATGAATGTTGGGCCCGACAAAACCGTAGTCGCACCTAAGCGCTGGTTCACGGATGAGGATATCAATACTTCCGACCTTATCCCACGGACCTGGATCCGTGTTTAGTCGTCTGACCGGACAAACCTCTGGAAAACAGTGGCAAGTTGTGAAGTGTGGCCACACCCCTTTCTGTCGCGGCCTCGGTAGCTTATGACTTGGATCCGGCGTCAAAACGCGGTTTCAGGACTGAAGAGGCTTCAAGTTGCTGGCCTTCGCGAGTATCGTTTCTGCGAGCCTTTATATCATCGGTGAGGGCCTGAGCCTGGGCACCGGCCGATGTTGTGGGCGGGTCAGGTCGCTGGGAATGAGATGCAGCTGATAGCGGAGCTTCTGCAGTGTGAGGATCCGCCAGGACTCATCCAGACAGCTTCGCTGAAACGCAGTGACAAGATTGTAAGCGAGGCGGACGATCTCCACATAGAGTGCGTTGGCTGCGGACGAAGCGGTAGGAATCCTGCGTAGCGCAAAGTCCTCGCGCAGGCCCCGAATCCGTGGGTCCATCCCGGCACGTCCGTCGTAGAAATGCCAGATCCCGGTTGGAGTCAGCGGCAGGTTGGTGACCCAGGCATGATAGATGTAGCGGCCCGTGGAAAACACGGTGGTCTCGGCTTCCTCTTGTTGAATTGAATGAATCTTCGCGCCACAACGAAACGACGGGCCTGTGGCCAACCATGTGGACGGTGCTCAAACTCGGTCAGTTCCCAGTTGCGGTGACTCCAACCATGTCTAACGCAGCCCCGAGATGGCTCTCCGCACTGGGCGTGTGCATAACGCTAGCGGGCTGCTGTGCTGGTGACTTCCGTTTCACCGATCTCGGACCTCGCATTCAATCCGGTATAACGGGCTATCCGTTCATTTACGAAATCGGCGTGGCACTCGTCTGTCTGGGTTCTGCGGCAACACTCATTTCATCTGGCGGACACGTAAGGTCCAGGGCCATCTGCCCCATATGCGGAATCCTCGCTTTCTACGTGCCGATTTTCACGAATGCCCTACTTTTTAGCCCAAACATCCGCGAGCTATTCATCGGTAGTGGAGAATTGGGGCTTGAACATGGAGTGTTGCGGCTTCAACTGGAGGCAATGCTCTTCGGAATTTCACTCCTCCTGGTTCCGCAAACCCCGAAAGTACACCGCTGGGCATTGGGTGTCATCGCCTCAGGAGCGGCGCTGAACGCGGTGGCCAATCTCCTCTATGTCGCAGGGCTTGCTGTTCCGCTGTCGCGAGCGACTAGTCGGGGAATGACAGGTTTCTTGAGATATGGTGGCCTATTCCTATACCCCGCACACGTCGGATTCATATCCGCCATAGGAGTAGTTGCGATATGCTCTGTGACGAAGCACCGTTTCTGGCGAACTGTTATGATTGCAATATGCATTGTATCGACGGGGATCGCGGATTCACGCACCGGCTTCGTCGGAATTGTTTTCGGGTTGTGTGCCATGTGGCTTTACTCAAGAAGGTTCTCCGTAACGGATCGTGTAGTCGCCATGTTGACCCTCCTGTTCGCGGCTGTTATGGTGACCACCGTTATCTTGGGCCATCCGGCCACCGCCGAGAGTACGCTCGACACGGAGGTTGGACGGGTATCTGGTATCCTTATAGTAATCCAAAACTTCTGGTGGCATCCCATGGGCATCGGATGGGGTCTATTTGGCGACGTGCAATCCAAATCCAACTACCCCGGTGGCGTGAGTCCACATAACTGGCCTGCTATTGCCCTGCTCTACGGCGGAATCATCTCCTTTGCAGTGGCAGTGGGCTTCCATCTGTCCCTGGTCAGATCGTGGGTCAGCGGAGCCACCAGGCAGGATTGCAAAGAATGGTACAAGGTGCCACTAGCACTACTGATTACTTGCGTAGTGTGCTCCTGGCTCGAGCAAGCGTTTCAAACCCCGATCACCCTTTTTACGTTCTTTCTCGCCTTGGCCGCTTTGTTTGCTCCACCGTCTGAAGCAACCGCCTTGTCTAGTATCGGCCAGCCAATTCGACCGAGTCTGTTGCGATTCCCCCCTCTCTCGGGACGTGGTTCCCGCAGAACATTTCGAACGGCGGGGCGCGCAAACCGCAAGGGATTTGCGGTTGGGAAGCGTGAGCCCCACGGCGCAGGTTCGCTGTTAGCGGCCCTCTCGCCGAGGCGGGTGCTTTCCGCCGCTAATCCTTCACCCGCAGTGCGTCGGTGTATCGGAAGTCCGAGACAACTGAACCATCAAAATGACACCAGTGCATTGCCCAGTGGACCCAGTCTTCGTCCTCGGACTGCGCGGAGGTCTTGGCAACCAGTTCTTCGAGTACGCTGGTGGCTGGCAGGGAAACCCGCAGTTCACCGCCCCTCCGTTGCCATCAGGTTCGCGTTACAGCCCTTCTCCACGCCTTCACTGGCCCACAGATTCCACATTCCACCGAGGAGCCCGAAATAATGTGCTACCAGACACATGATGAGCTCGTGGAGCTAATACGTTACTATTTTCGCGATCGCCATGAGGCATCTGAGATTGCGAAACGGGGGCGCGATCACCGCTGGGTGCGCCGACACTTGCAGATATGCGGCGTGTTGGGGATGGTTTCGGCGGACGAACTCCCTCGGAATCCGGAGCGGGTGTGCAAGTAACTGTTGTGATGGCAGTGTACAACGGAGTGGCAACCGTTGCATCCGCGATCGACAGCATCCGCCACCAGACGTACACGGACTGGGACTTTCTGATTGTTGACGACGGATCCACCGACGGTACATCGGAGGTACTGGAACGCATGGCGTCTCTGGATCCGAGAATCGCGGTAATTCGGAATCACGCAAACAGAGGGCTGGCCGCGTCGCTCAATATCGGCTGGCGGCAAGCCGAGGGCGAGTTTATCGCGCGCATGGACGCCGACGACGTCAGTCTCCCCCAGCGGTTTGAGAAACAGGTTGCCTTCCTGGCGAGTCACCCAGAAGTCGATGTGCTCGGCACGGCCAAAGAAGCGGTAGACGCGGCGGGCACGTTCTTGGCCTATGGGTACCGGCCCGAGTGGCACGAAGAAATCGCTAGCCGGATGTACCGAATCACCCCGTTAATCCACCCGTCTGTGATGATGCGGCGTCGGTTTTTGGAGGCTTTGGGCGGCTATGACGAATCCGAACGGGTGTGCCGTGCCGAGGACAGTGACCTCTGGTTGCGCGGATACAGGCGCTTCCGCTACCACAACCTTCAGGAACCGCTGATCCAATATCGTGTGCATCGCAGGCCTTCCATGCAGTCTATCGCGGGCATTGCATATGTTCAACTGCGCGCCGCCTATCGCGAGGGTCTCCTTCTCTCAAAAGGCTGGTACGCTCTGCGCTCCGTCGCCGCCGGGTTGCTGATACGCATGAATCTCTACCATCCAGGCTACCTTCCTGGTCCAGGATTGGCCAGTCGCGGCGGCATGCGCTGACGTTGAGAGCAAAGGCGAGTGACGCCAGAGAAATGGCGGAACCAGCGCGTATCCGCAACCTGAGTATCTGGCCCGCCTCAAACGCGATTGCGGTCTTCGCCTGAGGCCGAGCGCGTTTCAGTTAAATTCCCTGACCAATGAGTATTGCTGGAGTAGCCTAAAGTGAAATCAAGCGGGAGATCCGGGTTTTCCTCCTCGGGACGCCTCTTCTTCAGCGCCGCAACGCTCTTTACTTCAGTCACGTGTGCTACGCTAACACAATTCGCTGCTGTAAGCCTGCGTTGTCAGTCAGACGTGCTGGTAGTTGCAAGACGGAGGAAGGTCTTGGCCCTGGACCGCGCATATCCTCGAATTGAGGATTCGGACGCTAGGCTGGCATTAGAACTCCCGGATTTCGGCAGGCGTCAGCTCAGCGGTGCCGGAAAGCTGCTACGGTGTTTCGCTTCACGCAACATCCGGACACGGTTTGAGGCACTTTTGCGCCGTTTGCTGCCCAATCGTGACCGGGTGACGAGCCTCGGGGGAAGACTATGTGCGCCGAACTCGGAAGCGGGAAGTCCGCAGAACTCGGTCTGCTTTGTCGTTTCGAGCCCTCTCACACCGAAGTTGTTCCTCGTTCACCAAATTGCGGCGCTGAGCCGTGTTTACCGCCTTGCGTGCGTCGCCAATTGCGGCGACCCTGCTTGGCTCCGGCAGCGCGGGATCCAGGTGCCACTGTTAGACGTCCGGATCGAACGGAGACCCTCCCCGACTCACGATCTTCGGGCGCTCTGGGCGCCCCAGCGCTACTTCAGGACGAAGGTTCAGTGTAGCGGGTCATGGTTTGCTCGTTCGGCCGCAATGTATCAGTTCGAAGTCGCGGAATTGGAGACCGGTCCGCAGTAGGTGGATAAGTCCCTAGTCAGACTGGGGCACCGGAAAGTCTATGTTAGCAGCGGTCACCGGAGCAACCGGATTCATCGGTCGGAGACTTGTGGCTCTCCTTCTCGAAAGGGGAGATAGTGTTCGCATCCTATCACGCGGCGCGGAGGCGGGAACAGAGGAATGGAAGTCGGTGGCAGTTCACCGGGGTGATTTGGCGGATGAAAATCAAGGAGACGTTTTGGCGCGCTTTGTGGATGGGACAGACGTCCTGTACCACTGCGCTGGGCACATCAAGAGCACCTCGGCGATGGTGCCCGTGCATGTGGACGGCACGACGCGGCTACTTGCGGCCTCAGCAGGGAGGATTGGTCACTGGGTTCAGTTGAGCAGTGTGGGGGTCTATGGACCCCAGCCGCAGGGCTGTGTGACGGAAGAGACGCTTTTAAACCCCGTAAGTCTATACGAACGGACAAAGTTGCAGAGCGACGAGTTGGTTCAGGGGCGCGGCGGGCCCGCTGGTTTCAGCTACGCAATCCTTCGGCCGTCAAATGTGTTCGGCCCTGGCATGACGAATCAAGCCCTCTTCCAGCTCATCGGAGCAATTCAGCGTCGCCTCTTTTTCTTTATCGGCGGAAGGGGCGCTTATGCGAACTACATCGCGGTGGACAACGTGGTCGACGCTCTAGTGCGCTGCGCCACGATGCCCCAGGCAAGGGGAAGAGTCTACAACTTGTCAGACTTCCGGCCGTTGGAACAGTTCGTCACTACTATAGCCGCAGCCCTTGGTGTTCCACCGCCACGCCTTCGGTTTCCAGAGGCGCCGGTTCGGCTAGCTGCTCAGCTCCTCGGCACACTGCCCCGAATGCCCCTAACAGAGAGTAGAATTGACGCGCTGATGACTCGGGCTACCTACTCTGCTAGGCGCATAGAGAGCGAGCTCAGTTACTCTCATCAAGTCTCTTTGGAAGAGGCCCTGTTGGATCTGGTCGGGACGTGGAAACGGAAGCACGGAATAGTGTCTGCATAGCGGTATCGAGCATCGGAACCGCGGAGGCATTCCGCTTGGGGCACTTGACCACCATGACGGCCTTGTGGCCAATTGTCGCGACAAACACCATTTGAGGCGGTAGGGGCTTGGAGTCAACTGGGGCTGATCTTCCTGCTGCGGAGGCTCGCCCGACAATGCGCTACATAGCCGCCTTATTAGAGTTTTCGTCATGTCCGTACTCGATGGGCGAGGCGATATGGATCGTGTCTTGCGCCGCCGGTACAGTTTCCTCACGCGAGAACAACGACGGTACGCGGAGGACGGCTTGGCTCGGGTCCTTTCCTGTCCACTCCCAATTTGATCATTCGAAAGGAACCCAGATGAGCCTGTGCTCAGAGCCATGCGCGCCGAACTCGGAGGCGGGAAGTCCGCAGAAATCGATCTGCTTTGTCGTTTCGAGCCCCCTCACACTGAAATTCTTCTTCGTTGACCAAATTGCGGCTTTAAGCCGGGTTTACCGCCTCACGTGCATCGCCAATTGCGGCGATCCGGCTTGGCTGCGGCAGCGCGGGATCCTAGTGCCACTGTTAGACGTCCGAATCCAGCGAGGACCATCTCTGCGTCACGACCTATGGGCGCTCTGGGTACTTCAGCGCCACTTTAGGAGGAACCGAGTCGATGTGGTACATTCGAACACACCAAAGGCGGGTCTCTTGGCGATGATCGCTGCGGTGGTCGCAAGGGTTCCAGTGAGAATACACACCTTCACCGGACAGCTCTGGGCTAACCGCCCTGGCCTATGGGGGACCATACTGAAGGCGATGGATACCTGCATCGCGGCAATGGCCACGCACATTCTAGTTGACAGTGAATCCCAGCGGGCGTTCCTTCTGCGCGAGGGTGTGATGTCCGCCGGCAAATCACGCGTGCTGGGGCACGGATCCATCAGCGGAGTGGACATCGGGCGTTTCCGGCCGAACGAGCAAGTCCGTGCGGAGATACGAACAAATCAGAATGTTCCCGCATCCGCAGTCGTGTTTCTGTACGTGGGTCGGCTGAAACGCGACAAAGGTGTTCTGGACCTTGCGCGAGCGTTTTCGCAGCTTGCCCGAATTCACGAGGGGTCTCACCTTTTCATCGTCGGCCCAGATGAGGACCACCTCGAAGCGCAGATCCGCCAAATCTGCGGACACTGTATCTCCCGTGTTCGGCTTAGTGGCTACACAGACAACCCCGAACTCTGGCTGGCTGCTTGCGACGTGCTGTGCCTTCCCAGCTATCGGGAGGGCTTCGGCTGCACGATCATCGAAGCAGCCTCGGTCGGTCTTCCCGCACTCGGTTCCAGGATTTACGGGATCACCGACGCAATTGATGAAGGAGTCACCGGGCTTCTTCACAACCCGGGCGACGTGAGCGACGTTGTCGGCAAAATGCGAATTCTCGCCGAGGACGAAGGACTGCGCAGATCCCTCGGCTGCGCGGCACGCGAGCGTGCGCATCGCTACTTCGCCAAGGAAGCGGTGACAGCCGCGTTGCTCGAATTCTACGCACGGACGGTCGGCACCGCTGCCGGTTGAGTGTCGGAGGTCTGACGTGACGCTGGCCATACCTGGAACCTAACTAGTTTCTGTCGCGAAACTCGGTCTCCGCGCGTAAGACCGCTCCCTCACGGTCGCGGCTCTGTTGGGAACCGTAAGGGAGGGGTTGCTTTACTGCCGCACACCAGTTTCGCGACAGAAACTAATAGAGTTGGGCGATGGAAAGGCCTACAAACCTAAGTGGTGTGCCTTTCGAGCTTCGCGGCAAAATTACATATTGGGTTTTGCTGAAACAATCGTAAAAGCAGGAGCTCTAGTGGACACTGGGTCGGCCCTTGCCCGCTGGTACCTGGAATCGTCAAGATTATTGCCGCAACCGAAGGCAGTGCCGTGATCATCCTTACCTTTCTGGCCTCAGCGCTGTTAACTGCCCTCGTGCGGCGCTACCTTCTTAGGGGAAACGTCTTGGATATCCCGAATGGGCGTAGTTCTCACTCCGTGCCTACACCGCGGGGAGGCGGCGTAAGCATTGTTCTGGTGTTTCTGTTGGCAGTTCTTTGGTTCGTACAGAGAGGCACCCTATCCAGCAGCCTCGGTTCGGCGCTTACCGGAGGTGGATTGGCGATCGCTGTAGCGGGCTTCTTGGACGACCGTTTCCATCTACCGGCACGGTTCCGCCTGCTGATTCACTTCGCGGCTGCTGGGTGGGCTTTATGGCAGATCAATGGGATGGGACCGCTGCACTTGGGCTGGATCATCTGGGATTTCGGTTGGGTTGGCCAGCTTCTAGCGCTTGTCGGCTTGGTCTGGATGATCAATCTTTATAATTTCATGGACGGTATAGACGGCCTTGCTGGGTTGCAGGCCCTCTCCGCAAGCGGGTTGGGCGGCCTGCTTTTGGCGTGGAGCGGACTAGGAGGCTTGGCGGAGGGCGCACTAGCCCTTGCGGGAGCCAGCGTCGGCTTTCTGCTGTGGAACTGGCCCCCGGCGAAGATTTTCATGGGGGACGTGGGCAGCGGGTTCCTGGGATTTGTGTTCGGCGTTCTAGCTATTGCGAGCGCCAAGGAACGACCGTGGCTACTCTGGCCCTGGCTGATTCTGCTGTCCGTTTTCATTGTCGATTCCACCTTGACGCTGATCCGGCGCTTGACTAGCGGGGAGCGGTGGTATGAGGCGCATTGCAGTCACGCCTATCAGCACGCCGCCCGGCGTTGGGGCAGCCATTTGAAAGTGACGCTGACCGTTGCGGCAGTCAATGTCGCTTGGCTGTTCCCGCTTGCGTGGGGAGCGTGTATTTGGCCAGCGGTCGGACCTCTGTTCGCCCTAGTTGCCCTTGCTCCTTTGGTCTACACGGCATTTCGCCATGAGGCTGGGCAGCACACTCCGCCAAGACTGGCCGACAGGGCAACTCCAGCTCCTGTTATGCCGGTTGCGCGCGCCACGGCGGAGAAGTGGTGGAAGATCTCGTTCCAGCGCGGAATCTCTCTTTCCAGTTCCAGCCCTCCGCTCGAAGACCAGCTTCACGTGATCCAACCATGTCCGGGCCGCAGTTGGCTCTGGACCGCTCCCGGAACGCCAAGAAGAAGCTGTCGCCACCAACTGAGGAGTTTAGTCGCTATGCCACGATCTTACACCCTTGGGGTTGCCCGCCATCTTACCCGCCACTCTCGTTGGTCGCCGGCGTCCTCGCATTCATCGTGCGTTTTGACTTCGCTGTGCCTTCGCTATACCGCCCCCACTTGCTGGCGGCGTTGTGCGTCTTTGTGCCGGCCAAAGTCCTCGCCTTCCATTTCTTCAAATTGGATCGCGGGTGGTGGCGATATGTTTCCATCCGCGATGTCACCCGCCTCGCGGCAGCTAGCTTCGCCGGATCCGTTCTCGGCTGTCTCGGCCTCCTATGGTTCGCCCCTGAAGGGTTTCCGCGCTCCATCTACTTTCTGGATTTCCTGCTCTGTTTCGGGATGACGGCGGGAGCCAGGCTGGCAGTGAGACTGGTGTTCGAATTCTCCAGGTTGCCAAATCTGGGCACGAAGAAGCGGACTCTCATCTATGGAGCCGGTGATGCCGGAGTCGGCCTGCTCCGCGAGTTCCGCCAGAATGCTGCGCTGTCTTACGAAATCGTCGGCTTCATCGACGACGATCCGTCGAAGGTCGGCAGCTTCATTCACCGTCTCAAAGTCTTCGGCAACGGCGCCGCGCTGCCCTCCACCGTCGCGTCTCAAGCCATCGAAACCGTCCTCATCGCTACACCCTCCGCCACCGGCACGCAGATGACGGAGATCCTCAACCGTTGCCACGAAGCCGGCGTTTCCTATAAGACTGTTCCCGGGCTCACCGAGATCATCGAAGGTAACGGATTCGCCGCTCAGATCCGCGACGTAGCAGTCGAAGACCTCCTCGGCCGCAATCCCGTACGCCTCGAAGAAAACCAGATCCGCGGCACGCTCGAAGGCAGAGTCGTTATGGTCACCGGCGCCGCTGGCTCCATCGGCTCCGAACTCTGTCGCCAGCTCGCCCGCTTCCACCCCGCCGCGATCGTGGGATTCGACATCGCCGAGTCCCCCCTCTTCGAAATCGACCGCGAAATGCGCCAGTGCTTCCCCCAGACGCCTTTCTACCCCGAGATCGGCAGCATCCAGAATTGCGCTCGCCTCGACGACGTCCTGCGCCAGTATTCGCCGACGGTCGTCTACCACGCCGCTGCCTACAAGCACGTCCCCCTGATGGAGGCGCACGTCTTCGAGGCCGTCGAGAACAACGTATTCGGCACATACAACTTGGCTATCGCGGTGGCCGAGCACGGAGTCGAAGACTTCGTCATGATCTCCTCCGACAAAGCCGTGCGCCCCACCAACGTCATGGGTGTCACCAAGCGTGTGGCCGAAATGGTGCTTCTGGCCCTGCAAAACGGCCGGACCAAGTACGTCGCCGTGCGCTTCGGCAACGTACTCGGTTCGAACGGAAGCGTCATCCCCATCTTCAAGAAGCAGATCGCGGCTGGCGGGCCGGTGACCGTGACGCATCCGGAGATGCGGCGCTTCTTCATGACCATTCCCGAAGCCTGCCAGCTCGTGCTGCAAGCCGCGGCCATCGGAGCGGGCGGCCAGATCTGCGTCCTCGACATGGGCGAGCCGGTAAAGATCGTCGACCTCGCCAGAAACTTGATTCTCCTGTCGGGGCTCAAGCCCGATAAAGATATCAGAATTGAATTCACCGGCATGCGCCCCGGCGAGAAGCTCTACGAAGAGCTGAGCACGCTCCTGGAGGACACCGCCCCAACCCCCCATGAGAAGATTCGCATTTTCGTGGGCAACGGCACGCCGGAAACCGATATCGAGACGTGGCTGGATTGCCTGCGAGAGGCCTGCGAGACGCGTGATGTTGGCCGCCTGGTCGTGGCGCTGAAAGAGATCGTGTTGGACTACAGTCCGAGCACGGGTTTACTCAAGCGCATCATAGAAACTCGCGACCGCTATGCAGCGTCAGCCGCAAGTCGTTGATCCCCGGGATTCATAGTTGCCGTTGCGTACGCTATTGAAAGACGTCTCCTTTGAATGATCTCACTATGCCAACTGCTCTAATCACCGGTTCCACGAGCCAGGACGGCTCGTACCTGACCGAGTTCCATCGGCGCAACCGAAGACAATACCGTGCTCATAATAATCGACGGCATTTCGCTGTGACGCCGGACGAGGTAATAGCCACCTGCCCGTGAAGACGGTAACACGAAACTCGGGTCAGGCATCCTGACCCTACGAGGTGAGTGGGGAAAGACCTGCCAACAGGTAGAACGAGGCGGGCAAGCCGCCGGCAGGCTAAACAATGACATTCCAACCCCTCCGAGCGATTGCGCACACCCGGCTTCTGTCCCCCTCCGCGCACTTTGGCATTTTCATCCTCGCCGCGGTCGGCGCGTTCCCTCTTCGACTTGAATTCAGCATCCCGCCGCCATACCTCCGGCGCCTCTTCTTTTGCGCCGCCGCTGGGGCCGTGGTCAAATCGCTGCTCTTTGACCTGTTACTTGGCGCCGATGTTAGTTGGGCATGGCGTCACGCCGCTTATACACACCCCAGCGTTGATCGCCGGGGAGCCGGACTGGAGGGTGAAGTCGCCCGCGCCTGCGTTGGTGAAGAGGGGATCACTCGTAATCGACTTTGTATCCTGCCCAGTGGTGCTATGCCATCCTGCCAATGTCATACCCGTACTGCCGTAGAGAAAAGCATAGTTCCCGTTGGTATGATGAACATGATTGTAATCCGATAACATCGTGAGTGTGCCCGCATGCGACGTATCCCATCCATATTCAGCATAAGCCCCACTCGCGTTGTTCCAAATTATGTTATTCTTCGCAGTGATCGTTGTTGTTCCTAGGATGCCGGCCCCACTAAGTCCGTATACCCGATTCCCCACAATGGTGTTGTTATACAACTCAACGGTCATTGCAGTTGTAGCCGTAGTATTATAGGCCTGTACACCGCAATAAGCATTGTTTACGATCGTGTTATGACTGATGACTACTGTTGCTGCACTCGCAGAATCCAAAATTCCGCAGAAATAAGTGGCGTCCCTGATGATATTGCGTTGAATCAGAATGTTGTAAGGTGACTGTCCTGTATCCGTGATGCCAATGCTGATATTATTGCCCATCGTGGCGTTTCCGTTTGCGTAGATATCCATGTTCTGTATGGCGATATCATGCGAAGCGTCGGCAGAATTTCCAATTCCAATTCCGTCTCCATCACCACCACCGGAACCGTTGTTATGTACAGAGCCGCCATCAAAAAGCACGTTGTAAGATCCAGAGCCTATACTCACGCCCGAACCGCTAGAATGGTCAAACTCAGAATTGGATATTGTGACATAGCTCGCGGAAACTAGCCCCAGATTATTAACATTACTTTTAATCACGTGCAGGCCTGCTAGAGTCAAATATCCGTTGCTGCTCACCAGTACTACATTATTACGCCGTGTTGCCTCAATCGTATCCGAGGAGGGATTGTTTGTGCTGTAAATGTATAGCAGCTGCGCCCCCGAGTCATAATACCATTGCCCATCCGCTGTAAGGGCACCTAAGTTGGCTTTCTCGATCAGCACTGCATCGTTGCGATATACTTGATTAGGACTCCATGTCACCGAGGACTGGTAAATGTGGGGATTGCCGAGTGGATAAGTAATAACAAGTTTGGCTATTTGAGTATGATAGGTAGCGTCGCAGTCTTCGTAGGCGCAAATAGCTCCCCCGGTAGTCGGACGCCCAGGTTTAGAGAGAACTGTCATGGCGTTGCCTGAAGCCCAACCTGGCCTGTT
>JBEKDV010000404.1:0-7388 GCA_050014175.1 Candidatus Solibacter sp. | reverse complement strand
TGGTGAAGCGCAATCTGGACGCGATGGCGGCGGTGAAGCTCAACGTGTTTCACTGGCACCTGTCCGACGACCAGGGGTTCCGCGTGGAGAGCAAGCGTTTCCCCAAATTGCAGCAAGAGGGCTCCGACGGGTTGTTCTACACGCAGGAAGAGATCCGCGTCGTGGTGGCCTACGCGCGCGACCGCGGCATACGCGTGGTGCCGGAGTTCGACATCCCGGGCCACACCACGGCATGGCTGGTGGGGTATCCGGAACTGGGGACCAACCCGGGGCCGTACGAGATCGGGCGCAAGTGGGGCGTGTATGAGAACGCGCTGGACCCGAGCCGTGAAGAGACCTATGCGTTCCTCGATGGCTTTTTCGAGGAGATGACGGCGCTCTTCCCGGACCCGTACTTCCACATCGGCGGCGATGAAGTGGTGGCCGGGCAGTGGAACGCGTCGGCGCGGGTGCAGGCGTGGGCGAAGCAGAACAACCTGAAGGACGCGCGCGCCATCCAGGCGTTTTTCAACCGGCGCGTGCAGAAACTGCTGGCCGGGCGGGGCAAGATCCTGATCGGCTGGGACGAGGTGTTGCACCCGGACCTGCCGAAAGACATCGTGGTGCAATCGTGGCGCGGGCAGAAGTCGCTGGCCGAGGCCGCCAGCCAGGGGTATCGAGGAATTTTGTCTTGGGGCTACTACCTGGATCATCTGAGCACGGCGGCATACCACTATGGCGTGGATCCGATGTCGGGTGCCGCCGACAGCCTGCCGCAGGAACAGACGAAGCGCATTCTGGGCGGCGAGATGTGCATGTGGGCGGAGTACACGACGTCGGAGATGGTGGATTCGCGGATCTGGCCGCGGGCGGCGGTGATTGCCGAGCGCCTATGGTCGGCGGCGGCCACCAAGGATGTGGATTCGATGTACGCGCGCATGGAAGCAGTGAGCCGATGGTTGGAGTGGACCGGGGTGCAGCACCGCGCCAACTACGCGCCCATGCTGGATCGCCTGACGGGGGGCCGTCCGGCGGAGCCGCTGCGCGTGCTGGCGGATGCGGTGGAAGGGCTGGGGCTGGGTCCGAGGCAACGCGCCGGGAAATATACCAGCCTGACGCCCATGAACCGGCTGGCGGATGCGGCGCGGCCGGAGAGCGAGAGCGTGCGCGCGCTGGAATTGGCGGCGGCCAAAGTGGCGGCGGACCCCAAGGGCAGTCCGGCGGAGGCGGCGCTGCTGCGGCGCGAGTTCGCGCGCTGGGCGGCCAACGATGCGCGTTTTCAGGAACTGGCGGCGGAGAATCCGCTGCTGGTGGAGCTGAAGCCGCTTTCGCGCGATCTGGCGGCGTTGGGAGATGCCGGGCTGAAGCTGCTCAACGCGCTGGAAAAGGGACAGGCGCCGGCGGCTTCGTGGATCGCCGAGCAGACTAAGGAGATCGCGCGGATGGAAAGGCCGGCGGCCGAAGTCAATCTGGCGGCGACGCGTCCGGTGAAAGTGCTGTTGAAGGGCGGAAAGAAGTAGGAATTGCTGGCGGTTTTCCTCGACCGCGGCGGACACCTCGTCCGCCTGCCGGCAGGCCGGCCAAGGGGCCGGCCGCGCGAGGGCGCCCGCCCCACCATGCTTCATTTGGATGCGGGCTCGCACGGGCGCTGCGGCCGCCCGAGGGGTGCGCGGCGTGCTATCAGTCAGGTGATGACTTTATTTGCCGCAAAACGCTGCCTCGCATGTGGGCTTCTGGCATGGGCGCTTGCCGTTCCAGGAATCGGCGCCGACACCGGGAAGAGCCGCGCCGATCTGCCCGACCCGCTGGTGGGCACCTGGTCGATGTACGAACTGTCGCACGGCAACACCTATCCGGGGGTATTCACGCCCTTCGGAATGCTCGGATGGACCGCACAAATGACCGAAGGGAACGGCTGGCCGTATCAGTATTTTCGCGAAACCCTGATCGGGTTCATGGCCACGCACCAGCCGTCGGCGTGGATGAGCAATTACGGCCCGTTCTCGCTGATGCCGCTGACCGGCGCGCTGCAGGTGCAGCCGAGCGAGCGTGCCTCTCACTTCAGCCACGACAACGAACAGGCGTTGCCTTACCGCTACAGCGTGCTGCTTGACGCATACAAGGTCAAGGTTGAAATGGCTCCATCGGCGCGCGGCGGCGCGTTCCGCTTCACCTTCCCGAAAACCGAAGACGCCTGGGTGTTGCTCGATGCGAGCCACGGCGGCAGCGCGGTGGAAATCCATCCCGAGAACAATACGATTAGCGGCAGGAACACCTCGGGAGGGCGCAATTCGCCGAACTTCGCGCAGTACTTCGTGGCGGTGTTCGACCATTCGATGGCGCGCCACGGTGTTTGGGAGATTCCCGAAAACCCCCAAGGCCGGCCCTTGGTGAACCAGGCGGTGGCGATCGCGGCCGATGGGCTTTCCCGCGAGGGCAGTCACGTGGGCGCATACGCCGGTTTTGCGACGAAACAGGGGGAAGCGGTGACGGTGCGCATCGGCGTGTCGCTGATCAGCGTGGAGCAGGCACGGCGCAACCTCGAACAGGACATGCCGGAGGCCGATTTCGACCGGATCGCCGGGCGCGCGAAAGCGGAATGGGAGCGCCAACTGGGAAAGATCGACGTGCAGGGCGGAACGGAAGCGCAACGGCGCACCTTCTACACCGCCTTCTACCACGCGGTGCAGTTCCCGCATATGCTCGAGGAGACCGATGCCTCCGGCAAGATGGTCCACTGGAGCCCGTATGACGGCAAGGTGCACCCTGGCGAGATGTTCGCCGATAACGGGTTCTGGGACACATTCCGCGCGCAGTTCCCGCTGCTGACGATCCTGGAGCCGAAGAAGGATGCCGCGATCATCCGCGCCATGCTGAATGCCTACGATGAAGGCGGATTCATCCCCAAGTGGCCCAACCCCGGAGAGACGAACGTCATGATCGGCACGCACGGCGATTCGGTGATCGCCGACGCTTACCTAAAAGGCATTCGCGATTACGACACCGCCAAAGCGTACGCCGCGCTGCGGAAGGACGCCACGGAAAAGGGGGCCGGTGTTTTCCAGGCGCGAAGCGGGATCGAGGACTACATCAAGCTCGGTTATGTTCCCTACGACCACGGTGTGCACGAGTCCGTTGCCTGCACGCTGGAATACGCCTACGACGATTTCGCGGTGGCGCAGATGGCGAAGGCGTTAGGCAAAGAAGAAGACTACAAGCTGTTCACGGCGCGCACGAAGAACTACCGCAACGTGTACGACCCTACAGTGGGCTTCATGCGCGGCCGCAAATCCGACGGCTCCTGGATTGAGCCGTTCGACCCGCTGGCGTGGGGCGGCGTGTACACGGAGGGCAACGCGTGGCAGTGGCTGTGGTCCGTACAGCAGGACGTACCCGGGCTCATGGAACTGATGGGCGGCAAGGAAGCGTTCACCAAGAAGCTGGATGCGCTGTTTACAGCCACGACCGCGTTCAAGGTCGGTGGATACGGGCAGGTGATTCACGAGATGACCGAAGCCAAGATGGAAGATATGGGCCAGTACGCGCACATTAACGAGCCGGTCCATCACGTCGCGTATCTTTACGACTATGCCGGCCAACCGTGGAAGACCGAGCGCCTGGTACACAGCATCGAGGACCGCCTGTACAGGCCTGGACCCGCCGGGTGGTTGGGGGACGAGGACACCGGACAGATGTCATCCTGGTATATCTTCAGCGCACTGGGATTTTATCCCGTGAATCCGGGTCAGCCTATCTATGCGCTGGGCAGTCCTCTGTTCGACCGGGCCACGATCCACCTGGAAAGTGGTAAGAGCTTCACGGTGGAAGCGGTCAAAAAGACGGCGGGCGATATCTATGTGCAATCCGCCACGCTCAATGGCAAGCCGCTGGAGCGGGTTTGGATCACGCACGACGAGATCGTAAACGGCGGGGTGCTGCGGTTCCGCCTGGGACCGCAACCGAACGAGAAGTGGGGCATTTCGGGGCTGCCATCGCCGGATTCGAGTAAGTAAGTGATAGCGAATCCGTCGAAGAAACCTTATCTCTGCCGCAGTAGGCCTGAGTAAGTCTCGGCGTGGATCCTATGTCCGTCGGTGCGGATGGTGATCATGCCGTCCACGTCGGTGCGCAGGACGGCCGCGTGATGCTCGCGCAGGCGCGCAACCACCGTGGGGTGCGGGTG
Organism: Candidatus Solibacter sp.; assembly: GCA_050014175.1. GTDB lineage: Bacteria > Acidobacteriota > Terriglobia > Bryobacterales > Bryobacteraceae > Solibacter. The sequence continues at coordinate 3,226 of JBEKDV010000404.1, read as the reverse complement.
CCCGTAGTTATTCTCGAAACCGGCCGAAATTACCGCGAACGCCGGCTGCACCGCGCTCAGGAACTCCTCCGTGCTGCTGGTGCGGCTCCCGTGATGCGCCACCTTGAGCACGGTGGTGGGGCACAGTTCGCCGGTGTAGGCCATCTCCTGCTCGATTCCCCGCTCCACATCGCCGGCCAGGAAAAAGCTGCGCTGTCCGAAGGTCACGCGCAGCACCAGTGAGTCGTTATTGTTCGGCTCGTCCGCCGGCAGGTAGTTGACGGATGGCGCCAGCACCTCGATCGCCGCGCCGCCGAAGGCAAAACTACCCGGCGCGCGCAACGGCATGATGCGGGCGCCCACCGCGACGGCCTGATCGCGCACCGCGCGCCACTCCGGACCATCGGGCGTGAATCCGGTCCAGACCTGGCGCGGGCGGAAATCGGCGATCAGCGCACCCAGGCCGCCGCTATGATCCTCGTGCGCGTGGGAGAGCGCCACCACATCCACCGTGCGGAAGCCGCGATCCCATAAGTAGGGCGCCACGACGTCCTCGCCGATGTCCAACTGCGAGCGCGCAATCCGCCCGAAGGCGGGGATGCCGCCGCCATCCACCAGCATGCGCTTGCCATCGGGAAAGAGCACCAGGAGACTATCGCCCTGGCCCACGTCGATGGCCGTCAATTCCAGTTCGCCAGGGTGGACATCGGGCGGGAACGGGTGCCACACCAGCAGGGCGAGCAGCAGGGCGACCGGAGCGGCGCCAAATCGGGAGCGCCAGACGGCGGCGGCGATCAGGGCCGCCGCCAACGCGATGCCGAGCCATAACGGTGGCGTCGGAATCCGCCAGGCCGGCTCCAGGTTGGCGTGGAACCAGACCACCTTTTGGGAGAGCCACAAGAGCAGGCCGCCGAACCTGGCGACCCAATGCCAACCCGTGAATACGGCCAGGAATCCCACCGGCACGACGGCGCCCATCAGCGGCACCACGAAGGCGTTGGCGGAAAGTCCCGAGAAGCCCAGCCGGTGGAAGTAGATGGCCATGGGCAGCGCCAGGCCAAGCTGCGCCACCGCCGAGGTGAGCACGATCTCGTAAACGAACAGCGTCACCCGGGCGGGCCACGCCACCACCCAGAGCGGCGCGCGCAGCGTCTCGGAGAGCAGGCGCAATTCGATGCGGAACTGCGCGGCGCGCGGATGCATGTGAAGATCGCGGCCGGTATCGGCGAGGTCGCGAAGTCCCGCCATGAGCGGTCCGGAGGTGGCGGCGATGGCCGGCCGAGCGAACGCCGCCAGAAAGCCCACGGCCAGAAACGTGAGCTGGAAACTGGCTTCGAACAACTGCTCGGGGTCGAGCAGCAGAAAGCCGAGCGCCACCGCCGCCACGAGATTCATGATGCGCCGCCGGCGATAGAAAAGTCCCGCGATCATAAACAGCGTGAGCCCCGCCGACGAGCGCACGCACGGCGCTTGAAACCCCGTGACCAGCGCGTACAGCCACGCCGCCAGCACGGTGAGGAACAGGGCGAGGCTCTCCGGCACCAGGCAGATGCGCAGCGCAAACAGGAAGAAGGCCGCCAGCACCGCCACGTGAGTTCCGGAAATCACGATCATGTGAAACGTCCCCGTGCGGCGATACTGGTCCGTCCAGACCTTTTGCATCTGGAAGGTCTGCCCGATCAGAACCGCCTGCATCATCCCGGACTGGTAGGCATCGCCGTGGTAGAGGCGTTCGATGCGCGCCAGCGCGGCTTGGCGCAGGTCCATGACGGCTTTCCGGAACGGATTCCCGCAGTGTCCGGGGAGGAGGCGCACGGTTCCGGCGGCCGCCGAGACGGTCCAATAGATGTCCTGGCGGGCGAGGTAATTGCGGTAATCGAAGGCCCCCGGGTTGCCGAAATTGCGCGGCGGCCGCACCTTGCCGTCGAGTTCGAGGTTCTGGCCGTAGCGCAGCGGGGGCAGGGTTTCGCCCGGTTTGGTGTAGAGCGTGACCTCGGCGCGGGCGTCGCGATCCAGTTCGAGGATGAAGCGCTCGCGCTCGCCCGAGATGGCCGGCGGCTCCACGACGCACCCGCCGAGGATGACCACTTCACGCCCGGAGGCATCGATCGATGGTGGAGGCCCCGGTGTGTGCACGCGCGAATCGAGCGCTCCGGCGAAGAACAGCCCGAGCAGGCAGCAGACGGACGCCAGCCAGCGCGATCCGCGCCATAGCGCGAGGCAGCCGAGGACGAGAAATCCGGCGACGGCCCCCAATGATTCGGATGGTCCGAGCGGTATGAACCGGTAGACCAGGATGCCCGAAGCAAGGGCAGCCAGGGGACCTAGCAATGGATGCGTCACTCGGCGGCCAATGTATAATGTGCCGTCCTCAACGAATACCTCTCAGAACTATTGCGGGCGGGGACATGCCGCGCGTGGTATAACCGTCCCATGCGGAAAGCCTTTCTCTTCGCCCTCGCTCTCGCCTCGCTCGCCTTTGCTGAAGCGCGGCCCAAGGTGCGCGCCATCACGGCGTTTATCCGCATCGACGCCTTGCACTACGAGGCGCAGGTCGGCGAGGCCGTCAAGTTTCTGAACGCCGCGCGCGAGGAATACAAGGCGGCGGGCTTCGGAGTCGAGACCATCCGCGTGGTCACTCAACCGCTCGCCGAGTACACCAAGGGGATGACGCACGCGGACGCGCTGGCCTTGCTGCGCAAGTACGGCGACCTCGGGGCGAAGCTCGGCTTCTCGCCCAACCTGGGCGCGGTGCAACTCACCGACGGGGAAGATCGCTCCACCGTCGATCTCGCTATCGACGTGTTCGCCTCGACGAAGATCAATGGCAGCCTGGTAGTGGCAGCCGAGAACGGGATTCACTGGAAGTCGATTCGCGAGGCGGCGCGGCTGGTCAAGGCGGTCGCCGCCAGGAGCCCCAATGGCGGCGGCAATCTGAACTTCGCCACCACCGCCATGGTGAAACCGTACGGGCCGTTCTATCCGGGGGCGTGGCACAACGGGCCGGGCAAGACGTTCGCCGTGGGCCTGGAGAGCGCCAACGTGGTGGCCGAGGTGTTCGCGCAATTTCACGATCCCGGCGCCGCGGAAACGAAGCTGGCCGAAGCGCTGACCGCGCACCTGATGCGCGCCGAGGCGGCGGCGGTGCGTATCGCGGCGGCCACGCAGTGGACTTCTGCGGGCATCGACCCCACGCCGGCGCCGTTGGGCGACGTCTCCATCGGGCGCGCCATCGAGAACTTCATCG